>JASHPA010000187.1 GCA_030038365.1 Nitrososphaerales archaeon
CACCGGCTGTGACGCCGCCGAAAGCTGCCACAAGGTCGCCTCCCGGCGCGCCCTTCGCGGTGGAGCCTATCGCCGCCCCTTCCCCGAACCCGTGGATGCCCACCGCTAGTGCCACCAGCAGGGGAATCGCAAAGCCGAGCTTGAGGCTCTCGGGTCCCGACGAGAAGAGACCCCCGTCGAGCGCGAACATGGCGACAAGACCGACGCCGAAGACCAGCCAGATCAGCACGTGCCATATCCCCCCGCTGTAGCCGCTGTCGACCGAGAGATACGACGCGTCGGAGATGGTGTCGGAGAAGAACCACAGGTAGAGGCCTACAGCGAACGCGGCGAGGTACTTCGCTTCGAGGTACCTCGCGGCGACGGAGATGACGACGAGCCCGATAAAGGCGGGCAGGACGAAGGACGCGACCGTGGCTCCGAAGGTCTCCGCGAAGCCGATCATTGCCGGCCAAAACTTGCGTTGTGCAACGTTAAGGCTTGTGGCTCAATGTGCGGTACTCGGAGATTATTAATTCCTCGACTATAACTTATATCGTAGTTAATATCAGCAGGCTTCATGGCAATAATCAGTCTATCCTTTCCCGAGACCATGGTGCGGGAGATGGACGAGATCCAGGAGTCACTCGGGTACACAGGCAGGTCCGAGCTGGTGAGGGCCGGGGTCAGGCTCCTGATCCAGGACACGAAGGAGAAGCAGGGTATGAGCGGGGACCTGAGCGCCGTGATAGTGTGCACCCACACCGAAGAGAACGAGGAGAAGGTCACCAAAATCAAGCACAGGTTCGACAACATAGTGAGGACACACATCCACAACAAGATCGGCAAGAAGAACTGCGTCGAGCTGTTCCTCGTCGAAGGGGAGGCGTCGACGGTAACGAAGATGGTCGAGGAGTTCAAGAAGGAAGACGCGATCCGCAGCGCCAAGTTAGTCATGATATAGTCGGGAAGGCTTGGGAAGCAATCGAAGCCGACCTCTTTTCGGGATGTCTCGCTCGGGTGCGGTCGAGCCGCCGGTGAGTCGGCTGGCGCGCTTCCGAATCGACTGCCGTGGCGATGTCTTGACCCTGGAAGGAAAGACGGGATTATACCCGATGCGTCGAGTGAGACTAGGACGGCGACTGCGGTTCTGAACCCATTGACAAACATCTGTATAGTGGTCATGCCAAGATTCTATGAGATCATTCCCTCGAGGAACGGCGAAGAGATGGAGGGATGGGAATCCACGGGTGATCAGGAGGACCGCCATCCCCCGAACTCGCGCGAGTAATCCACCTGGTGCGGACTTACGAAAGACCTGAATATGCGAGCCGGAACAGTCGGGATGCAAAAAGTTGTCCTCAACCGGGATAGCCAGCCTCGACCAGATATTGAACGACGGCTATCCCGACCGTTCATCGGTGCTTATCCTCGGCCAGGCAGGGCTGGGAAAACAGGCGCTGGGATACTGGTTCATCCGTTCTGGGCTCACTCAGGGCGAGTACTGCCTCTACGTCACCCACCGTTCGGTCAGCGACGTCATCAGGGACATGAAGGGCTTCGGGATTCCCGAGGACCGGGTGCCTGAGTGGATCGCCGGCGCAGGGTCACAGCTGAAGTGCGACCTCCGCGACCCGACCTCGATATCGTACAACATCAAGCAGGCCCTAGCGCGTAATCAGGGCAGGCGCATCAGGGTCGTGACCGACGTCCTCTCCCCGCTTCTCGTGCTCAATCCTCCTGACTCGATGTACGTGTATTGGACTCAGCTCGTCGACGAGATCAAGAAGCAGGACGCCGTCATTCTGGCCACCGGAGACGAGGAGATGCACACACCAGCAGCGATCGCTTCGATGGAACAACTCTTCGACGGGGTAATCGAGATGAAGCTCTACGAGCAGGGACTCACGGTGACGCCGTTGCTCAGGGTCAGGCAGATGCTGGGTCAGCCACCCCTGCCGGGATGGTTCAGGTTCTCGTTCGTTCGAGGTATAATGGAGGTAGCACCCAGTGTCACCTAGCGAGGCGCTGAACGTTGTCATATTTGTTGCGCTCTTCGTAGCCGCGTGCTTCATCGCATCGTCGGCGCTCAGCCTGAGGAGGGTGCTCGTCGACCCGCCCTACCGCTCCAGGGCGCTATGGACGGCCGTCGGCGCGCTGGGCATAGTTTCCATACTAATCGCTGGGTATGTGGACGACATATTCGGAGTGCCGTCCTCCTATGCCGCAGTGGTGATCGAGGCCATACCATGGGGTTTCGCCTTTCTGGGGATCTACCTGTGGATCGTCAGCAACGTCAACGTGGCGATGGGCGCGGATTTTTTCAACAGGGACGTCCTCCTGTGGAAGAGGGGTGGAAGAATCGCGGCTCCGGTCATAATTTTCGTATCTTACGTGCTAGCCAATCTCCCGCCATGGTGGGTCCCTCAGGCGGACGCGGGACTGCTCTATGATGTCGTGACCGCCCTCTTTGCTGTCGTCGTGGTCTACGGTATCGCTGCGCTGTCGATAACATACTTCCGGATAATGGACAGACGGATCAAAACCTATACGCGCTGGGTAGCGCTCAGCGCAGCCTCCATCGTGTTGCTCGGCATACTTCCCAGCGAGTTCACGGTAGTCTTCGCCGTGGCATGGTTCTACTTCATGTATCAGGTGGTGAGGACGCTCGCGATACGGAGCCGCAACCTCGGGGCCGCGAGCGGCAGCGTCAGGGAGACCTGACGAGCCCCAAGAGACAAGACGAGCAGGCACGAAGCACCAGGTCACAGCAACTTTGCGTCATAGATGGTCTTTTCACGCTTTGCCCGCTTCTGGACCCATTTACCCGATCTCATCGGTGAGGGCAATCGCCTGGTCGGCGACTCCCAGACTAGCAGAGGTCGGTCTGTCCGGACATGCTCGATGACAGCCACTCCGTGGCGAACCCTCCTCCCGAAGTCGCAATGTCCGTGTTGTATGTCTCGGAGGTTGCATTGTTCACGTTGATTACGTAGTCCCTTGAGGTGGCCTGCGCGAGAGAGAGGGACTGCGAGGAGCCCGCGTCGTTGAACACCAGCGACGTGGACACCGTCCTGTCGCCGGAGAACTGCGGGAGCTGTTCCTGCCGTTCGACAACCCCGAGCAAGCAAGCGACCGGCGCCTCGGACTGTATCTCCCCATAGTGCCCATTCATCGGATAGTTCACGTATACGACATAACTCGAACCGCCGCACGCGTCGTTCGTGAACGTCAGCGCGTACTGCCAGTAGGTGGCGTTGTACTGGCCCACGTTGGCTACGCTCGAGCTGTACAGTTGTCCGGTCCCTGGCATGCCGCATGGGACCTGCGTCGAATTGAAGAATATCGCCTGACCAGGAAGGGCCTCGTAGAATCCGACGTAGCTCGTGTCGAGGGTCTGACTGAGCGGGCCGACAGCCATGTCTATCCCGATCTGGATGAGCTTCAAGTCTCCCAGTCCGCCCGGTGTATCAGTCTGGCCGACCCACTCCGAAAGGGAACAACAGAGCGCTTGGGCTGAGCCGTTCTCGCTGCTCACCGATGACGGGATCTGGACCGAGGGGACGGTCCTCTGTGCGCTCGCAAGCATGATCTGTTCTTGGCCTATCGGCACCTTAAGCCCCAACACCGAGAAGTTTTGCTGGTCGGAGGCTTCGTAGCCGGACCAGCGGCTGAAGGCCGACGCGAGGTAGTCCATCGTTCCCGTTCTCAGTATGGTCACCGAAGATATGGTCCCGTCGTTTATCACGACCGCCACCTGCTCGCCATCAGGGAGAACGACCGTTGGCGATGCGATACAATTCCCAGTCCCGATCTGATACGCAGGGTCGAACTTCGCATCCGGAAAACGGGCATCGACGATCGCCTGCACCGAGGCTGCCGTCGGGCAATACCCGGGAAGACCCTGCGACGCCGGTGGCGAGGACCCAACTGAAGGGACCTGCGGGAGTGAACCCGCGAGCTGCAAAAACCCTGCCAGGATCAGCAACAGCAATACTAAGGCCGCCACCTGCTTCGTGCGCCTTTTGCGAGGCGCCAGCCCGTCTGACATCGTGTTCCGTACGCTTCTTGTTTAAATTGGGTTGGCGATGTTGATAACGAAGCGGCGATACCGGAGACCGCTCGCTGGAAAGTTACAGGAGTCTCCAACCTGAGACAGAGTAAGAAAAGTCCGTATGTGTTCGAGGCCAGGACAGAGGCACAGGCATTAACGGCCACGAGGCTGGTCGCGTGTTCGTGCTCCGCTGCGGAAAAAAGACTAAAGCGGCTCACGGGGATTGAACGCGTGCCAACGCCAGTCTCGCCTCGAATCGCCGCCTGTCAGATTCGGTCTAGTCCCGCTCATATCTGCGTTGTTCATGACCAAGAGACTCGAACTTGAGTTAAAGTACTTCCAGCGCTTTTTCGCCGAAGACAGGCTGTACTTCAACTCCCAGAGGGAAGAGAGACGGCAATACGTGGGCCGGAAAGGACCCCTTCTGGTCGGGTGCCGAAAAGCCGGTCCACGACCTTGTCCTCGGCCAGATGTTCAGTTCGACGGTTTCCGGACTTTGGTTCTAGTGGCGTTTATTAGCCAGCCCGACATCATGAAGCGTCGAGGCAGGACTTGAAGAACCCCACAGACGAAGTCAAGGAAGACATCGAGTTCCTTAGGACGCTGATGGCAGACTCTGTGAGATTCAACGCTTGGGCGAATGACCTACTCGACAGGGCTCACAGAGTCAATGTCGAGCGAAGAGATCGAAGTTGAGCTAGACAGGCTAGTTAGCGGCTCATCCCTGTGGCCGAAGCCAGAGTATTGCAATCCTCGCGGCGATCTCCGGAGAGTTTCGCGGAGGAGCTTCACTCTGGCGAGTCTTTACGTTATAAAGGCAAGTATGGCAAACGACAAGCACCCGGCACAGCAGAGATAAGGGGGAGGGAATGGGTCGGAAGGGACCCGAACTCCTAATGGTGGGAGGCAGAATAAACTGCGCCGCGAGTAGAATAGCGCGTGACTGCCCTTATCGGTTGGGCTATCCCACTAGGCTATGATCGAAGCCCTTGAGGGTCTGTCCGAAAGCCGCCCTGGCCGACGACTCACCGATGTCGACCCGCGAATCCCAAGACTCTCGCACTTGCTTCTGCCCGTCGGAAGGACTATGGAGGGCATCGACATCTACGGACTCCAGCAAGACGGGAAAGAGCTGTTTGCCCAAGTGACTTTGAGTACGACTCACCTCAATGTCAAGAAAAACTCGAAGCGCTGGAAACGTATTCGCCCAAAAACCGCAGCTCAACCGAGCTGATCATGTTCTGCAAGGCGTCGCAGATAGTACGTGATGGTAGGAGAGGCATTACTGTAGTGCCAATAAGCTTGGTCTGGAAAAGTGGATGCTCAAAAGAGGTCCATTTTTTTGATAAGGCCTGGCGAATGGAGACAAGCTTAGATTGAGCGAGGAAAGTCAGAAAGAGGTGAGGAATGGAGACAAGCCTATTATCGACGACGCCTTCATGGCGCGGAAATACGACGAGCTCAACCACCAATACTTCGCTGGTCTTCCAAAGTATAAGGTCCTCCTCAAGGAGGCGAAAGTGGAGGGAGGAAAGGTGCCTGAGGGTATGCTCGATCCCATCAAACATTGCGAATTCTACCCCGAGACGGGGGAGATATGGATCAGCCATATGTTGGGCCATCAGTCAGTTCAGGGGCCATAGACCTTGCTTCTGTGGCCAATCCTCAGTACAAGAATGCCGCCTCCCGTCCTTGCGTATATCACGCGGTAGTCTCCCATCCGGAGCTTTAACAGACCCCTGAACTCTCCCTTCAGGGGTTCTCCCGCATCAGGGTTGCGATTCAACGAGTCTTCCAGCTCATCAAGCAGCGATTTGGCCCGGGTCTTATCGATTAGCTTCAGGTCTCGTGCTACCGAATTCTTGTAGGTTATTCTAACCAAGTTGGTCGATCAGCGCTTTCTTCGAGACGATCTGGTCGTCCTTGTCATTGAGCCTGTCCAGTGCGACCAAGTAGTCTTCGTACTCTTCAAGGTACTCTTTCAGCGCCTTGGTGATGATGTAGGTTTTTGGTCTGTCAAGGGACTTGGCGAGGCGGTCCAGCTTCTTCGATACATCATCTGGTAATCTCACAGACACAGCTCCGCTCATCGTTGTATTACATGTATGGCATGTATTTAAGCGTCCCAGCCGGCTTCCTATCTGTCTATCGTTGGGATTCGGGGTTGATTGCGCCTCCGTCGGGATAGTCACCTACACGTTGAGGACTCGGTCTACGCTTTGGCGCCCTAATCGCATGCTAGCATTAGGATTATTCCAATGAATGATTCAAATCCACCGGACTAAAGTATACCTGGTCGAAGCTCACCGGCCTCACCAGCTCTGATGAGTCCAAGTGGTGATTATGCCGCACGTTAAAGCCGCGGGAGGCGCCATAGGAAGGGATTTCGAGTGCCACTCGAATGTGGAAAGAGGGACGAGTTCATCCAGGCGATCGTTAAAGTACTGATTTGCTCTGAACGATCCTGAGGCATTGCGATGCCAACTTACGACCTGATTTTCGGCAATAAGGACTACGTTCTAATTTTTGCTGCTGTTGTCCTGATATGGCTCTCGAGCGAGGTCGTCGGAGGAAGGATCATTCCGAGCTTGCGACGGGGTGGGAGCAAGATTGAGCAGCGCAAGAAGGGACTGAACAACGTCGCCGGGGCTGGCTGGATCGCCGTCATCCTGGCTTCCACGCTCATTCCCCAGTTCGACATTTCCATACTTCCCGACTGGGCCTACTTTCTGGGCATCGTCATGATGCTCGCTGGAGTCGCCCTCAGGCAGTGGGCAGTTGCCGTCTTGGGCCGCTACTTCTCTAACGTGATAGGCGTTCAGGCGGGTCAGAAAGTCGTGCAGACGGGGCCTTATCGCCTGATACGGCATCCCTCCTACACCGGCATATTGATGATACAGATTGGCATAGCACTGGCGTTTCAGACGTGGGCGGCAGTCCTTGTCGCTGGGTTGAGCTTTGGTCTGACGTACGGTCATAGAATGCTCTCAGAAGAGAAGTTTCTGACTAGAGAATTGGGCGACAGCTATGTAGAGTACATGAAGCGCACGAAGAGATTGGTCCCTTTTCTGATATGAGACGACGGCTCTCCGTTTGCAACCGGCGTAATATGTACCGTATCCAACAGCTCGAACCGGACCAAGATTGTTCTTCATGCTCAGAGAAAGGTTCCTGATCGGGAAGGCCCTGTCCATCCCTCGCCCTCTAATCCTCTGGACCTCCGATGACGGCCTCAACAAAGTCTGGCAAGCTCAAGGCCCAAGGTTGCCAATTCGAGTGCTAGGCTGATGCGTTCTCGTATCCCGCCTGGTTTGCGAGGGGGCGGAGGTTTTACTGAGTCACTGCCGAAGCCGGGAGAGCTTTAGATTTCCAACGTGTTCAAGGATCCACCGCACAATGCCATCGTACGCCTCAGCGCCGTCGGGCGTGAGGTTGACCTGGCCGTCCGAATCGAGGCTTACGAAACCCTTCTCAATCATCCAGTCCAGGTACTTGATCATGCGGTCGTACGAGAGGCCCGTAGCGACAGCGAGCGCGGTCCTGTTCATAGACCCCTTCTCCTTCAGGGTCTTGATGATACGCGCGAATACGTACAGGTCAGGCCTTGTTGATGAACTCGGTGCTCTTGAAGTCAGAGTAGAACCCCCTCAGGTCCCAGAACAGGAGACTGAGTGAACGCAACCGCGCGAAGCCGTTCTGCAGGCTCTTCTTGGTCACGATCAAAACCAGAACGATCGAGAACGGTATGAGGAAATATCCGCCGGACGGCACGATGAACCACAACCCCAGGAGACCAGGGATGACGAGGAGCACCCAGTAAACCAGGAAGGAGTATGTGGCAGTCTTTATCACCGCGTAGAAGAGGTAAGCGATCCTAGCCGTACTGACCACCGAGAGTTGCTCCTCCCAGTCCATCTCAGAGAGGAGTTTCACCGCCCCCGGCACCCCCTCGTCCAGCGTCTTCGTCCACTCGCCTTTCTTTATGCCGTCCACTCTGCGGCTGACCCACAGCACCCCTCCGAGGACCCCTCCAAGTTCGATGATGACGACGATCAGCGAGAGGAGGGTGCTCGTCGGAATCCCAAACAGGAGAACCGTGCCAGTGAGCGGGAACCCCGCGGTGACATCGTAGAGGCCTTGAAAGAAATAGATCAGGATCACCACTATCGTCAAGGCGAGGACTATCCCCAGAAAGTCGACCATGGCGTAGGCGATTTCTCTGTAGCGTCTTACATCATCGAGCGTCTTCATGAGGTCTCCGACCCTTTCGACGACCGCGTTTTCGTCGCTCACAGCGACACCCCGAGGACCTGAGTGGAGATCATTGCCTCGCCATCGATCGCCACATAGTACAGTCGAATGCCCTGTAGGGGCACGGGTCCCGAGTAGGATGTCAGAAAGTTGGTCGCGTTCTCCCCCGTCAGAAGCGACACGTCCAGCGGCTGATTGCCATATACGTGGTACCCGTCTCCGTAGATACCGGTATCATATGCGCTGAAGTAGACGGTGTTCGGCAGCACAATCGTCTCGGTCTGGCGGTCGGTTATCGTCACAGCCGTTCCATTCGGGAAGGTCAGTACCGCGGTCTGGTTCTGTCCGTCCGGCTGTATCGTAAGGATCACCCTCACATAGATGTAGTCCTCCCTTGCGATCACCACCACCGAGCTTCCGGAAGCTGGGCTCTGGTAGGTGGAAGGGGGTGGTGTGTGAAAGAGGGCGAATGCGGGAGCTACAAGGATCAGGACGAGAACGAGGACCAGGAACAGCCTGACCTTCATGGAATGCGACGCGCCGCGAGTCTATTTAAGACGGACTCACTCAGAAGGAGTTTAACGCCGACTCGACCAAGTCGCGTCTACGCCAGAGCGAGTGTCTACGTACCAAGTCGGCGTGCCCCGTCGAAGAACATTTGTAAGCTGCATGATAGGGTCAACTACGAGGTCACACGTACGGGTTGAAGGAGACTCAGGGCGAAAGATGACGAAAAGACTTGGCCGTACAGGGCGCGGAAGACATTCGGAATGAAAGAATTAACGGCAAAGTAAAAGGTCTAGCCAAAATGCCGGATGACAATCAGGGGTTATGATCAGGCACCTTGACGCTGTCTGAAGAAGCAAGGAAGCACATCCGCGAGAGACATCCCGAGGTTTCGCGCTATGAAGAGTTAATCAAGGAGGTTCTGGTGAACCCCGAATTCATCCTAAAGGGTAACCGAGAGGAGAGAAAGGCGATCCGATACGTAAAGGAGACGCACCTCGGGCCCAAGTATCTAGTTGTCGTATACAGGGAAAGCGCGAGCGGCCGGAAGGCTATAATAACTGCCTACTTCACTTCGGATTTGAAGCGAATCAAGGGTGAGCCAATATGGAAAGCCTAATCGTGAAGCCTGAGAAGTTGGATATAGACTATGACGAGAAGAGCGATGTTCTATATATCTCAGTGGGCAAGCCGAAGGAAGCCGACGACTCGATCGAACCGCAGGAGGGCGTAGTGATGAGGACTAGGAGGGGCGAGCTCGTAGGGATTACGATTGTGGGTCTGAAAGCTCATCTCAAATAGGCGCAGGTGAGCGGTTTTAGAACGGGAGGCTTGGGAATTGCTTCCTTCATGTCTCTCTCGGCGTGGTCTGAGCGTAGTCCCGGCGTCCTCACGGAGGCCGTCGCTGTCATGACTGGGCTTCAAGGCTCTCCTGTCGAAGGACGTCCTGATCGTCGAGAAGGTTCTCGTATTTGCGCCCAACAGGCATGTTTGGTTACCGGAAGGGCATTTTGATAAGCGATCCTCTTAGTAATTTAAGTGGGCCGGGAGTGATTCGAACACTCGACCTTCGCGGCGCTAGGCTTTCGCTGTGTGAGAGCTTGACGGATCGCTCTGACGTCCTGACCAGGCTAGACGACCGGCCCTGCCGAGCCGCTCCTCTAGCTCCCGATTTAACGTTAGTGTCGGTTTCTATTCGAGCCTGATGGAGCTCCCGAAGATCAGTCCAAGCACGCCGCTGAGAATCGCCAGAGCCCCCAAGATAAAGACAAGCGTCACGATGTTCTCATGGGCCGCGACCCTCAGGAGCCAGCGGATCATCAGCGACCCTACCACAAAGGTCACTACGAGAGCGATCGTAATCACCGGAAGGGAGAGGACCCCCGTTCCAGTGGCGATTGTGGAGTGCGAGAAAAGCAGCGTCACGAGGGTAGCCCCGACCGAGGCAGGGATGAGCGCGAGGAACGACAGCCTGAACGCCTCCTTTGGGTCGGTGCCCAGCACAAGCATCATCGATACGGTCGTCCCTGAGCGGCTGACACCGGGGAAGGCCGAGAGGCCCTGGGCGAAACCGATGAGAATCAGGTCCCTGAGGCTCATGTCCTGAAGGGACTTTGGAGGTCTCACGCGTGAGCGCGAGTACCGTATGAAGAGGCCGTCGGCGATGAGCACGACGCCGAGGACTATCATGGGAAGGCCGACAGCGCTCCCGGGGTTGAGCGACTCGACGCCCTTGTAGATGGCAATCCCCATGACGCCCGTGATGACCGTGATGACCAGCAGGTACTTCAGCATCAGGCGCCCTCCGGGGCCGCCCTTGCCTACTATCGCCTTGAAGACCAGGACGAGCTCCCTTCGGAAGTACAGGACAGCGGCGAAGAACGTCCCGAACTCCAGGAAGAGCCCCAGCGTATAGCCCTGGCTGAAGGTAAGCCCGAAGAGAAGGGTCGACACGATGATGACCTGCGTCTTGCTGCTCACGGGGAGCCATTCACTGACCCCCTGGACGACCCCGAGGGTGATTCCGGCCGCCAGAGCGAATGTCAGGTCGACGTTGGCCATCGGCCGCTCGCTCTCGGAAGAGGTTTACTTCTTCAGGCCCACTGACCTGTTCTTCAGCCTCAGGTCCGACGCGTGACACTTGCGGCAGCGCGTGGCGGCGAGGGCGTTCCTCGAGCCGCACTTCAGGCAGACCTTGAGGAAGAGGCGCTTCTTCTGCGCGATTTGCTTCTTCTGGACATCGGCTATGGGCATTACAATCCGGCTTTTGCTTCGCCCTCTTGACGTTGCTTAAGGACTTTTTGCCTTTTTTCAACGCTCTGCCCAACGAACGGGTGATTTCGGAACATCCTCGATGGCGCGTGGCGTCTGCTTCTGTCCAAAGCCGGGCACTCGATGAAATTTATGACTAGGGCCAAAACTGACGCGAAGAGAAGAGGAATGCTCCCGTAAACTCGAGGTACCTAGTGAGGCCGACTGGCGGGCTGTAGAGAAAAAGTCGAAAAGTAACTAATCTTGTAAACGATGTCATCACTTTGCAAGTGTCTATCTTTCCGTTTTCAATAGTTCCACGGCCAGGATATAGATTTCTAGTCCTGTCTGAATATTAATGGCACCGGGAAGACTGAACCCCATGTCGTTCTGCCCTTCGTGCGGCAGAGAAACTCAGGCCTACACTGCCTTCTGTCCCTATTGTGGCTCGCGTTTGGCGGTTCCATCGCCTCCACCAGCGCCGACGCAAGCAGCTCCACGGGTCTCCACCCCTCAAGTGCAGAAGCACGTGTCGCACACGGGTAGAAACGTGGCCATAGGAGTCATCATTATACTTCTGATTGTTGGGGTCGCGTACGCCTTGTCAGGACCATCTGGCCTCGGGAGCCCCCAGAACGTGGGAGTATCTGGCTACGTCGGCACGACGTATGGCACCCATCCGACGGACGTCGAGTTTACGTCTAACACCGGAAACACATACTATGGCACTGTTAGCATCACCAATACCGACCAAGAAAACTACAACGCGCAGTTGCCCAATGGCTTCCAGTACACGGTCACGATTTTCTGGAATGGTGCGCTTGACACCTCAGGAAGTTGCAACGCCGGGACCTTCAACATCAACCAAGGGTCGGGGGCTGGCAGCCTTGCAGAGGACTTCACTTGCTAGCGATATGTGACCCTATTGATCGCTAAGGCAGATTGGTGGGAGGCAAGATGCGACAGACCACGCTCATCTTAGCGGTCGCTGCCGTTCTTACCCTTATCATCTTTCTTATCTCGCCCGGGTACGGCATCGTGCTCATATTTGTCGAGTTGCTTGCGGGCGGAGTATACTACGCCCGACCCCAATGTACCTATTGCGGAGCACGCGGACAGATTCAGAGAACAGGTTCTTTCGTGGTGAGCCGGGTCCCCGCCTATGGAGTAGTCACTCGAACAGATACTGTCACAAAGAACAGGCGACGTTCAGACGGCACGAGCTACAAGGAGGAGACCCAAATCAACAGGCAAGAGCGCGTTCCCACTCTGAGACTGACTACGCGAGACCTCTACCAATGTGCGAAATGTAGCAACAAGTGGTCCAAGGATCATCAGACCGAAGTTGAAGACTTCACGCGAGAAACTCCAAAAGACCCCAACAAGACTGTTATCATAGAGCGAGAGGTAGTGAAGGTTCCCTGCAGGTATTGCGGTATGCTGATTGACCTTGTCAGAGATGCCAAATGCCCCTCGTGCGGCGCGAATCTCAAGGTTCCCGGGTCGTAATGTGAATCAGGCCCGCAACCAAAACGGCCGCCAGAAAAGCACGGCTACTTCGATATCAATGGGCGCGTTTGCTTTAGCATACTTCCGCGTGTGTTGGGCGAGAACGAGCTAGCCATAGTCGTGGCTCTGGATATTGACGGACTAGCGGAACTCATTATGAGCATCCATGTCCGATTCGAAGTCATTTGCATATCGAAACGGTACTAGCCTGACCCGTTCGTCAGTATGTGTTTGCGTAGTGAGTATAGCAGTAAACGGGAGCCGAGTTGAGAGACTGGTTGGCTAGCGCCTCGGAGTTGCATTGAATGTTGTAGTAGGCTATCGAGGGAGCGTTGGAAAAGAGAGGAAGGTATGCCGCCGTGAAGTCCGAGGGGTACGAGTTGCTGTATTGCGTGCTGTTTTGGGGTTGTAATTCGGCCGCCACGATATAGCTCTGATTGTTAGGCAGGACGGCGGAGAAGTTGGCTGAAAAGGAAAAACCTCCGCTAATCGGTCTGCTTGTGACGGCCGACATGCTGGCATTGATTATGGTCGCGCATGTTGGTCCGGGCGGTTGAAATGGAATCGCCGGATTACATGGATAGTATGTGAACAGGACTTCCAGAGGCTTGTAGACTGCCACGATTTCTCCGGACAGTGGGATCTGGTCCGTCGTCCCGGACGCCAGGGTGAACGTGGAAGCGCGCGTTTCCACAACGGTATTTGTGAGGGTCGTGCTCTGAATCTTGGTGATCGTGCTAGTCAACGTGGTTGAAATCACGTTGGATTGGGTCGAGGTCGTCGTGCTTGTTACGGCGGTTGCCGGTAGCGAAATGGTGGAAGTTTCGATCAGCGTCGTGGTTGCGAACTCGGTTGTGACCGATGTTGATGTCGCTGTCGTGGGTGTCCTCAGCTGGGATGCCACAACGATAGAAGCTCCGACGACCAAGCAAGCAACGACGATGGCCATAACGAGCTTTCCGTATGCAGGGCGTATTGCTTCACCCAAAGGGAGAAGACCTTGAAATCTCAGCGACAATTTATGCGTTTGTCCGATTGGTTCTGGTGGCATGTCCAATCTTCGGGACATTAGCGGTGGTGCTGTCCGCAGATTTGACAGAACGGTAGTTGCTCACTCTAGGAACCATAAGGAACGGTTGTGAAATCTGTTTTGAGCGGTAGTGCTTAATCATAATACTTATGGCTCAAACAATTAAATACCCACAGCCATACCGGCTGAATTATGAGTAGTGCCAAGACTCAAAATCAGATTTTTGTTAAGATTAGATACGAGTCCAAGGTGCCAGAAGATACTCTTTCAAAGAAGCTCTTTGGATGCCGAGAATGGAAAACTAAGTACCGCAACAAAGTATACAGGCATAAGCGAATTGTCGGGGCGCTTGAAAATGTGCCATTGAGAAGGGCTGGGAGGGCGACCTTCGTCTTGCCTCAATCATATGTACGAGAAGCGTGCTTGACAATCGAAGCCAATGGCGGTAGAGTCAAGTCAATAAATCCTGTTCCTCTCGACTACGAGAAAAGCGTTAAACTTACAAGATCAATTTTCTCTGCATATCTGGAGGGCCTCATCGGAGATCTCGAAATTGCTCATAAGGCTCCTGATAAGGCATGGGTCCACGCTGCCTTGGAGAAAGCAGTTCAGCAGACTCGGACTTTTACTGCCTACCTGAAGCAAATCGACGACTACAATCTCGATGACGATAGCGACATCTTGCGTCGGCGACTTGATAGTCTAATCATCTTTGCCAAAAGGGATCTCGAAGGAGCAAGGGCAGAAGCGGGTATGCTGGAAGAAGAATTGCGACGATTCCAAAACTCAAAGTTCTAGGAAAATCGAATGCTTACCCCAAGTTCTCCAATAGATTTGGTCCAGTTTGGGCGCTCCAGTCGTCATCAGAGGTGTCTGCGGAGAATTCAGCTTCCACCCGAGCCTCTTGGCGTTTCTATAGCAAATCCTGAGCCACTCTTCCTTTGCCACGCTACTTCCTCGGACAATCCGCCGTTTGGTGGAGTTAACTGCAGGCGTGTGGCTTCGACCCTCAAAGTATAGGACGATGGGCTCACTCCAGAATTGGGTGTGCTCGACCAGAGCATCATGAACTCTTGAATACGCCAGGACGAGCTTGCCTTCTTTGTATACCAGAGATACCGGTTCCCAATCTTCGTGGTCCCCCCTGATGATGTCGTAGTCCCAATAGTACCAGTACGTGATGGCTATCGCATCGTTTTTCGCGCGAACCTCGACTGGTATCCTTTGTGGAGTTGCGCCGCACGTTAGTGGCTTTTGGCTGTCGAAAGAATACTGCGAATCTCGGGGACTTGAGACCAATAGGGATTCCAAATCGAGCAGCTTGTCCTTCTCTGGCTGTTTTGGTACCGGTGGGAGTGTTAGACGATCCCGGAGCGCCCGATATGCATTCCCGGCAGTTGGCCACAAGGGTGCCAAACAGAGCTTCCATGACCAACTCTATATTTCTTAATAAATCACCATCCCGAGCTAGGACCTCGTCCTGTCGAATCTACGAGACAGGACCACCGTTAATGTCCCGAGGATTGGACATGACATAGGACCTAAACAGTATATCCCGTCACGTTATCAGAACCGTCCGATTAGATGGTTTCTGGTAATTTCGGGGACATGAGACAGATATGGACTGCCAGATCGCCGCGAATCAGCGGTGCGAGAGTATCAGGACACCGCAAGCCAGTTCGTAGTTATCGCCCCAGAAGGTGGTTCCCAGGCCGAGTGTCCTACAACTCAAGGACTCATAGACGTAATTCGACGGATGTGTATCGTACGGAACCGGCCCGACCGCCCCTACATGGACAAGAGGAACAAACGTGAAGGACAGAATACAGCAGGCGAGTGCCGCCGCCCAAATTATTGTTCGGCGTTTCATTGTCCTCTCAAACCGACAGGCTCACAAGGTCGCAGTCCGCTCTTAGCTATTGCGATTTTCGCGCTGTGTCGGTACCTCTGATATATTCCGCAGGTGAGCGCCTGCTGCATGGCAACTGGGGAACTAGGAATTGGCAACTGGGGAACTAGGAATCGGCAACTGAGACGCAGAAGGAATTTACTAATTCCGAAATGGAAGTATAGCTGTTGACCTGGGCGACGATAGTCAGATCCTGGGTTATCTGCCCGTTCAGTATCGTCACGATCTGCTGATACCCCGAAGGTTGAGATGCGTTCAGGGACGAGATGATCGAGCTGTCGGCCTGAACTTGCGCCTGAAGACTCTCAGTCACGTTATCGAAGGTCACAACGACGTCTGATATCGCGGAGCCGACCTCCGAACAGTAGGCTCGTCCTGACGTCTTCAGGCTTGACAACTGACCCTCCGTCGAAAGATAGCCGTATCCCAAAATGCCGGCCACAGCCACCATGATAACAACAACCGCCGAAAGTGCCACGACTGACGACTGGATTCCAGCTTTCTTGCCTTTCACGTAGCAAAACGGATGAGCCAAGACTATTAAGTGACGCGAACAAATCGTTCACTTGTCTTGCTCCAAAGGAAGAGGGGAGTCAACTAGGACGAATGGCACCCGGGTATCGAGAAGAAGTCGAAGGCTTGAGGCTGACCAACATCGGGATCATAGTTGCGGTCCTTGGCCTGGCCTCGACTTTGGCTCTGGCATGGACAATCGGGCTCGACGTTTGCCCGACCCGGATCATGCATTGCCCTGCCACCGCGTCTCTTGAGTTGAACGATCTGGCTTATCTCGCAATGACGGTCATGTCGGCTGGAATCGTCCTAATGACAGTCGGCTGGGTTCGTGGGAATTCTCATGTACAACGAGGTTAACACAGCCCTGTTTAGAATCCTTTTTGTATTGCGCGGCCTTGCAATATGGCCATGTGGGCCAGAGGAAGAATCACCGAAACGTCCATTGGGTATCTCCTCACGATCATTGGTGTCATTATCCTGGTCGTCGGAGCCGCAGGAGCGATTGCCTTTCCCAGCTCCGCGCTGGCTTTTGTGGGGGTCGGCATTGGTTTTTCCATAGTGGGAATGGCGTTCGTCGGTCACGACCTAACCAATGAGATGCGCCGGAGCGAAATAGATGAGAAGGTGGCGATGCTTTGGGGGTACGCCTGGCAAGCCACCCAGTTCCCTGCGACTGAACCGCCGACATCCCAGCAGACCCAGCGGTCGTTCTGGGTCGAGTTCTTCCTTCAGAAGGTGAAGGCAGACATCAGGGTGCTCGGAAGGCTGGCACCCTCACTGGAAAAGGGACAGAGGCAGACGCTGGTCGCGGCCGAGCAGGGCTTGATCGAGGAATTGAATAGAAACCACTATGACAGGGAAGCGGGCGAAATACAAGCGGCATTCAACTCCGAACTAGCCTGATCTACGAAGATTTCGTCCTTCACGACTGGCGCCCCCGGTGAAGTCGGCCGGTTCTCGTCAATTCTGCCCTATCATCCGCCGGCCCGAAGTCGGAGGTTTTGCAAGGAAATCAGAACCGCGGCGGAGCTGACAGAATTGAAATCCCGAGACGGATATTAATCCCATAACGTAAGGGGTTGAGCAACTTGTCGAAGAGGTCGAGAAAGGGCAAGAAGTCATCGCGGTTCAACGTGTACCTTAGCGTGCTCGTTGCGGCTATCCTGATAGTCTCTATCGGTGGGTTCTATGTCTACGAGACGCAGCCGAAGGCCTCGTCGACAACCACAAGCAGCTCATCGACATCGTCTTCGCTCGGGTCCTCTTCAGGCGCCGGACCCTACGCGGTGCTCGACACGAGCCAGGGGACCATCGTCATCGAGCTCTTCCCCCAGATAGCTCCCACCACGGTCTCGAACTTCGAGAGCCTCGCCAACCAGGGCTTCTATAATGATCTGGTGTGGCACAGGATCGTGGCTGGCTTTGTCATCCAGACGGGAGACCCGAACACCAAGGGAGCGGTCAATAGCACTAGGGACACCTGGGGCGACGGCCAGGGGCCTTACACCGAGCCGCTCGAGACGAACTCTGACTACACCAACAATGTGGGCTACGTCGCGATTGCCCACACCTCGTCCTCCACCAGCGGAGGCTCGCAGTTCTACATCAACCTGGCCGACAACTCGGAGCTAAACGGGGAGTACACGGTATTCGGGTACGTCGTGCAAGGCATGAGCGTGGTTGACGCGATAGCGGCGCTGCCGGTCTACACGAACTCCAACCTGTACACTTACGACCAGCCGGTGAACGCGCAGCAGGCCCTCCTCATCAGCGTGACGATTCAGAGCACTCCGTGACGCCCAACGGTTTCTGAGCCCGGTTCCGTCAAGTCCGGGCCGGATGACGCTGGTTCGCATTCGAAGCGGAGTGGTCAGGCATTCATCTCCCCCACGCGCCCGCCAGAATGGGCCCTAAACTTTGAAGTGCTTGACGTGAACCTCTGCGACCTTCAGGATTGCTTCATCAGTGGTTAGAAGAGTCCCATTGAGCCTTTCGGTCAGCGCGGCAGCGAAGGTATCCGCCAGAGAGAGATGGTTGTACTTGCATTTATTCAGACCCGCGTTCATCGCGAGCTCGCCGTCAGTCTCGACCGTTTCAAGGATGGTCTTGGTTTGATGAAACCGCGTGGTCGCTGTCTCCTTGCCGAGCTTCTGGCACGCTTTGTAATAGAACTCAGCCAGGTTTACTGAGCTCACATATCCTTGGGCTCGGCCAGCCTGAATCTGACCAAAGAAAGGCTTGACGCGTTCATCGCCCGCGTAGAACAACGACAGAACACCTGTATCGATGACGTATTTCATTCTGACCTTCCCTCGCGGCGTCGTTCCTCGTTCAGCTCTCGCGCTGCCTCTCTGAGAGCGTCGCCGTGATCCCGGTCTATCCCAAACAGCGAGTCTATGGCCGGCACAGGTATCAAGAGGATTTCAGAGTCTTTCTCGACAAACACTATCTTGCTCCCAGGTTCAATCTTGTATCGTGCTCTCAGACGAGCGGGAATGTTTACCATGCTCTTGCTCGTCACGGTGGCTACTTCGGTCATTACCATGTAAAATTAGCTTCGCCATGTATAAAAGCATACACATGGCGAGTCGGTTCTGCTGCGCATCACCGCTTAAATGTGGTTCAGTTGCTCGCGCAAGTCCGTCAAGCAGGGGTTCACTCCACCATCTCCAGTCGAGCAGTCGATGGATCCTTACGTCTGATGTGCGACGACGCCATCAGGATCGGGCCGGCTGCGGACGCTTCCTCACTCAGGAGAGACTCTCGAAGCTAACTTATCGCGAGTTGAGAGGATATGACATACCGAGCTACTACAGGCTCTGCGCGATATCGAAGGCTGCCAGCATGAACATCTCTCGCAGAGGCTGGGTGATGTTCGCCCAGTCGCAAGGTGAAGGCGGGGCAGGCGAAGCGGTGAAGAGGGACGGGGCGACGACCCTAATCCGAGTCGATGCCTCGAAGCCGCGTCACGCACAGCAGACGCAGTAGAACCGCCGGAGAGTGAGCCACAAGCTTTAACGCTCCATGCGGTCATGCGCGAATCCCATGCGGGCTGTGCGGCACGAAGGGAGAAGGGCCATTGCCACGCGATACCTGGCGGTGGTAGCGGCCATCCTCTTCATCGGTACGGCTGTGACAGGGTACTATGTCTTCGCTCCGGCTCCGAAGTCGTCGACGACGACCTCAAGCTCGAGTATCCTCACGATAGGCAGCTCGACCAGCACCACCTGCAACAGCGCGGCTCCAGCGCAGGACGAACAGCTCTCCCCGACCACCTTCGGCGCAATCACCGAGTTCAATCTCTCAGCCAACAGGACGCCGGTGGCGTTCGCCGTAGCCCCCGACGGCTCGGTCTGGATTGGCGAGTGGGGACTGCCTGGGGTGGCGCACCTCTTCCCCAATGGGACTCTGACCGAGTACAAATGGCCGTACCCTGACACCTCGGCCATCAGCGTCTGCGGGCAGGAGACCCAGATCTGGGGTGTCGCGCTGTGGAACGGGACGGTGTGGGGCGCGGACAACATCTACTCGAGGCTCGTCTCCGTGAACCCGG
>JASHPA010000188.1 GCA_030038365.1 Nitrososphaerales archaeon
GATGACCGGCTTCAGGGTCGGATACACCATATCCACGGAGGAGAACGTCTCGAAGATGATCGCCATCCAGGCTCTCCTGCTCACCTGCGTGCCGGAGTTCATCCAGCGCGGCGCGATAAAGGCGCTGGACACAGAGAGCGACCCCGACGTGGCGCGGAACGCCGCCGCGATGAAGGAGAGGATAGAGGCGGCCGCCCGCGAGCTCGACAAGCTCAGGTCACTGGAGTACGTCAGGCCCGATGGCGCGATGTATGTGTTCCCGCAGTCGAGGAAGAGCGACTTCGATTCCGTCCCGTTCGCGATGAAACTGCTCGACGAGAAGGCTGTGACGGTCTCGCCGGGCAGCGGGTTTGGCGACTATCCCCGCGCCTTCAGGATATCCCTCGGCGGCTCGAAGGAGACGATAGTCGAAGGCATAAGGAGGATAGGGGAATTACTGGCTTGAAGGTGGCGGTCATTGGTTCTTCGGGCGGCATGGGGAAATTCTTCGCAAAGTACTTCCTGTCGCACGGGGACCACGTGACCGGCTACGACAAGCGCAAAGAAACGGTGGATGACCCGAGATTCACCCGCGCGCGCTCCACCGCCGACGCGGTAAAGGGCGCAGAGGTGGTCATCGTGGCGACGCCGATAGACGCGACCGTTGAGACCGCTGCAGAGGTCATCCCGCGCCTGTCCGAGGGCGCAAGACTGGTCGAGATGTCGTCTGTCAAAGGGAAGATCCTGCCGGAGCTGAAGAAGCTCCTGAAGGGGAGCGGGACGAGGCTGCTCTCGTTGCACCCGCTCTTCGGTCCTTCGCTGTCGAGCTTCAAGGGGATGAAGATCTGCGTGATAGAGACAGACGGCTCGTCGGTGAAGACCGCGCATACGCTGTTCCCCGAGGCGGTCCTGATACCCATGAGCGAGGAGGCCCACGACAGGACCATCGGAGTGGTCCTCTCGCTCACGCACCTGCTCAACATCGCCTACGCCGGCACGGTCAGCCGGTACCTCAAGCCGGAGGAGTTCAGGGCGGTGCAGACGCCGACGTCGTCCCTGCAGCTGACGCTCGCCGAGGGCGTGCTGGCGCAGAGCGCCTCCCTCTACTCCTACAATCAGATGGAGAACGAATGGTCGGAGGAGTATGCCGCAGCCCTGATCGAAGAGCTGACCCAGCTCCTCAGGTTCATAGAGGGGAAGGACAGGAAGGGTTTCGAGAGACGGTTCGAGGAACTGTCCGCCAAGTACGCGTCCGACTCCCGGGGAGCGCTCGACACAGTGTACCGGGCCTTCGAGAAGCGACAGGGCTAGAGCCTGACTAACAGCAACGCGAGCAGGAAGGCCCCGGCCGGGACGGCGACCCAGGAGCCGATGTTCTCTACCGCCAGTCGGGTATTGACTACGGAGACATGCTTCGTGAGGGCAGCCCCGAACATGCCTCCCATGAGGCACTGGCTTATCGAGATCGGGATCGCGAACTGGGTCCCGAGCCAGATGAGTACGGCGCTGCTCACGAAGGTCGAGACAACCCCAAGGGGACTGAGGCCGAGCAACCGGTCCCCGACAGTACCGGATATCCCACCCCTCCCAAGGATCAGCATGCCGGCTATCGCTACCGCGACGAGCAGGAGCGCGATGGCTTCGGAAGGGACGCCGCCGTTGAGGGTTACGCCGTAGATCAACCCGACGTTGTTCGCACCTAGGACGTATGCGATGGCCAGCGTCGTGAGGATTATCGCGTACCTGCTGAGCCCATCTACGGCCACCAGGCTCAGCCCCGCCGCGAACCACCTCGCGGAGGTGTAGAAGGCGTACGCCAGCAGGGCCGCCAGAACCGGCGAGAGGAACCAGAACGTCGCTATCTCCTCGAGCCGGGCCTCGTTCAGCGCCAGCGAGGAACCGAACGCCGCCCCGGCGAAGGCGCCGACGATGGCCATGCTGAAGGAACAGGGGATCTTGGCCAGAGAGAGCGCTATCGTCATGCTGAAGGAGACGCCCAGGGCGACGAGCACGACGGTGTCACCCACGGCGGGCGTGATGCTTCCGGCGAGGCTCTTCAGCATCCTGGAGCCTTCGAGGACCACTCCAAGGAAGAGACCCGCCGAGGTCAGGGTCAGAGCCTCCCTCTGGGTGAGGGCACCCGAACCTTCGCCGTTCCCGATGAACAGGGCGCTGTTGTTCCATCCGAAGACGAAGGTGAGGACGACTCCGAAGGCCAGGACGATGTCGCTAACCATAGCCCTTTGCTACCAAGACCAGTACGACGTCGCTGGCTTTCTCAGCGTTGTCTGCGATGTCATCCGACGCGAACAGAAAGTCACGGAGCTGGATTATGGAGACGGGGTCCAGGGTCCTCGGGCTGCCGAAGAGCTGCCTGAGGAGATTGTCCTTTTCTGTGTCTGCGGCCTCCTCGAAATCCTCGACGGCGCTCACCTTCGACAGTATAGCCTTCTCGTCCACCTGGAGCGCCTCGATGAGGACCCCCAGGGCGTTCACTGCGGAGAGGAGGTTTCTCTGGAATCCAGCCATGTGCTCGCTGCTCAGGAAGCCGGTGATCAGAGAGTCCTCCTCGGCGCCGATCGCCAGCAGTCTCGCAGCATCCTTCGCGCTGTCAGCGATGTGGTCGTCTGTCTGGATGAGGCTGAGGATGTCCTCGCGGATGCCTCCAAAGAAGGCACCTTCTGCTATCTTGCGGCTGAGGTCCCGGCGCATCGTCTTCGCCCTGCCTTCTAGGGCGAACACCGGGTCGAGCAGTTCGGCGGCCCTGTTGCCTGCGGCGTAGGCGGAGACCATCTTCTGGTAGGCGAGGACGCAGTCCCTCACGAGGGAGAGATGGTCTTCGATCCCCTGTACGATTTCCCTCTCCCTGCCTCCAAGCGAAAAAGACGGGAACCTCGCCAAGAAGAAAATCCGGCCGGGTCGTGGTAATTAAGTCTGGTTCGGGCGCCTGGTCGCTGCCTTCAGCGAGCGGACATATGCCTCGATGCCCTTGAGCATCTCCTCGCGCGGTTCGCCGGAGGCGACCATGTTCACGATACTGCTGCCCACTATGGCAGCGTCCGCACCTGCGTCGAGGACGGCCCGGACGTGCTCGGGTTTCGAGATACCGAAGCCCACGCCGAGTGGTATCTTCCCGCGCGTCGCTCTCCCGGCAGACTTCACGAGCTTCAGCGTCTCGTCGCCAAGCTGCGAGCGCGCCCCCGTCACACCAAGGAGGGAGACCAGGTAGAGGAAGCCCGTCGAGTGTCTCACCAGGTCCTTCATCCGGCCCGGCGTCGTGGTGGGCGCGGCGAGGAGGACCGTGTCGAGCGCGTATCTCTTGGCGAGCTTCGAGTATTCGCCAGTCTCGTCCAGCGGCAGGTCAGGTATGATGAGACCGTCAACGCCGGCGTTCTTTGCCTCTGCAAGGAACCTATCGAGCCCGGGAGAATAGAGGACGTTGTAGTACGTCATTATCGCGATAGGGACGCTGTGCTTCTTCTTTATGCGTGAAACGATCCCCAGCACGTCTGCCGGCCTCGTGCCGGCGGAGAGCGACCTCACGGCGGCGGCCTGGATTGACTTGCCGTCGGCTATCGGGTCCGAGAATGGTATGCCAAGCTCAACGATGTCCGCACCCCCCTTTACGAGCGCCTCGACCACCTTTTCGGAGGTCTCCAGGTCTGGGTCCCCGCCCATGGCGTAGGCTATGAGGACCCCGTCCTTGCCACGCGACCTGAAGACGTTCCGGATAGCGCTCAAACTTCGATCCCCTCCCGCTTGGCAATCATCTGCACGTCCTTGTCGCCCCTTCCCGACAGCGTGACCACGATGTCCTCGTTCCTCCGCATCTTCGCCGCGAGTTTGACACCGTAGGCGAGCGCATGCGACGACTCGAGCGCGGGTATGATACCCTCCCTCTCGGACAGAAGGTGGAAGGCCTTTACTGCTTCCTCGTCAGAAATCGAGACGTAGGTCGCCCTCTTGCTGTCCTTTAGGAAGGAGTGCTCGGGGCCGACGCCAGGGTAGTCGAGGCCAGCCGAGATGCTCTCGGTGTTGGCGATCTGGCCGTCCGGGTCCTGGAGCAGGTAGGTCAGCATCCCGTGGAGAACCCCCTCCCTGCCTTCGACGAGGGAGGCGGCGTTCCTGCCCTTGCCCGCGCCACCCGCCTCGACGCCGAAGAGCCTCACCTCCTTGTCATCGGCAAAGGGATGGAAGGAACCCATGGCGTTGCTCCCTCCCCCTACACAGGCGACTACGGCGTCCGGGAGGCGCCCCTCCTTCCTCTTCATCTCCCGCTTGATCTCCTCACCGATGACGCTCTGGAAGTCCCTGACCAGGACGGGGTAAGGGTGGGGTCCGACCACCGAGCCTATGATGTAGTAGGTGTCCTTGAGATTAGCGACCCAGTCCCTGAGCGCTTCGTTGATGGCGTCCTTCAGGGTGCGTGAGCCGGTGTCGACGCTGTGCACCTGCGCGCCAAGCAGCTTCATCCTGAAGACGTTGAGCTTCTGTCTCTCGATGTCCTCGGAGCCCATGTAGACCTCAGCCTTCAGCCCCAGCACCGCGCATGCCATTGCGGTGGCCACCCCGTGCTGGCCGGCTCCGGTCTCGGCGATGACCCTCGGCTTGCCCATCCTCTTCGCGAGGAGCGCCTGTCCCAGGGTGTTGTTGATCTTGTGCGCGCCGCTGTGGAGCAGGTCTTCCCTCTTGAGGAATATCCTGGCGCCACCGATACTCGCGGTCAGGTTCGAGGCGAGGTAGAGCGGCGTGGGACGGCCCGCATAGTCCGTGAGGAGAGTGCGCAGCTCCCGTCTGAAGGACTGGTCCTTGCGAAGGGAGAGGTAGGCCTTCTCCAGCTCCTGCACTGCGGGGACGAGGGTCTCCGGGATGAACTGCCCTCCGTAGCGCCCGAACCGGCCCTTCCTCGGGTAGTCTTCCCCCACTACCAGTCTGCCACCTTTGCCTTCTTGATGAATTCCATGACTTTTCCCGGGTCCTTGATCCCGGGCACGCTCTCCACGCCAGAGGAGGCGTCGACGGCGAACGGCTTGACCATCTTCACCGCCGCACCGATGTTGTTCGCGTTGAGGCCCCCCGAGAGGATCAGGCGCGTCGGGACTATCGAGTACTTCAGCTTCCGGCAGATCGTCCAGTTGGCGGGCACGCCGGTCCCGCCCATCTGCCCTTCAACGAAGGAGTCTGTCAGCAGGGCGTCGAACCCCTTGAGGGCCGCCTTCGCCGCGTCGACGTCATCTGTCTGCGGCGCGTACGCCCTGATGAGTCTGGCTCCTGTGAGCTCGCGAAGCTCGTCAGGGTCTGGCACGTCACCGTAGAGCTGGAGGTCGTCGAACCGGCCTCCGCCGAGCCCTGGGTTCGCCTTCACAGTGTCGGCCGTGGTCACCAGGACGGCGTCTACCAGAGGCGGGACGCCCTTGGAGAGCTCCGCCGCCTTGTCGATCGCGATGTTGCGTGGGGAAGCGGGAAAACCCACGATGAACCCGACCGCGTCGGCACCTGCGAGTATAGCGAAGCTGACGTCGACCTCCCGCGTCAGACCGCATATCTTCACTCTTAGCGTTCTCTATGCACCCGCCAGCTCGCGCACGGTCTCCTCGATATTCTTTGACCTCATCAGGCTCGACCCGACGAGGAAGCCGTCGGCCCCGAGCGACCTCAGCTCGGTGAGCTCGCTGCGTTTGGAGAGGCCGCTCTCCGAGATGACCGTCTTGGAAGCCTTTCCCTTGAGAAGCAGCCTTCTCGAGGTGTCAAGGGAGACTTCGAGCGTCTGCAGGTCCCTGTTGTTGATCCCCACGACGTCGGCCGAGCTGGCTAGGGCGACAAGGTACTCCTCCTCCGTGTGCGCTTCCAGCAGTACCTCGAGGCCCTTCGAATGGGCGAGGCCGATCATCGCCTCAAGAGGAAGGTCGGCGAGCTTGGCCCTGAAGATGCTCGTCATCAGGAGAACGGCGTCAGCCCCAATCCTGCTCGCCGCGTCTATCTGGATGGGAGCGACGATGATGTCCTTCATGAGGACAGGCAGTGAGACGGCCGTCTTCACGCTCGAGAGGTACCCTATGCGTCCCTCAAAGTGCTTCGGCTCGGTGAGGACCGAAATCCCCGCCGCACCGCCCCGCTCGTAACTGGAGGCTATGCCGAGGACATTCTCGGTCGCGCGGAGAGGACCTTCCGCCGGGGACCTGAACTTCACTTCCGTTATGATGGGTATCCGGGGGCCCGGACGGATGGCGGCGCGGAGGCTCCTCCTTGGGAGCTTCGCCTCGCCGACCTGATAGTAACCCTCCGAGATGGTCTTCCTCGCGGACTCTGCGAGGGTGTAGACGAATGACCTATTGGGCGGCTGCATGCGTCTCCAACCTCTCGGTGCTCCCCCCGCTCATACGGACCAGTCCCTCGAGCTTTTTGAGGGCTGCTCCGCTCTCGATCGACTTGCGCGCCAGTGGGACCGCATCGTTAAAGGTGCCAGCTAGACCGCTCACGACTATCGCGGCGGCAGCGTTGACAATGACCGTCTTCACGGCCCAGTCGGACTTGTTTGTGCCTTCAAGTATACTGAGCGCAACGTCAGCACCCTCCTGGGTCGAGGAGATGCGGATGGCAGGGCTCTCCGCCGGCTCTACGGCGAAGTCTCTGGGTCCGTAGTCGTGCGAGGACACCTTGTCGTTCCGGAGCCACGAGACCGTCGTACGGCCGGTGACCGATATCTCGTCCATACCCTCGAGCGCGTGTACGACCATCGCTTCCACGGTGCCGAGCTTCTGCAGCGCCTGCGCTATCTTCGGGGGGAGCGAGGACGAGTAGACGCCGAGGACCTGATGGGATGCTTCGGCGGGGTTCATGAGCGGGCCCATCAGGTTGAAGACCGTCCGGATGCCCAGCTCCCTTCTGACGGGTATGACCTGCTTCATGGCCGGATGGAACACGGGGGCGAACATGAACCCTATGCCCACCTGGTCGATGGACTCCTGCACCCTTGAAGGTTCCATGGCGAGGTTGAAACCGAGCGTCTCGAGCAGGTCTGCGCTTCCGCTCTTGCCGGTCACCGACCTGTTGCCGTGCTTGGCGACGCGCACACCGGCACCTGCCGCGACTATGGCAGAGACCGTGCTGACGTTGAACGTCCCGGCCCCGTCGCCGCCCGTCCCGCAGGTGTCGACGAGCCTCCCCGCGACGCTGGGATGGATCCTGAGGCTGTGACGCCGGAAGGTAAGGGCGAACGCCGCCAGCTCGTCGGCTGTCTCCCCCTTCCCCCTTAGGGCCACCAAGAAGCCGGCTACCTGGGCCGGGGTGGCGGTCCCCGCGATTATCTCTTCGAGGGAGGTCTCGACCTCGTCTGCCGTCAGCTCGTGGCCTTCGACCAGCCGGGCGATCGCCTGCTGTATCACTGTTTGACTCCCTCGTCCAGGAAGTTCTTGACTATTCTCTTCCCATTCTCGGTGATTATCGACTCCGGGTGGAACTGCACACC
>JASHPA010000189.1 GCA_030038365.1 Nitrososphaerales archaeon
AGGCTCACCGGCCCCATCACGTACACAAACAGTCCTGGCCTGTCATTTCCGGAGGATTAAGCGAAATCCAGTGGCAGCAGCCCAGACCAAGACCGGTGCGACAATTAGCCATTCAATCGCGCCTTCGCCCACTAGTGTTCCCAGACCGAGTCCGTCGAGAATGAGCGCGGCCACACCAAACGTCCCTAGGGTTTGACTGAATAGACCGTAGCCTCGCCAATTAGATTCCGACGACACCACCCTCCCGATTTGGATTAGACCGAAATTCGCCCCGAGGAACGCGATGATCGCTGTGACCAGGTCCCCGGTCCAAGTCACGTCCTCAGGGGTGAAAGCGTTGGCGAACGCAGCCACGCCCGCGACCACGAGGAACCCGACCGCGACGTTCCTGCGGTGGCCACCCGGAAGGAGAGGACGTAGCGATAGGCTCCCAGCAATCATCAACAAACCCAATACGGCCACCGAAAGGTTTGCCAATACATGCATGGGGGAACAGACATAGGCGCCCTGGAAGGTGCCGCAGTTCAGAGCCTGAAGGTCGCTAATCGTGACCGTCAGAGGGTTGTAGACCGGTGGTCCATAGTTGGAAGCGGTGATGGCGACGAAGATGACGAACTGGACTGCCGCCACAATGTAGAGCGTCGCAGCAAACGAGACTAGTTTCTCCAATGTATCTCAGCGAATTGATTACTTAATTATTAAGATAAATGCCTTTATAAAGTTGTTTAGGACCGAACGACCAGAAGCGAGCAGAGCCTTGTCGCAAGAGGATTCGGCGTCAGGAATCGTCCTTGGAAAGGAGTTCAGCACATCTTTGGTATTATTCCAAGAGGCAATTGCAGCGAGGCTCGGACTCAATGCTACAGACTATCGATGCTTAGAGGTGATACTCAGGAAAGGTCAGATGACAGCAAAAGCTCTCGCTGAGGAAATTCATCTAACGACCGGTGCCATAACGGGCATCGTTGACCACCTCGAAAAGGCGGGCTACGTGGAGCGTCTGGAGAATCCAATGGACCGCAGGAGCATCATAATACGACCACTCATAACACACAGAGAAGTTGAGAAGAAACTCGGTGATGCCATGTCTTCCTACAGGGCCGCCATATCGAAAGTCTTCGGGAAATACAACGCTGACCAAACGGCAGCAATCGTTGACTTCCTCGCTGAGTTTGTCAAGGTGCTAAAGGCGCAGACGTCTAGACTTGCAGATTCTTCGACCAGACAGTAACCTGTTCCAAAGGCGATTCATCCATCAAATGAAAGTATGCTGGCCGGAAGCTCACCGGTACCACCAAGTATAGTATTCAAAGCCACGCCATTTGATAGGCTGACGAAGACAGTCAAGCCCCTCTCAATCGAAACACATGCTCGAAATCGGGATTATCTCGGTTTAGGGCTGCTTGCCGCGTCAGCCCTTCTCGACGCGTAGCGACAGAACGCCCATATCAGAAAGAAGACGGGCAGGCTAATTTCTAGGACCAGCTTGTTGGTGAGCCCGTACGCCCACGAACCCCAGGCGTATACTACGTCAGAAAAGTGGTCGTTGAACTCCTGGGCGTCGAAGACGGCTATCATTCCCGTGAGGACGATGAAAAGACCGCACTCCGCCTGCACGGCACCGAGAGCCGCGTACAGGAACGACGGCCGCGTACGGAACCCCTTTCTCTTCTCTGCCAAGAGCAGGGCTCCGAAAGCCGCGAGGCCCGCTGTCGCGTAGAGTATCGTCCAAGCCTCGTCGTAGCCGGACACCTGAGGAAGCATGACCGCGAGCCAGGGAGTCTCATAGCAGCCTAGGACATAGCTGGAGGTGCACGGGAGCACATGTCCGAACGTGAGAAGCTCGCCAAGGAGGCGAGCGACCATGGAAGGGGCGTATGCTAGCTGGGCGCCGACGGTCAGGCCATTCGGGAAATAGGGAATCAGCCTGGCAGGAGCCTGATCTGGTCCCTGAAAGGGCAAGTGGCTCACAAGGACGCCCAGCCCTGCATAGGACGCGATGCAGAGGGCGACAAACCCATAGAAGCACCAGAGTGAGCATTCGAGGATCGATGAAAGGCGAATCACGCCGTTGGGCACCTCCTCTAGCCTTTTGCCTTTGGGTGACTAACCTCCGTGCCTCAGCTTTAGAACAATCCCGCCGAACTATGTAACGGGTCCAGGTCTTCCGGATGATGATTGCACTGAGAGGGAGACCCGTTCCGACACCACTGTGTCGACCATCAATGTGACCGCTGCGACTATCGTAAGGGCAGGAAAGAGCAGAATCTCGTCAAGAGCGCCAGTCCGCGGGCGCTGACTCCCTGCAAAGAAGACTCGATGCGAATCGCTGGAAAGTCAGATGGAAACGGGATTCGGCTGTGACAACCTGCATGCGAGCATCTGTCGCATAGAAAATCACGGGGTCACTTGTCCAATGGCTAAATACCCCACCGGAAGCAAGCGCCGGCTGCTTCGTCTAATGGGTTCTTCAGGCGATTCAGGAACAGCAGTGGCGACTACAAACGGGCCTGCGCTGTCGCCAGGGAGGGAAGCGCTCATCACCGTCGGCATACTTCTCGGGCTCCTGATGGGCGCGCTCGACGATTTCGTCGCCCTCACAGCCCTCCCCGTCATACTCCAGCAGTTCAACGCCGAGAGCAGCGGCACTTTTGTCATCAGCGCCTATGTCATCGCAAACACAGCGAGTATCCCGATATTCTCCAAGCTCTCGGACACCTGGGCGAGGAGGAACGTCTTCCTCGTAGCTTTAGTCGTTTTCATGATTGGCTCGGTGCTCTCGGGCCTCAGCCAAAACATAGACGAGCTTATCGCGTTCCGAGCCATCCAGGGGGCTGGAGCAGGGGGATTCTTCCCCGTCGGCATAGCAATCGCCGCTGTCGCCTTCCCGCCCAAGACAAGAGCCAGGGTCGTCGGAGCGCTCTCGGGTGTCTTCGGCATCGCTGTGGTAGCCGGGCCGCTCATCGGCAGCACCATAGTCGAGTATACTAGCTGGCGATGGGTGTTCTACGTGAACATCCCAATCGGGATTGCAGGTTTTGCGATTGTCCTTGCAACCCTCGGACCGCTGCGGCCAGAGGTCGTGAGGAGGTTCGACATCATGGGCGCAGGGTTACTTGTCTCGTGGGTCGCAGCGTTCATGTTCCCTCTATATCAGATAGCGGACGCGGGTTGGGCCTGGACAGATGCCAGGTCGCTCGGGCTCTTCGGACTCGGTACGGCGCTAGTGTTGGCGTTCGTCTTCTGGGAGCTGAGGATGCAGAATCCCCTGGTTCCTCTCAGGCTCTTCGCCCGCAGGGTGATATGGGCAGGGGGCGGGGCCACATATTTCATAGGGATGGTGTTCTTCCCCGTAGCCACCTTCCTCACGCTGGTGGTGGGGGAGGTTCTGGCGCCGGGCTCAAACTCGTCCGAAACGGTCAGGGACATACTCTACTTCCTGGTGATTCCCGTGGTGGTGGGTGCCGCGCTGAGCGGTCAGCTGCTATCGCGGTTCTCGTACCGGACCGTCGCGCTCGTCGGTACGGCTGTTGGCGCGGCGGGCATGGCTGGACTTACGGACCTTTCCACGTCGACGCCCCTCTGGACGTTCACGTTCTCGGTGATACCCACGGGCGGCATAGTGTTTCCTCTGATTCCGCTCGGCTTCGGCATAGGCCTGACCTTCCCGGTCTTCCTCTTGGCCGCCCAGAACCAAGTTGAGATTAAGGATGTGGGCGAAGCGGGGGGCCTGATCCAGTTCCTTCAGTCGCTGGGCGGCGCCGTCGGCCTCTCGGTGCTGGCATCGTTCCAGGCGACAAGATTTGCCGCGCTCGACCCGCTTCCCAACCCGGTTTGCGCCGCATCAAATCCCCCACTGGGTCTGTGCGGAGGCTACCTTGCGTCCCTCGAGAGCTCGGTCATGTCGTCCTACGATCAGACCTTCACCATCCTGGTCGGACTGCTGGTGCTCGCCTTCATCTTCGTACTCTTCGTCAGGGGTCGCCTCCCGAAGGGCAGCGGAGCCCCGCCGCAAGCGGAGGCGGCCTAGGCCGCACCTACCCCTCAAACTCCGCGCCATACATCTGTCGATGATGCCGGTGAAACGTGAGCTGGCACCGAAGAGTTTCCGTCCGCAAGAATGAAAGCGGGACGAGTGGAATTCCCGATTTAGCGGCTCTAGGGCAACCTTATTAATGAATGAATTGTTCATTCAATCGGGTGGAACCAGACACGAACCGGAAGGGAGTCTGCTACGACGTCGGCCGCGTTATGATGGGTAGCAACTGGCGTCCCAAATTCGAGCCCAAGATTGTGCAAAGAGAGCTTGGAATCATCAAGAATGATCTGCACTGCAACGCGGTCAGGATATGCGGACTCGACATCGATAGGCTGGCGACCGCCGGCGAGGACGCCCTCTCTCAGGGTCTGGAGGTCTGGCTATCTCCCGAGATGTGGGACAGAAGTCAGGATGAGACCTTGGAATATATCGCAAGAGCGGCGGAGGGGGCAGAGGGACTTCGGAAGCGGTGGCCCGGAAAACTGGTCCTCAGCGTGGGGTCTGAACTGACCCTCTTCTCTCAGGGAATTGTCGAAGGCAAGAACGTCTTCGACAGGATCTCCCGCGCGTCGCTATGGGGCGATGTGATGGCCGGGAAGCACAACAGAGCGCTCAACGCATATCTGTCGAACCTGCACAATGCCGCGAGGGAGTCCTTCGAAGGCCCTCTGACCTATTTCTCCCTGCCGTTCGAAGCTGTTGACTGGAAATCGTTCGACTACGTGGGAGTAGACCATTACAGGGACGCTCGGAACAAAGACTCCTACGGTCAAATGATAAGCAAGTACAAAGTGTTTGGTAAGCCCGTCATCGTAGGAGAGTTCGGCTGCTGTACCTTCCGCGGCGCCGACTTGTTAGGGGCCAACGGGTTCATGATAAGCTTCGGGATGATGGAAGACCTCCTCGGGCCGAACCAGAAGCTTCCGCAGATGTTCCTGGACATGGCACATATCCCGCCCCGAGTCGACGGGCATTACATTCGAGACGAGGAGCTTCAGGCACGTGAACTGGTCGATCAACTGGGAGTGCTTGACACGGCAGGAGTCGAAGGCTCTTTCATTCAAACCTTCGTGGTCCCTAACTCCCCATACCGCGCAGACCCCAGATACGATACCGATATGGCGAACTTTAGTCTGGTGAAGAGCTTCCCCGAGGAGGAGACGGAGGAAGAGTTCAGGAGACAGACCATTCGTGGGGCTAAGGAAATGATGGGTATTGACCTCGACCCTCACGTTCTGGATGGCTTTTCGGGTTCGACGGGAGAGCACGGAGTGACGTATCCGGAGTTGCCATGGGAACCGAAGAAATCGTTCAACGCGGTTGCCAATTATTACGCGGCTCACTGAAACATCGATGGTCACACTCGGGATGGATTCCAGACGTCGTTGCGCCTTAGAACTTGGGTTTGAATCGCCTCAGTGTCAGCGAATTCGTCACGACAGTGACCGACGACAGGGCCATCGCGAGGCCCGCGAATATGGGGTTCAGCAGAACTCCAAAGGCTATGAAAAACAGGCCGGCAGCCACCGGAATCAGCCCGACATTGTAAGCGAAAGCCCAGAAGAGATTCTGCCTGATCTTACCCACCGTCTTTCGTGACAGCTGGATACCGGCCACCACGTCCCTGGGGTCATCTCTCATCAGGATCAAACCTCCTGCCTCTATCGCTATGTCAGAGCCCGATCCAATGGCTATCCCTACGTCCGCCTGGGCCAACGCTGGTGCATCGTTGACGCCGTCCCCCACCATTGCCACCTTTCTGCGCTCCTTTGTTTGCAGTCCCTTGATGACTTCTGATTTCCCGATTGGTGGCACTTCGGCGATGAATTCGTCAATCCCCAGCTGATCAGCTATCGCAGCAGCGGTGGCTTCGCTATCGCCTGTCAGCATTATCACCTTCAGTTTCATCCTCTGAAGCGCAGCGATGGCCTGACGAGCATGCTCTTTCGGAGTATCTGTGACGGCGATGAGTGCCGTAGGCTGCCCATCTACCGCAAGCGCCATTACGGTCTTGCCTTGGGTCCTAAGCTTCTCGATACCAGCGCGGGTCGACTGCTCGAGCTCTATCCCGGCTCCCTCGAATAAGGCGGTGTTGCCAAGCAAGATGTCCTTGTTAGAATAGGTAGCGTGGACTCCCTTGCCGGGAACGGATTCGAACGAATCAGGGTCCTCGACCTTTTCGTTCAGGAATGCTTCCCGGGCTTTTCCCAGAATCGCGGTCGCCAGCGGATGCTCTGAGCGCTTTTCCGCTATCGCAGCCAGCCGCATGATTTCCCTTTCGTTCAAGGGATGCGAATTAATCGGGATTACATCCGTGACGGAAGGCTCCCCCGTCGTTAGCGTCCCTGTCTTGTCGAACACAATGGTGTCGATTTTCCGAGTCCTCTCGAGGTATTCTCCGCCTTTGATGAGTATGCCATTCTCTGCCCCCTTTCCCGTCCCAACCACGATGGCAGCCGGAGTGGCAAGCCCCAGGGCGCATGGGCACGCGATTATCAGGACAGCAACGGCGGCCGTGAAGCCGAAGCTGATTGATTCGTGAGCAACGAAGGTCCATAACGAGAATGTGAGTAGCGAAACGAAGACCACCATTGGTACAAAATACCTCGATACTGTGTCTACAAGGTGCTCCACCGGCCCCTTTGTGGTCTGGGCTTCTTGCACGACCTTGACTATCTTGGAAAGCGTTGTGTCTGAACCAACTTTGGTGGCCTTTGCCTCCAGGGCGCCCCGCATGTTCATGGTCCCGCCGATCACCTGACTTCCGGGAGTCTTTTCGACGGGGATGCTCTCCCCCGTCACCAATTTTTCGTCGATTGAGGAATGCCCGTTTACGACGACTCCATCGGTAGCAACCCGTTCTCCTGGCTGGATGAGAAAGACCTCTCCCTCGGTGAGTCGTTCGACTGGAATCTGCTCCTCTCGCCCATCATCTCTTATCACCACGGCCATACGGGGCTGGAGTGCCACTAGCTTGCTTATCGCGTCAGTTGCCCGCGCCCGAACCGTATGTTCGAGAAGCCTCCCGGTCAGTATCAGTGCGATAACAATCGCAGAAGCGTCGAAATAGAGGCCACCGAAGGGGAACTCCCTCGGGAAGACGACGTAAAGCGCGCTGTAGACGAATGCAGCCGAGGTTCCGATGGCAATCAGCACGTCCATGTTCGAAGAGCGCATCTTGATGGCGTCCCACGTACCTCTGTAGAACCTCCATCCAGCGATGAACTGGACAGGGGTCGCCAGCCCGAGTAGCAGCCAGCCCAGTGGGAACGAAGGCGTAACGGGGACATAGGATAGGATGAGGATTGGGACACCGAAAACAAGGCTCACCGCTACGCCACGCCTGATGGCGCGCAGCTCTACCTCAGGTCTGGTGAACTCCAGGAGGCAGGCTTCGCTACAGAAGTAGTAGATCGTCCCTCTCACGGTTGCGTGGAGGGTCTCGGGCGACTCTTCCACGAACATGCCGCAGACAGGATCAACCGGCGTCTCGGCCCACCAGTCGAACGGAAAGCAGGCGTTTTCTTAAACCATCGTCTTTACGAACGTTAACTCTTTTATCTGGGGCGCCGGCTGGACCTTTGTGAAAACGGACGAAATCGACGCCAAGATACTCGATGTCTTGATGAAAGACGGGAGAGCGTCTTACAGACAGATTGCCAATAGAACCAACCTCAGCACGCCAACCGTGTCGGCGAGGCTTGCGAGGATGATCAAGGGCGGGATGATAAGGAAATTCGTCCCTGTACTGTCGACAGATTCCCTGGACAGGGGCCTCGCTACGTTGGTGGTCGTGAAGGTCGACTCGCCTTCAGCCGCAGAGGTGGCGAATCATCTTGCGAAGCTGAGCGAAGTCCAATCGGTCTACACGACGACGGGACAGCTCATTATCCTCAAGGTGAGCCTGGAGACGGTTCAGGAGCTTCAGCCGTTCCTTGCCGAGCACGTCCCGAAAGAGGCTCAGATCATATCGAGCGAGATAATCACGGGAACCATAAAGGAGGAAAAGCTTGCGCCCACAATACCTCGGGTACTCACAATGGACCTGAGGTGCGACTATTGCAAGGGGTCCGTGACGAGCAGCAGGCCATACACGATCTCATCGCATTTCTCCCGCTACTACTTCTGCTGCAAGACCTGTCGGAAGGCATACATCGCCAAAAACGGTCGGAAGCTTTCGATGAAGACACCCCTCCCGGCTTGACATCCGTAAAGGCTAGTCTTGAAATAGAGAAGACGCGCGTTCCTCGGCAAGAATCAACATGATGAAGGACCCCGTGTGCGGAATGACGGTGGACGAGAAGGAGACGAAGCTGATTTCCGAACATGATGGGAAGAAGTTCTATTTCTGCTCCCAGGCATGCAAAGCCGTCTTCGACAAGAACCCCCATAGATACGGTCACCAATAGGCGATGTCGAGAATCTCTGGGCGAGGGCGGCTATCACGGAAACGTCCCTTTACGGGCCGTCCCAGGGCTCCTGCTGAAGCTCGCGTCGTTTAACAATCTGGGATGACGACGCTCGTGGAAGATGGTGAGCGTCTTCAACGAGGTACTCGGCAGGGAAGTCGTAGTGCCAGATCGGCCTTCGAGGATCATCAGTCTGAGTCCCGCGCTCACGGAGACGCTCTTTCTGCTTGGATTGGAGGAACGCGTCATTGGTGTCAGTGCCTTCTGCGCCAAGCCAGAGGCGGCCAAGATGAAGAGGAAAGTTGGTAGTTACAGTACCACCAATCTCGACCTGCTGCGGGGGATGAAGCCTGACTTGATAGTCGCAATCACGGGATACCAGAGAGACCTGTCCCTTAAGCTATCGAGCGAGTTTCCCGTCTACCCGATCACTCTACCGGTGTCGGTCAGCGGCATAGTCGACATGGTAGTCAAGCTCGGATTGGTCGTCGGAGAGGCAGAGAAGGCCTGGACACTCTCGGGCGTGCTCCTGAGGACGATTGCCGACACGAAGCCGGCAAAGACCAAGCCGAGAGTGTACGTCGAGATAGACCTCGGTGGCCCCGTCTCTTTCGGCGCTTACAGCTACATAGTCGATTCCATGCATCTCCTAGGGAGTTCTACGCTCTTCGATGGTGTCCGGTCAGAGTGGTTGACCCCCGACCTGAAGCAGGTAGCGTCCGAGGATCCGGACGTGATTTTCTATGAGGCGAAGATGTATTCGAAGTTTGGCCAACCCGACCTGGAACGCCTCATAGACAAGAGGGGCTGGAGGAATCTGAGCGCCGTAAGAGCAAATCATTGCTTCCTAGCCCCCGGGCCGCTCGACTTCCTGGCCCACCACGGGCCGACCTTCATCACCGAGACCTTGCCATGGCTCTCTGGGAGGCTCGACTACGCCTCGGAGCGCTCAAACCAGTGAAGGTCCGCGCGGTCGTCCCAAGACCTATGATGTAATGACAGGGGCGATCGGGTAGGAACCGCAGGTCGTGCAGAACCTTGATTCAGGTCGCACGTCACCGCCGCAGTCAGGACATCTGCATCTCGTCGTAGCGGTTGCTGAAGGGGGAGGGAAGATACTCCGATAGAACGAGTAGTACTGAAGATGCTCCTTGTCTCTGATTTTGACCCCATCCTTTGCCATGCTGCTGCTAACGCCCGCTCTGAACGCTTCATCAGAGACTCTTGCTTCGTAAAATCTCGGAAGATGGGTTGTGCCCGAACCATACTCGATCGGGGTCTTGACGCGCCAAGCTACCTCGCTTCCAATCATCTCCTCGAAGGCCTCGCGGAGGATCAACTTGCCGAATTTCTTACTATCGTGTACTCCAACAAGGTCGCTGGGACCGAGCGTCGCTGCGAAGGCTGCCACAGCGGGGTCAAGGAAGGGCAGCGAGGCCGACATGCTGAGCCCTGCGGCCATTGGTCCTGACGAAAAGTGCATGACTCTCCATAAGGCCCTCAGTTTGTCCATCAGTTCCTCAGAGCGAAGGTTGAAGCTGAAGCTGTAGCCCGCGAACAGCTCGTCGGCAGCGTCTCCGGTCATCGCCTTCGAGAAGCCTTCCTCTCTCGCAGCAAGCAAACCATGATAGACTGCCACACCGTTCCTAACTTCCATGGGGTCGAAGGTCTTGAGGATGCGTATGACCTGCGGAAGTTCCTCGTTAAGCATCTCTGGCGTAAGTCTCAGAAGGTTCCACTCGAGTCCTAGCTTTCGGGCGACCGACCGCGCGAAGGGGATATCTGGAGCGTCCGCTTCTGTGAATGCTACCGTGTAGCAGGCCGGCTTCGCACCTGCGATGACCGAGAGATGGGCCATGATTGTGGTATCCAAGCCGCCGGAGAACATAATCGAGTCGCCCATGTTCCTTTCAACACTCTCCATCAGGAGTGTCCTGCATCGAGCTACGGTGCCGGGCGGTACGGTCATTCGCTGCTATCCTTCAGGGCTGGCCAGTTCTGACTCTGCAGGCATGCCGGGCAGATGCAGTCGGTCGTTAGGGCCTTGAGCGCTCGAAGACGCTCCTTCGAGACGGGGACGCTCTGGCACCAGCAGCCGAACCAGCGCTTGCAGGTAAAAGCGCTACCACAGAGAGCGCAGTTCAGCTCACGCTTGAGCATCCCCATCGCCTCTGTCGCGATCAACACGATGGCGTCCCCGAATGGTGGGACCTGATCCTCGGCTCCCTATTCCCACTGCAGCTGTCCTCCCGTCTTGTATTCGGTCACGCGCGTCTCGAAGAAGTTCTTCTCCTTGCGCAGGTCCATGATTTCGCTCAGCCAGGGAAATGGGTTCTTTGAATCGTATACTCTTGGCAGGTTAATCCGCTCGAGGCGACGGTCGGCTATGTACTCGAGATACTCCCCAATCATGTCCGCGTTCACGCCGAGGACGCCTCGCGGCAAACAGTCCTCGGCATATTCGTGCTCCAATTCCACCCCGCGTCTGATGCTCTCAACGATAGACTGTTTGAAATCTTTTGTCCAAATCTCCGGGTTCTCCGCCGTTATGGCATTGATCAAATCGGACCCAAAGGCCAGGTGGATTGTTTCATCTCGCAGGATATACTGGAACTGTTCGCCTAGTCCTACCATCCTGTTATGGCGCAAGAAGTTCAGCATCATTACGAAGCCGGCGTAGAAGAAAATCCCCTCCATAATGACATAGTAACCTACCAGGTCAGAGACGAACTTCTGTATGTCGTTCGTCGTCCGGGTGGCGAATCCAGGGTCCATGAGCGACCGCGTCATATCGACGACGAACTCGTCCTTCTTCTTGATGCTCGGGATTCGAAGATACATGTTGTAGATGTCGTCTGGGTCGAGATTGAGCGAGTCGCAAGAGTAGATGAATGTCTCCGTGTGAATCGACTCCTCGTATGCTTGTCTCAACAGATACTGGCGGCACTCCGGATTCGTTACGTGTCTGTATATCGAGAGGACGATGTTGTTGGCTGTCAGGCTCTCGGCGGTCGAGAAGAAGCCGAGGTTCCAGAGCATCAGGCGACGCTCGTCGTCGCTGAGCCCACCCTGCTTCTTCCAGAGCTCGATGTCCTGCTGCATGGGAATCTCCTCTGGAACCCAGTTGTTTGCGATACCCATGCGAAAGCACTCCCTGGCCCACTGATACTTGATCGGCAGAATTTTGTTGGGGTCCGTCTCGTCGCAGTTCAGGATTTTCTTGATCATGGTCTGTCGTCACCGCGGCTACTGGCACGATTCGCATTCGGGGTTGTCAACCGCACAGGCGGCAGGTGCCTGGTCTGGAACCAATTTCTCGGGAGTCCCCGCGAGCGCGGCGACCTCTGACTTGTGCTTCCAGGAAGTTGTGTCCAGGGTACTCTTCTCTATCGTGGAAGCACCCAAGGTCCTGAGGTAGTAGGTTGTCTTCAGGCCAAGAGCCCAGGCGAGGAAGTACACGTCTGATAGTGCGTTGCCCGATGTCGTGTTCGTGAAGATTGTAAGCGCCTGGCTTTGGTCAATCCACTTGCCGCGGCGGGCAGCCTGTCTAATCAGCCATTGAGGGTCTATCTCGAAGGTCGTCCTGTATTTGTCCTTGACCGCCTTTGGGATACCTGAGACCTGCTGGATGTCGCCATCCCTATACTTGAGCTCCTCCACCATTGCCTGGGTCCAGAGACCGCGTGCCTTGAGGTCGTTTACCAGATATTCGTTGACGACCGTGAACTCTCCGCTCATGTTCGACTTGACATACAGGTTGTTGTAGGTCGGCTCGGTGGAAGGAAAGCAACCCGCTATGTTGGAGATGGTTGCTGTCGGTGCGATTGCGAGGCAGTTGGAGTTCCGCATACCGTGCTCCTTGATGGCCTGTCGGACGTGCGTCCAGTCGAGTGTGCTCTCTCTTGGGATATCTATCTCAATCTGTCGCTCCGTCTCTAGGATGTCTAGCGTATCGAGCGGGAGGATACCCCTGTCCCATTTGGAACCCTTGAAGCTCTGATAGGCTCCGCGTTCCGCGGCAAGCTGGGTGGAAGCGAGAATCGCGTGGTAGGCGACCATCTCCATTATCCTATCGGAGAGCTCGACCGCCTCTTCCGAGTCCATCCTGACGTCCATCTTGTAGAGAGCATCCTGCCAGCCCATTATGCCCAGACCGACAGGACGATGTTTCAGATTTGATTCCCTAGCCTCGCCGACCGGATAGTAGTTGATGTCTATCGAGTCGTCCAGCATGCGCATGGCTGTGACGATAGTGTCCCTGAGCAGTTCAGCATCTAGCTTCCCATCGCGTACGTGCACGGCGAGGTTTACCGAACCGAGGTTACAGACAGCGATTTCGCTCGAAGAGGTGTTGAGTGTTATCTCTGTGCAGAGGTTGGAGCTGTGAACGACGCCGGCATGATCCTGAGGCGAGCGTACGTTGCACGGATCCTTGAACGTAATCCAAGGGTGTCCGGTCTCATACAATGCCGAGATTATCTTTCTCCAGAGGTCTTTCGCCCTCACACTCTTGGTCAGCTTTACCAACCCTGCTTTGGCCTTCTCTTCGTATGCGAGGTACCGGTCCTCGAAATCCTGCCCGTAGCTCTCGTGCAGGTCGGAGGTCTCATCGGGGGAGAAAAGCATCCACGACTGGTCTGACATTACGCGCTTCATGAACAGGTCCGGAACCCAGACCGCCGTGTCCATGTCGTGAGTCCGTCGGCGGTCATCTCCTGTATTCCGCCTAAGCTCAATGAAGTCCTCGATGTCGTAGTGCCAGACTTCGAGATAGGCACAGGTCGCACCGCGCCGCTTGCCGCTGCGGTTTATTGCGACCGTCGTATCATTCGCTATCTTGAGGAATGGGATTACCCCTTGGCTCTCGACATGCGTGCTCGTGATCAGCGCGCCGGTTCCCCGAATGCGGGACCAGTCATTTCCGATTCCGCCCGACCACTTGGAAAGCTGAGCATTGTCGGCGATTGACTTGAAGATGCTCTCCAGCGAATCGTCGACGGTTGTGATGTAGCAGGAGCTCATCTGCGGACGCGGCGTACCCGAGTGGAAGAGGGTGGGAGTGGAGCTTACAAATCGGAGAGTGGAAAGAACGCCATAGAACTCGATAGCGCGATCCTCCTTCTTTCCTTCGTTCAGTGCTAGACCCAAGGCGACCCGCATCCAGAACATTTGGGGTGTCTCGAGGCGCCTCCTGCCGTCGGAAGAACAGACGAAGTATCGGTCGTACAGCGTCTGCAAACCACGGTACGGGATTAGCCCATCCCTCTCGAGGGCCAAGCTCTCTGCCAGCCGGTCGAGGTCGAATTCCAGAATCTTGGGACTGAGTTTCCCCTCTGCTACGGCGTCCTGCAGGTTGGCGATGAATGTGGTTCTGTAGGTCTCGGCGAATGTCCTCTGCCCATATTTGCGTCCAAAGACCTCGCGATAGAGCGAAGCGAGAAAGAGACGGGACGTGATGGTCGAGTAAATGACTGGATCTCTCTCGACGAGAGAGCGGGAGGTCATCACCGCGAGTTGCGAGACTTGCTCCGTGGTCATGCCCTCGAACGCACCTACCTCGCACTGGCGCGTTAGTTCCTCGACATCAACCACGCCATCGTAGCCGAAACAAGCTCGCTGGATGAAGGATTTCAGTTTCTCATGATTGAACGGCTCTCGAGTGCCGTCGCGTTTGACAAGGTTCAGAGATTCAGCTTGAATCCTGCGTAGGACATCCCTCTGCTTCTCTTCACGTAGTTCCTTGTGCCGCTCACGATACAATATGTAGGCCTTGGCGATGTCGAAGTACCCAGAGACCATAAGGGTCTTCTCGACGATGTCTTGGATTCCCTCGACGGACGGCATGCGTTCGTCCGTATAGATTAGCTCCGCCTCCTTCAGAACCAGAGCCGTGAGTTCGTTTATCTTGGCATTCTCTGCCCTTCCGCGCACAGAGACCGTGGCCTTGATTATGGCCGTCCGTATCTTCTGTGAATCAAATGTGTCTATGGAACCGTCTCTCTTTCTAATCTTCTGAAGTACGCTCAACTCCTGTTTGCCTGCAAAGATTGGATTTATACTTATGGATGGATTAGCCAGCCATCACATAAAAAGACCGCTCGCCTCCAGTCTGCGGAGCCAGGCTCAGCACTTGACCGGTTATGTCTCCATTCGCTTGAAGTTGCTCCAGAAATCCCTCGCACCCTGTATGAACTCCCACCTGCTCAGGCAGTACCGCTTCGACACAGGCTATCTACTCTGGCTAAAGGAATTCGTCAGGAACTAGGGTGTTCGTCATTCCATGAAGCGTATTCGTTCCGGCCCGCAGCGACGATGCGTATCTAGGCCCATCCCCTCCCGGGGACACCATGTCTTCGCACAAGAGAACGGAAGTTGCGCTGCGTGTCAAGAGGATCACTGCCCGGAACTGCTGGTCCTTGGTCTGATGCGAAGCGGCCAGTTCCACACCGATTGCCTTCTCAGCTTCAGGTAAACCGTGCACACCACGAAGCAACTTACGCCAATGAACATTATCACTTCGTTCGTGAGCCAGCTCAGCCCCATCCCGTTGAGCTCATTCGAGAAGCCGATGTAGAACCAGTGATTATCGTCAAAAAACAGAATCGATCCAAGCAGGATGGGCGGCACGGAAAGCGCCCGAATTGATCTGACAATCGAGCGCGAAGAGACTAGCCAGAGGGCAAAGGCAAGCGCAAACATGACGAACCATACGTCGTCGAAGACGTTGACGTTCTGCTCGACGCGTAAACCAGGCCACGTCTTTGGCCACGCGCAAGGGGAAGTGAAGGTGCCGCAGACGTGTACGCTGCCATAGGTCAGAAACTGGGCAAGGGACCAGATAGAAGCCGCCGGCGCAATCAAAATTTCGACTACGGGCGGCGTTCCAGGTTGGATGCCATACGAATTTATCGAAGTCGACTGGGTCACTCCGTACGAAGCCGCGCACACGGTCAAGATGAGCCACCAAACGGTGGAGGACGAAGCCAGAATCCGATGATGGACATCGAGAAATCCCGACACGCGTGACGAAAAGCGAGACATTCTGCTAGAACGCTTGAGTATTGGCATTGGTCAGGCAGTTATTCGGGAAAGTCGAAGGTCATAGGCGTTGGAGAGGAATCTTAGGAGGAAGTGTTCCCGAAGACGATGCCTGCATGCAGCACAGGCAGCGCGTTAGACGGAACCCTCAATGGTTAAATCCCCAACATCCACCTCTCGTCAGAATTGCAGCGCTCTCCCGCCGGCTCCATCCAGAGGGAGCAAGTGGACGTGCTTCAGCTGCCCGACGGCACGAAGGTAGTCATTCCTGTGATGAGGCTGCAGGGGAACAGGAAGGGCCCAAACCTGGCCATCGTGGCTGCGATAGACGGGTGGGAGGTAATCGGGACGGAAGTGATACGGAGAGTCCTCAGGGAGGAGATAGACCCGTCCCAGCTCAGAGGAAACATTCATGCTATGCCCGTGGGGAACCCAATCGCCTTTCAGAGGAGCGTCTACAAGTTCGCCACCGACATCCTGGACGTCGATTCGTGTTTTCCCGGCGACAAGAAAGGCTCCGCCAGCCCGAGAATCGCCAGTGCACTTTGGAACCTAATCAAGGATTGTGACTGCTATCTGAATCTGCACGGGATGGAGGGGCCGAGCATCCCGTTCGCCTCCATGGCCGGTACCGAAAAGAACCCGGCCGTCTCGAAACTTTCCTACGAAATCGCGAATGCCTTCGGCGTGCTCAGGGTTGAATCTCCGGGGGAAGGAAAGCGGCGATACAGCAGCTCCAATACCTATGCCATAGAGAAGGGCATCCCGGGCTTCACGGTGGAGCTTCCGCAACCGGCACAATTCATGGAAGAGAAGGACGTGAAGACCGGCGTCAGAGGCGTGCTGAACGTGATGAAGCACCTCAAGATGATACCCGGGAGGCCCGAACCTCAGACGAGCAAGCCCAAATTCGATGACCCCGTCCGATACGAAGGGATCTTCTCTGGCCGTGGGGGGCTCGTCCATCCAGCCTGCAGGCCAGGGACGGTTGTCAAGGCAGGCCGGGTGGTCGCCAGAACGCTGAACGTCTTCGGTGACGTGGTCGAGGAGATCAGGGCTCCCCGGGACGGTATCGTGATATCGTTCCCTGTCAGTCACGCGGGCATCCCAGTAAATCAGGTCGTCACAACGGGCGACCCTGTCTGCTGGATAGGCTACCCGTCCTGAGTACCGAGGACAGGCCGCGAAGCGATGGACGGCCTACGCGTATACCCTGTATGACAAAGCCAAGAAGGCGATTCCCACCGCCGAGGTCAGCACCCCAATGAGCACGCGCTTCTGCCCCGTGACCCTGCCGACGGTGTACCCGAAATAGAACAGCCAGGCTATCCCGATTGTGTTCGAGACCAGCCAAGCGATGAGTTTGTCGGCGAAGACAACGTATGGCAACGAAAGGGCTAGCCCGGCCGTGAGATATACGCCGAGAATTGAAACGAGCCCCGAAAGGTCCTCCCTGCTAAAGACCCCTTGCTTGTCCACCACCGCGTCTGGTGCTTTACTGACGATTTCCTCTGCGATTGCCTTCTTGGCATCGCGGCTGAAACCGGAGACGAATGTCCCGTCGAGTCCCTCCTGAGCGGCTGCCAGCGCCTTCTCTGGGTCCGCTGACTGGGTTCTCTTCACCACAATGGTGTCGTTGCCCCTCGATATCGACTGCCCGATAGCGTAGGTGAACCCATCTATCAGGCCCCAACCAACAGAGGCGCCGACGTCAACTGCGAGGATGTAATAGAACTCTGTATGGAGCTGTGAGAGCTGGACGTAGCCGTTGATTATCACGAGCATGTAGACCGCAGCTGCGGCCTCCGTCATGAGGTCCGAGAAATCGAGGTGTTTCCTTGCGAAATGGTGCAGCACGATCATGTCTGCTCTTGCTAGCCTAAATAAGGCGGGCAGAGCTTGGGCGAAGCTATGGTCGATACGACGAGAGTTTCGAAGGAAATCAATGCACCCTTACGGTACGTTTACGAATGGTGTACGGATTTCCACGAGGATGACCCAAAAATCACCGGCTCCAAGAGCAAGAGGAGGATCGTCGAGAAGACCAAGAAGCGGGCCGTTTACGTCATGATATACGAAGGCGCGGATGGCAAGGAGAAGCTGGCTGTCAACTACGTCACACTGAAGCCGCCGAACGCATGGTCCCTAGAGCAGTTCGGCGAGGAGGACTACGAGACAGGCGAGTACCGGCTGAAGAGCCTCGGCAAGAACAGGGCGAGAATCGACATGGTCTTCAAGGAGAGCTGGAAGAACATCGCAAAAATACCGACGATAGAAGAACAGGTCGAGGGCACCAACAGGGTCTGGGACAGATATGTGGCTGCGCTCGAAAGGGACTACAAGGCGGAATCAAAATAGACCTCGAACCTGCCGCACCCCGTCGCCCGAAATCGAAGTTTCTAGCTTGCAACGAAAGGCTGAATAGACTACAGCCCTGTCGTTTGACGGGAATATGGTCTCGACCGGGATAGCCAGCCTCGACCAAATACTCAACGATGGCTATCCCGAAAAATCTTCGATTTTGGTCCTAGGCCAGGCCGGTCTCGGGAAGCAGGCATTAGGATACTGGTTCATTCGTTCGGGCCTTACACAAGGAGACTACTGCCTCTACGTCACTCATCGTAACGTCTCTGACGTCCTCAGGGACATGAAGGGCTTCAGTATACCAGGTGACCGCATCCCCGACTGGATCGCGAGCGATGGGTCCTCGGTCAAGTGCAATCTGCGGGATGCGACCGCCATCTCATTCGGTATCAAGCAGGCGCTGCAACGGAACCTGGGTAGGCGCATCAGGGTCGTCACCGATGTCCTCTCCCCCCTTCTCGTCCTCAACCAATCGGACGCAATGTTCGGTTACTGGACTCAGCTGCTGCAGGAGATAAAGAAGCATGACGCCGTGATCCTGGCGACGGGGGATGAGGAGATGCACACTCCTGCGGTGATTGCCTCGATGGAACAGTTGTTTGATGGAGTGATAGAGATGAAGCTCTACGAGCAGGGCCTGACGGTGACGCCGCTGCTCAGAGTGAGGCAGATGCTTGGGCAGCCCCCGCTCCCCGGCTGGTTCCGGTTCTCCTTCGTGCGGGGTATGATGGAGGTAGTACCGAACGTCGCCTAGTGACATCCTGTTCGATGTCCTCACTGTGGTCTTTGTGGCCATTGCCTGCGTCCTGGCGTTGTGGGCGCTCAACCTTAGGAGAGCGCTAGTCGACCAGCCGTACCGTTCGAGGGCGCTCTGGACAGCTATTGGCGCGCTGACGATTGTTTCCTATGCTGTCGCCGGATATGTTGACAGTGTCTTCGGTCAAGTGCCATCCACGTATACCTCGGTAGCGGCTGAGGCCGTGGTCTGGGGCTTTGTCTTCCTGGGACTCTACGGATGGATTGTGAGCAACGCGAATGTAGCTGTCGCCGCGGATTACTTCAACAGAGACGTCCTCTATTGGAAGAAGGGAGGGAGAATAGCGACCACGTTCATGGTCTTTGCGTCCTATGCGATGTTTAACATCCCAACGTTCTGGTTCTCGCAAGCGAACCTGTTCTACGAAGATCTTATCAGTGGAATCGGATACAGTTTTACCATCTTCGTCTGCGTTTACACCGTCGCAGTACTCTCGATAACTTACCTTCGCATAATGGATAGACGTATCAAGACTTACACGCTCTGGGTCGCACTAAGCGCAGCATTTGTCTTCTTGTCTACTTTCTCGCCGTCTTCGATTTCGGCCGTCCCTCTTGTCGCGTGCGTGTATTTCATCTATCGCTCGGTCGGCTCGCTTGCTATTCGCACGACCAAACTAGATCCCCTAGCAACCGACCGGACGTCCCTCATGCAGATGGGACCGACGAGGCATGCTTAGGATTGGTAGCCATCTGCATACTTTGGCGCGCCGACCTCCGCCTCTGTAGGCATGGACGGTAAACGCAGTCGTTGGTCAAAGCCTTCAACGCCTGGAGCCTCCCTTTCGAGACCGGAACACTTTGGCAGCAGGACCCAGTCCACAACTTGCAGGTGAAACTACGACCAAGCGCGCAGGTCAGTTCGCGAGAAAAAACCCGTAACTGCCTTATCGTCTCACTAAGAACAGATGTAACTTCGAGACCGGTTGTCGCCTCATCTCGCAAGGATTACCTCAAACCAAGGGCGTCCTTCAGGTCGATTTCGTGGTCTTGCTCTTGAGCTATGATATCTCTGAGCACTTCTGAGAGCGCGTATTCCTCGGCTTCTTCGGCTTCGCTAATCCTACGGCGATAGCTTTTGATGGTTTCTTGCTCGGCGCGTAGGTCGATTTCAAGCATCTTCTTGGAGTCCTGCGAATATTCAGCGGGCTTCCCCAAGACGGTAGGCTCTCCTCCCAGGTAGTCGATCTGCCTTGCGACTTTCAGAGCATGGTCGAGCTCTTGTGCCGCGTGCTTCTTCAGCTGGTCGGCTATGTCGCCATACTCCGCGCCCTTCAGAGCTGCGCTGAAGACTACGTACTGGATGATGGCCTTGTATTCGCGTGCCAAATCGTCGTTGAGGCCATCAATTATCTTCTTTCTGGTTTCGCTTCGGGTGCCTGAAGCGTCAGCACTTGTCGAGCCTGCCATAACGAAGTGAGAAAGGCGAGAAGAGCTTTAGTAAAGTGCAAGAAAGCTGTATAGGTTTCATTGGAAGTCCCGCTTCGTATCGACAGGAGGGGTGACTTGCACACAGGAACTACGCTTCACCAATGATTCCGGCTAGGAGACGATGCTCCGCCTTTCCTAGATGCTCTACGACCGTGGATCCCGTCAGGTTTAGACGCTTTCCGAGCTGGTCGGAATTAATCCGCTTCGGTACATCGAAGTAGCCGAGCTTGTATGCAAGGAGAAGTACGTTGCGCTGCTTCTCAGTCAGTAAGTGCAGAAGGGAGTCTTCGGCGAAGTCGGCATCGCCTACCAAGACTACCTTGTAGCGGAAACCCCTGTCTTCTGCCGCTTCGATAATCGCCTTTATCTGCTTCTGAGTCCCTACGAAGCTGAACCTGAGGCGACCGTCCTTAAGGCCTATAGGTCCCTGAAGGAAGCCAGTTCCAGGCTTGTTGCCGTGGCCCAGGAGGTACCCTGGTCTTGCCGTCCTTCTCAGGAATATCAGCAAGGATGGCGCACCTCCATCGTTCTCACTGCGCTCAAGCACGTGGACCTCTTTGGTGAAACCATCATCCCTGAAGCAGTCCTCTATTTTCGAGGTAGGATCCTTCAGCCGGATCCTCCAGATCGCAACGTTCTCAGCCTGATCGTTTCTGAGAAGGTGGACCAGCTCCATCGACTCCAATAACCTGAATGCGCTACCCTCCAACCTCCTGTTCAGTTCCTCTCCGTAAATCTCGATGACGAGCCTGCGCATGATGATATGAAGTAGATGCGGCCAGATATATGCTTCATCAAAAAGCCTGCCATATGAGGCAATAGGGCAATAGGTGGACGATGGGCGGGCGGTAGAGAGACAAATCTTGTCAAATCTGCCGCAAAGCAAGGACGAGCCATTCGACTCTGGTTACGCAAACAGAGCGCTTGTGATACTGTCCGTCATTGCAGGTCTCATCGTCTACGTCGACATCATGCTCACGCCGGCTCTGCCTAAGATAGTGAGTGAGTATGGAGTGGACATCGACCAAGCGAGCCTCCTGATTTCGTTGTACACGGTGGTCGGGGTGGCCGTCACCCCGATTTTTGGCAAGCTCGGGGACATCTATGGGAAGAAACGTGTCATGATGTGGATACTGGTCATCTATCTCGCCGCCGCCACCGCAACCTCGTTTGCGCCGACGTTCAACCTTATTCTTGCTTCAAGATTCGTCCAGGGAGCCGGCCTAGGCGTTTTCGCTCTCTGCTTCAGCCTCGCACGAGAGCAGTTCCCCCGCAACCTTGTGCCTCGCGCCCAGGGGGTCATCAGCGCAGTCCAGGTCGCAGGAGGAGGGTTGGGATTGTTTGGAGGCGCAATCGTAACCGACCACTTCGGTTGGCAGGGCAACTATCACATCGCGGTTCCGGTGATTGCGCTCCTCACAGTCCTAATCTTTTTGACGGTCAGAGAGTCCTCGAACAGAAAACCTGGTGTCAAGCTCGATTATGTCGGCTCGCTCTGGATGGGAGCAGCCCTCATCGCGATTGTCCTTGGACTCTCAGAGGGAGTCAGCTGGGGGTGGACATCCGCCACGGTACTGGGTCTGCTTACAATTGGTCCTATGATGTTGGTGCTTCTCGCGCTTTACGAAAGGCGCGTCGCCGAGCCGGTACTTGATCTCAGGCTCCTGCGCCAGAGGAACGTGATGGTAGCCAACTTACTCATCATCTTCTATGGAGTATCGATCGGCATCACTTTCCAGGCCCTCGTTTACACTCTGGAGCTTCCGTCACCGAGTGGGTTCGGAATCGGCATCACGAATGTCGGGCTGTACCTGCTTCCTCTTGTAGTCGTCCTGCTGCCGGTGGCGCTTGCCGTCGGCACGCTGATTCCCAGATATGGCGTGAAGCCCTTCCTCTACTTTGGGTCGGTACTGGCCATAATGGCGTTCCTTCTTCTGTCGACGTATACGAGCCCCACGGAGATAGAAGCGTATCTAGTGGTGTACGCGTTCGGCTCAGGTATGATGACCGTTTCAATCCAGAACCTCCTGGTGCTTTCCATCGCGAAGACAGAGATGGCGCTAGGGACGTCCTTGAACACGGCTTTCAGGTATGTCGGGCAAACACTCGGCGCGCCAGCTGCAGGGGCAATCCTCTCTACGCTGGTCTCGACGTATGTCGTCGCCGGTCAGCCCGTCACACTGCCGTCTCACCTGGCATTTCAGTACTGTTTCTACGTTCCTGCGGCTGCATTCCTAGCCGTCGCGATTCTGTCGACTTTCGCCCGCGAGGTAATCTAAGGAATCCAGATCCGCGTGACCAAGAACCCGCCAGTCCAGGGGTCGCTGACTCGATCTGCCGCCGACGAGTGAAGTCTCACCTGGTTTCTGGGTCAAAGGCTTTGCGTTCCAGACAACTTAATAGACGTCACCGGCTCCCACTCGGGGTCTGATGGTAGATGTCGAGCGGCAGTGTTGTCCCGAAACCGGCCCTACCGCGATTTCTTGAACTCGGGAACCTCCTGTCTAGGGGTGAAGAAGGAGCCGACGACCCGTTCTTCGAAATAGAGTCAAAAGACAAGAAGCCCGAACGCTTCTTGGTCGACCCCGACCTGATGGCGACCGGAAGGACCTGTGTCATCGGTTCTAGCGGGAGCGGCAAGAGCTATGCGGTAGGCGTGATCTGCGAGGAGATGTGCAAGAGTGGCGCTCCCTTCGTTATCGTCGATGTCGAAGGCGAATTCTCAGGTCTGAAGGAGAAGTTCGAGGCAATTTGGGTCGGGGACGACAAAGGATGCGACCTGAACTGGAACGAGGGCGTCAACCTCAACGAACTCGCCGAGCACGCCGCCGAATGCCCGCCCATCATCTTTGACGTCTCCGAGACGTCGAGGCCGAGAGAGAAGGTGAATCAATTCCTGATTTCACTCTACAGGGAGATTTCCAGAAGGAGAACCCCATATTTGGTCATAATCGAGGAGGCAGACAGATTCTGTCCCCAATCTGGGGGCGAGCGACTACCAATCATAGACGAGATAGCTCGCAGGGGGCGGAAGCGCGGGCTAGGTCTGCTCCTGTGTACCCAGAGGCCGTCGCTTGTCGAGAAGAACGTCCTGTCGCAGTGCTCAAATCAACTTGTGGGTCGTCTCGTCATCAAGAATGACCTGAGCGCGGTGGCCCAGTTCTTTCCGGAACAGAGCATCCTTAATTCGCTTACGAGATTGAAGCCTGGAGAGTTCTTCGCACTGGGAAGCCTCGCGCCTCAACCGGAGATGGTCAGTATGCGAAAGAGGGAGACGGGGCACGGCGGCATAACTCCCAAATTGAAGGCTGTCGCGATCAGACCGTCCGTCGAGAACTTTCTGGAGTCCATGAGGACACCCACGAGCCGACCAGTCCCTCTGGACGACCCACAGCCGACCAAGAGTCTCGAACCCGAGGAGGTCCAAGCACCACCAAGCGCTCTCCCCGTCACCACAAAAAACTCCGAAGTCGAGGTAGTCGAAGTGAATCTCGCGCCAAAGATGGCAGACGGAGAGGGATCTGAGACGCACGACGAACCGCTTGCTGTCGAGGTGCGCAGCCTTCCGGGTTGGGAACGGGAGAAGAGCCGGGACGGTGTACTAGGGCTCGCTCCAATGATCGAGGCGGAATCCGTGCCTAAGCTGGTGAAGCTTGGCCGGAGTTACAAGGTGTTCGGTCACAAGGAGAATGTGATGCGGGTAGCGCTCGTGTTCAGGCCCCTCGTGGAAGTGGGCGTAAGGATAAGGTCCGGAGTAATCAAGCGGAAGTTCCTGACCAAGTACTTCTTCCTCGATGGAATGAGTGGCAGGCTCATCGAGGTAACAGACCGGCTCGGATTCAAGAGCGGCGTCGAACGACTGCTGGGACTCGGCGAAGGACAGATAGTGATCCTAGGGGCCCTTCATCCCGAGAGAGACCTAAGTCTCATAGAGGTCGCAAGTATCTCCGGAAGGTCGGAGGACGAAGCCAGGAACCTGCTGAAGAGACTGGAGGACAAGAGGCTCGTCCGTTCGGTCAAGATGGGAAGGACGAGAATGTACAGAAGGACGACAGATGTTCCGAAGATAAGGCTGGCGAGCGGGCCTCTCCTAAGGTTCAACGAGCTTTTGGGCACGGACCGCTCTCAGCTCGAGAGGCTCAAGATCAAAGAAGACCAGGTAAGGGAGGTCGTGAAGGGTCTATGGAGGGGAGCTGATATCGACAGTTTCACGTGTGTCTACTATCCGCTGTATGTCGCTGAAGTGATGCTCAGAGAGAGGAAGAGGTACGTCTGGATCGACGGCAGGACCGGGAAGGAAACAGACCTCAATCCCGGTGCGTCCTCAGAAACCTAGCAGGTCCGCTGGACAGTCTGCCCAATCACTTTCCGATGTCGGCTTGAGTCTCAGCTGACCGCTCTCTTCACGAGAGCGCTGATTCGTGCCTCTTCCGCGGCACTCAACTTCTTTAGCGCGAAGCCGGTCGGCCACATAGAACCTTCGTCGAGGTTCGCTTCGTCGCTGAAACCGAGGGTCGCGTATCTTGTCTTGAATTTCCCTGCTGGCTGGAAGAAGCAGACGACGTTGTCGTCCTTCGAATATGCAGGCATCCCATACCAGAGTCTGGGCACAAGCACTGGCGAGCTGGCCTTGATGATAGCATGAAGTTGCTTGGCCATAGTGCGGTCCGGTTCGGACATAGTGGCGATTTTTGCGAGCACGGTACTTTCGCCGTCAATGTTGCCCGCCCTCTGCTCCTTCACCCGCTCCCTCATCGCCGCCTGTTCCTCATCCGTGAATATCTTCGACTTCTTGGTGGTGCTCTTTGAGGTCAATCATGTCCTTCCATAGTGTCTATCGGCGGCTGTCGCCGGCGTAGCAAGATAAGTGTGTCTCCCCAGGCCGAAGTCCGCTTGGGTTCCGTGATACGGATCAGGCCCTTCAGTGGTTGGAGAGTATGTCGTCATAGAATAGGCACAACCAGAGTCCGAAGATATCGAACGGGGCTCGGTCCTCCTCTTTCTCGCTTCTTCCTTTACGCTGTGCTGTGGTAGTCAAGGCTGTTTTGGCCATCGCCTTACGGCGGGCTTCCAGTCTTGCGAAGGTTCGATGCCCCAGCTGACCGTCACGCGTGGAGTAACGCGGATGTAGCGGCCCTTCCCAAACATTCCGTCATGATCCACCACCGCGGCTGTCCCACCGACCTTGATTCCTCTCGGTCTCCAAGGATTCACAGACACAAGGTCGTCGATGACCAAGGATACTCTGACATTTCCTTTGGTGATGTTCTTGTATCGCCTTGTACGGGAAAATATCTCTTGACTGTGGCTCCCCACCCAGAAGTACTTGCCGTCGAACTCGAACCCTACCGGCGAAACCTCGGGTACGCCGTCCATGGATGCGGAAGCAATCCTTGCAAGGCGCTGGGTCTTGAGATAGTTGATCTCGGCATCTGAGAACATGAGCGTCGTTCTAGCGGCAATGCATGTATAAGTTGACTGACTTGGGGCGAACTCACTCACAACGGACGAAATGACTCCTTATTCGACGCCGGGAGGAACGGTCGTGCTACCTGGAGCCCCCACAGTGGCAACGGTTGTTGGTTTGTTCTTTGGCAGAAGCAGCGAGGAGACAACCGCCACCCCGGCAAAGACCGCCGCAGCGACAAAGCCGTCCTGGAATGCAGTTACGACTTCAGCAGAAGGAGCGGCAAGTCCTAGGCCATTGGTGGCCAGACCGACGACGCTTATCGCCAGAGCAAGGCCGACCGGACCGCCCACCTGCCTAGACGTGTTGATCAGCCCCGAAGCTACTCCTTCTTCGCCGCGCTGCGCCCCTGCCAGCGCTGCGATATTGGAGGCGGTGAGGGATAGCGCTCCACCCACCGCCGACACCAGAATAGTGGGGAGGATGAAGGTCCAGTAGTTCGAACTAAGGTTCACGCGCGACGTCAACAGCAGACCGACCGTAAGGGCGGACATCGCGAAGACGAGCACGGGCTTGGCGCCGAACCTTCTCACCAGTCTGGGCGCTGCGAAACCTCCGAGAACGAAATAGACCACCGAGCCCGGCACGATGGCAGCGGCGGCATAGAGGGGAGCATAGGAACGAAGCACCTGCAGGTACTGGGTCATGAGGAAGATCCAAGGCACTGTCGTACCGAAGGTAAGGAGCGCGGCAGCGTTGGCAAAGAAGATTGTCCTTCGCCGGAGGAAGCGGAGCGGCAGAATGGGCGTTGAGGCCCTCGTCTCGAGCCCGATGAAACCCGCAAGTACAAGGGCAGATAGAACGAAGGAGACATACGTTAGAGTGGAAAGGTCACCGTTACCCACCTCGCTAAGGCCGTAGACGAGTAACATTAGGCCCGCCGTCACGCTTATCGCGCCCGGCAAATCAATTCGTTCCTTCTCGGTCTGATCGTAGGCGTGGGTAGGCAGAATGCGATAGGATAGTGTCGCGGCTATGAGTCCCACGGGAACATTGACGAAGAAAATCCATCTCCAACCCAGTGCTTCGGTGAGGACGCCTCCGAGAAGCACCCCCGCTGTGAACCCTGCCGAGGAGACCGCCGTGAAGATCCCAAGCGCCGAGTTCAGTCTGCCGAGCGGCGCGAAAATCCTGGTGATAAGCGCGAGTCCTGCGGCAGACGCCATTGCTGCACCGACACCCTGGACCATCCTGGAGATGATCAGAGTAGCCTCACTCGTCGAAAGACCGGCGGACAGCGAGGAGAACGTGAAGACGAGAAGTCCGACAAGGAAAATCGCCTTACGCCCGTAGATGTCCGAGAGGCGTCCGCTGAGCAGCAGGAACCCCGCAAACGTCAGCCCGTATGCGCTGACGATCCATTGCAGGTCAGAGAGCGAGAAACCAAGGTCAACGCGTATGGTAGGGAGCGCGATTTGGACAATCGAATAGTCGACCACCACGGCGAATTGAGCGCTGACGAGAAGCCCGAGCATCAGCCCCAAACGCTGGTTGGTGGCCGCGTTAGCGCTTCCGTCTTTTCCGGAAGGGCTGGTGCTCATTTGGTCTCTTTGACTTCCTCGTTTCTTCTTGTGTTATCTATCAATCGTCGTGGACGGTGGTCTGCCTCGGACTCAGGCGGTACCGAGGAAATTCCACACGTTATCAAGGAATCCCCTCTAGCTCAAATCACAGAAAACGCGTAGCGACCGGGGCTCTTCACTCCGAGCGTCTGGGCCACATCGGAATGCTGCGCGTCCAGAATTACAATCAAACCTGACCAATCGTCGCTGAGGTCCGAAGAGCCATCCACCGGACACCTCGATTCCTCAGTGAGTCTCTTGCACTTCCTGCAGGCCTTCTCCCTCAACCTGCGACACCTGCCACTTCCGCAATCGGCACCCGATTCTTCTCTTGTCCATGGCTTCGCGAGCTTCTGAGAGCCTCGTAGTTCACGAGAAGGTCGATTCCCCTCGCGGTCTTGGCCAGCTTCTGAACCGCGTCCAGCCTAGACGCGGCTCTCCGACCGACTCGCCCGACATATGCCTTCGACACTCTGGTCCCGTCGGGCAGCCAGAGGGTACTGAGTTCCGAGACTGTAAGAGGATACAGCAGATCTTCGATAAACCGCTTGCTGGAGCTAGCCGGGCCAGTGACCCAGAGTCGGCCACCCAGGGTTCGTTCGAGCTCCGAGCTGATCGGGTCTTTCCTGAGGACTGGTATCGTAGGCTCGTTGACCTCCAGAAGGTAATCTTTGCCGACACTGTAGCTCCTTATCAGGACCGCCGAATCAAGTTCCCTCGAGTGCTCGGCATACTGTGCCAGCGCCTTTGACACCCGGACGTCAGCCTCCGTCACCTGGCCGCTATCGAGCTTCGCTTGACAGATAGAACAAAGGATACCTGTCTTTGCGTCAAAATTACAAACTGGAATTTTTAGCTGCAATATTTACACCTCGTGAATATTCGGAACTCTTACCTATATAGTTAGTAGTTAGCCACTACTAACTACGTAACTATTTGTTGACCGCCTATCCAGCCGTTACGTTGAGCAGCCTAAAAGGTTAGCCGCCTGCACAGCCGTTCGTGCAGTTGTACCATGCATCGAGGCTGCTACCGGCCACTACTGCTATCGGGTCGGACGCGCTACCATCTCCCCAGTGGTTGAAGAGGACGTCGTGCGTCGAACCATGACAGCTATCGCAGTCATCGGCCGTGAGGTAGTAGGTGGCACCGGCGGTCAGTCCGCTGAAGGTCAGACCGTTCTCGTCGGCGAACCCGGTCCCTATCAGCGTGCCTTCTGAGTTGTGCAGGGCGAAGTACATGCTGGCACCTGGACCTGTACCTGCCGCGCAGATCGTCGCGAAGCACGGCGCCCAGTAGGAGGCCGATATCCTGTGCGCGTACACCGTTATCGTGGTTGAACCCCCTCCGTTGCAGTCGTACACCGCCTCAAACGACTTGCCCTGGCTCGTCGCGGTGAAAGAGACCGGGGCAGTGGTGTCGTTGCCCGTCCAGTAGCTGAAGATGCAGCTTCCATTGCCGGCTTGAAGTTCGTAGGACTGCCCAGCGTTCGCCGCGAAAGTGAAGGGCGTCGAGTCCGAGGTCACTGTCTCTCCTCCGGAGATTACGCTGACCGGATAGCCCGTAATGTTAGACCCGTCTTGGTTGACCGAGTATACCATGATACCGGAGGTCGATGAGACTTCGCTGCAGCTGTAGACCGCGGTGAAGGTCGTGGTGGCGCTGGTCGCCACGAACGACATAGGGTTGCTGGTCGTGCCATCCGACCAGTCCTTGAAGGTGCAGTTGCCATAGTTATCGACTTGGACACTGTAAGCCTCCCCGGAGGAAGTCGTGAAAGTCGCGGGGGTGAAGCCGCTGTTAGCTTCGCTGTCACCAGAATAGAGAACCGTGTAATAGCCGGTGAGCGCGTTTCCGTACTGATCAACCGACGAGACGGTGAGCACAGACCCGGCCGACGTCCCGCAGTTGTACACGGCCGTAATCCCGGTGTTGTTGGTTATCGAAATCGTCCTCTGGGATGAGCTGCTCATCGTATCCGCCCAGTAGGCAAAGTTGCAGCTGCCATAGCTGTCTGCTTGGACGGTGTAGGTTTGACCGCTATTCAGCGTGAACGTCGCTGGCGTGAAGCCGGTACTAACCGTACTTCCGTCCTGGGAGAGGACCACATAGTATCCCGAGATACTGCTGCCTCCGGTGTTCTCGCTCGCGACTGTAAGAACGGGTTGAGTCGCTGCCTGTGCTCCCAAGGGAACCCAAGTCACAAGAAGTACCACGGCGCAAACCAGCCCGAGAGTTACCAAGAAAGCTCTCGGTGGCGAGGCTGCCGAATCATACAAGCTCTGCATCCTAAAATGGGGAGAGCTGCCGATTTTTCATCAGCCTATGGTCTGATTTTTCAGGCAATCAGTTCTTGCTCTTATCAAACTTTTCAGTAGCAGGTATATCGGACAGCCAACGAATCAGGTTGCTGCCCGAGAGGTTTCGTCTAGGCGTTATCTACCTAACCAAGGCTAGGGAGAAAAGTGGATAGTAGTGTGGCAGCTAGGCCCGGAGTCTGCACCTTCTCCGTCACGTCCTGGCGCCGATGATAATCGCCGAGACGTGCAGATGTCAACGAGAGCAGCAGCAAGAAAGACGGTGGCAGCGCGATGCTGTATGAGGAACCTGAGCCAGAACTGTTGGTGATTTTTTGAAGTAAAAATCGAGAACCGTTCCGCCGCAAGTTGCGGCGCGACCTAGTATCCCCAGTAAACGTTTGCGATCACAGTGACGTTCTGACTGGCCGAGGAGTCTGCGAAAATGACATCGTAGTTGGTCTGGTTCGTCACGGGCGGAATCTCCACCGCGAACGCTCCCGAAGTCACGGGTCCGCTGTCGTAGTACACTGGCATCCCGTCCATCGTACAGCCGGTGACCCCGGCATAGTTCCCGGCCGACAGGTTGCCGAACCAATCGGAGCGTTGGTCATCCGGAATTACGACAACTTGGACGTTGGCGCCAGAAAGGACCGTGAAGTTGCCTTCCAGCAGAGTCGACTCATTGTTCACGTAGGCGGGAACGTAGTAGTACTTGATGCTGTACGGCGTGAGTATCTGAATCTGATTCTCCGGCGACACGATGTTCTCGACCACCCCGTTCGTCTGGGTCGTACCCTTGGTGGGGTGAAGATAGGGGGCAAGGACGTAGGCAGCGGGGGCAAACGCGACCAAGGCTATCACCAAGAACACGAGGTAGACGTTCCTGGCGGTGTGCCTCGCCTTCTGCGCTGAGACCTCCTTCCGATTCCGCCTCACCGCTCTGGATATGCCTGCAGCGATAGCCCAGATTATCCCGACGACGACGAGTATCGCAAGAAGCCCTCCCGCACCGAGGAAGAGGTACTCGTAGGTTCGGTCCGACGTGGGAGGGTTGCCGAACTTGAGACCAGACTTGCGTGTTGTCGTACTCGACCCTAGAGAAGAAATCAGCGATGGAGAAGCGAGGTAGCCAGGGGCGGTGCAACCCGTCGGTGCTGGGATGTTCGTACCCGTACTAGCCGTCACAGTAGATGTGGAATTGGTTTGCGCAGCGGCGGGGCTGAACGACATCAGAAGCAGGAAGAGGGCCGTCGCCAAGATCGGCAAAAGTGTCGTCCTCTTGGCTTCCACGCGAGTCCGACGAAGTGTCCGCAATATAAGCACCGCTGGATACGGACGACAGATTTTCGGCCCTTTCGCTCAAGTTAGATTTACGGATGGTGACGACGGTCGATATTCAGGTGGACACCATGAAGAGCGCCGTCTCCGCCCTGAGGTTGGGGAGACTAGCTATCCTTCCGCGGCCGAGGAATGCCGACCTTTCGATCCGGATGGAGCGCTTCCGGCAGTACTCAACAAAGTTGGAGATGCTCAGGAAGTGAAGGTTCGGGGTGTCATACCACTCGAACGGGAGGGATGGTGTGACGGGTACCTTGCCCCCAAGAAGAATCTGGAGCCTCACACTGTAGTGGGCAAAATTGGGGAAACTGACGATGGCCCTCCTACCCACGCGCAGTGACTCTTTCAGGACGGAATCAGGTTTCTTGACCTGCTGCAAGCTGCCCGCGAGTATGACATAGTCGAACGATTTGTCGAGGTATTCCGAGAGCCCTGTCTCGACGTCCTGCTGTATGACGCTCAGGCCCTTGGCGACGCATTCGTAGATTGCCTTCTCATCTATCTCAATACCCTGTCCCTTGGCGTCCTTCTCTTTGACAAGTGCCGCTAGAAGGTCTCCGTTGCCGCAACCCAGATCCAAGACACTGGAACCCTTCTGGACCCACTCCGAGATGACCTGGTGTTCGAGCTTCAGTCACTCGCACCGTCCCGCTCAGGCAGAGACTCCGCCAAGAAAATGCGTGAGGAGGTGCGTCTCCTCATCTACTTCCAACAGGAACGCGTCGTGCCCGTACGTCGAGTTGACCTCGCAGAAGGTGGCGTTGAGCCCGTTCATCTTGCACGCCTTCAGTATTTCTTGGGACTGGTAGGTAGGGTAGAGCCAGTCGGATTTGAAGGCGATGACGAGCACTTTGGCCTTCACCCCCCTGAAGACCTCGGAGAGTTTCTTCGAACCAGGCAGGTCGAACCTGTCCATGGCCTTGGTGATGTAGAGGTAGGAGTTGGCGTCAAATCGCTTCACAAAGTTGTCGCCCCTGTACCGCAAGTAGCCCTCGACCTCGAAATCTGCTCCGAACCTGGACTTTTGGTCGTTGGACTTCTGCTGCCGACCGAACTTCTGTGCCATCGATGTGTCGCTCATGTAGGTGATATGACCCACCATCCTCGCCACAGCGAGGCCTCTTGCGGGCGGAGCCTGACCGTAATAGTCACCGTCCCTCCAGTTGACGTCAGCCATTATCGCCTGTCGTCCTACCTCGTCGAACGCTATCTGTTGTGGTGCGTGTTTCAGCGTTGTTGCGATAGGCACGGCGGAACGCACACGGTCGGGATAGGAGACCATCCACTGGAGCACCTGCATGCCTCCCATCGAGCCGCCTACCACGGAAAGAAGGTTCTCGATTCCCAGATGGTCTATCAGCTTCCGCTGAGCTTCCACCATGTCCCTGATGGAAATCGACGGGAACGTCAGAGCGTAAGGCTTTCCACTCTTCGGATTAGTCGAGGATGGCCCTGTGCTACCCTTGCAGCCGCCTATGACGTTCGAGCAGATTACGAAGTACTTGTCCGTGTCCAGTCCCTTACCGGGGCCTATCATGTCGTTCCACCAGCCGGGGGTCTTCTCACCTTCGTGGTATCCCGCTGCGTGGGCGTCCCCCGACAGAGCGTGTGTAACCAGTATGGCGTTCGACCCCGAATTGTTGAGCGTCCCGTACGTCTCGTAGGCGACCGTGACTGGACCTAGCTTCTCTCCAGAGTCTAGCGGCATCTCGCCGGGCGGCTCTGCGAAGGTGACCGTTCTGGTCTCTACGACCCCTAGTTGCTGAGCTACCCGACTCAATTCTCGGCACCCTGGGAGCCTGAAGGAGGGACTCGCTCCCAGCATGGGAGCGAGAGATATCTCGGAGGATGTACCTCCGGACCTTTCACTTGACCGACGCCTTCAAAGCCTGGTCCAAGTCTTCTTTGATGTCCTCGAAGTCCTCAATGCCCACCGAGAGGCGAACGTAGTCTCCCGTTACGCCGGTCTCCTCCTGCTCGACCGTTGTGAGCTGGGAGTGAGTCGTGGAAGCCGGATGGATCACGAGGCTCTTCGCGTCGCCGATATTCGCTAGGTGCGAGAAGAGCTTCACGTTGTTGATGAACCTCTTGCCTGACTCGGCACCCCCCTTGATTCCGAAGCCGACTATTCCTCCGTAAGTGTTGCCGAGGTATTTCGTGGCGAGCTTGTGGCTCGGATGCTCCGGAAGGCCCGGATAGTTCACCCAGGACACGAGCGGATGAGTCTTGAGGAACTGGGCCACCCTTAATGCGTTCTCGGAGTGCTTCCTTTGTCGCAGAGGTAGCGTCTCCAGTCCCTGGAGGAACAGAAACGCGTTGAAGGGGCTTATTGCAGCTCCGATGTCCCTTAGCAACTGGACTCTCGTCTTGATGATGAAGGCTACATTGCCGAGGCCAGGGAAGTTCCCGAAAACGTCCCAGTACTTCAGGCCGTGGTATGTGGGGTCCGGCTCTGTGAACTCTGGGAACTTGCCTCTTCCCCAGTCGAACTTGCCCGAATCCACGATGACTCCGCCAATCGTCGTGCCATGACCTCCGATATACTTGGTAGCGGACGAGGCTATGATATCTGCCCCGTGCTCGAATGGTCGGAAAAGGCCTACACCGACGGTGTTGTCCACAATGAACGGTATCTGAGCAGCGTGCGCTATGTCAGCAATCGCCTGGAAATCGGGCACATCTAGCTTGGGGTTGCCAATGGTCTCTGCATAGACGGCGCGCGTCTTTGGACCGATAGCCTTCTTGATCTCGTCCGGTTTCGTGGAGTCGACGAACTTCACGGTCCTGCCCAACTTGGGAAGCGTGTAGTGGAACAGCTCATAGGTACCGCCGTATAGATTGTTCGCCGATACAATCTCGTCACCCACTTGCGTGATCGCTAGAATGGCGAAGGTCTCCGCCGCCTGACCCGAGGACACCGCCAAGGCTCCTGTCCCACCTTCAATCGCAGCGATCCTTCGCTCGAAGGCGTCCTGCGTTGGATTCATAATCCTCGTGTAGATATTGCCGAATTCCTTCAGAGCGAAGAGATTCGCCGCGTGCTCCGAATTCTTGAAGACATATGATGTCGTCTGGTAAATCGGCACAGCGCGTGCCCCGGTTGCTGAATCCGGGCTCTCCTGTCCAGAATGAACAGCGATCGTGTCGAGCCTGTTGTTTGCCATGGAAGCCATATATTCCTGTGGTATATAATGGGTCATGTTCTTGATATGCATACAGGAATAACGCCCGAGGTCAACCGAAATAGAGGTGACCGCCCCGAAGCCTCAGGTCATCAGCACCAGGCCGACAAGGACGCGTGGCTGCCATCCCCAGCCCTCAGGGAATAGGTGGAGTGCTTACGAAGTCTTCAATATGTTTTCAACGAAGAGCCTGGAACGGACTAGTGTCTCCGCCGGCGGCTGGGGTTTGGAGATTTCCAGTGAAACCTTCCCGGAATATCGCTGGGCCTTCAGGGCCGCTAGGAAATCTGCGAATTCCTCCTCCGAGAGTTTTCCCTTCTGAGGAGGCCAATGGAGGTCACTGACCCCGTCGTTATTGTTGAGATGGATATGGGTTATCCTGCCTTTCGACAGGCGTGAAGCTGCCGTCAGTGACTCCCCTGCGATCGCCGCATGCCCGGAGTCAATCAGGACCCCAAGATTCTCGACTTGCGCGCTCCTGATGAAGTCCATCGTCTCCTTGACCGTCGGGAGTTCTCCCGTAGGGAAGGGTTCGAGCGCAAACTTCACCCCGCGAGCCTCAGCGTATCGGGCACACTCGGAGACGGACTCCTTCAGCCAGCCGAGCGAGTTGCTGCACTCTTTCGGCGGTTCCCGCTTCATCGAGCAGGCGTAGATGATCTCCGCTCCGATTCTGGAAGCGAAGTCTATTCCATTCCGCGCGAAGGCGACCGAAGCATTTCGGACCTGCTCGCTTGGGGAGTTGAGGTTCAAGGACTGGTTGTAGAAGAACGGTACGCCAAGACTGACGGCCGTGACGCTCATCCCTCGCTTTTTCACGGATCCGCCGATGGATTTCCACCTGGGAAGGTAGTCGGGCATCGCGGCTATCTCGATGTTCCTGCACTCAATCGCGGCAAGGTGGCCGATGGCCATCGCGAGCGGGGTGTCCCGCGAGAACCAAGACGTGAAGCCTATCTCTTGCACGGGACGGCCGCGTCGTCGCCCCGATTATTGCTTTCCGTTCAATGTCTGCAAAGTGATAATAATTCTTGGGCATTGCCTGAAGGCTGTGCACGTCTACTCAGAGCAGCAGTGGAGGAGACTGGGAATCGAGATGGTCAAGCTTTCCGGAGCGTCGAGAGAGCACGCCGAGGTCGTCACGAACGTCCTGATTTCGGGAAGTCTCAGAGGCATCGACTCTCATGGTGTGAGGATATTGCCCTACTTCACCGAGAAAAGGGAGATGGGCGAGATGCAGGTGACCAAAGAGACGAAGGCGACAGCTATGCTCGACGCTGCCAACGTCTGGGGACCGGTCTCCGCTGAGAAGGCGATGAGAATCGCCATAGAGAAGGCGGCCGACACAGGACTCGGGTCGTGCAGCGTCATCAACGGGGACTGGATAACCAACCTGTTCTACTATTCGGCAATGGCCATAGAGCGCGACATGATCGGGATGGTGTTCGTTAGAGACAACGCGTGTTGCTCGCCATGGGGAGGCACGATTCCAGTGACCGGGACCGACCCCATGAGCATGGCAATTCCAGCGGGTAAGAAAGACCCGATAGTGCTCGACTTTGCCACAACCATCGTGGCGCAGGGCCACGTCAGGACGCTCCTGCTGGAAGGGAAGCCTCTGCCAGAGGGATGGCTTATCGACAGGAGTGGCAACCCGGTACATGGGAACGCCCTCAGCCTGCAGAACATAGACGAGTTCTGGGAGAAGGGCGGCTCCCTGCTGCCCTTCGGCACCTACAAGGGTTACGCTCTCAATCTCGCGATAGGGGTGCTCGGAGGGGCGCTGAACCTCACGGGGACAGGGACCCGCTGGAAGGGTCAGGGCGTGACGGTCTTCGCCATCGATATCGCGGCCTTTGTCCCTGTGACAGAATTCAAGGATGAAATCGATAGACTGGTGACGGAGATCAAGGCCACGCCGGTCAGGCCCGGCTTCAAGGAAGTTCTGTTGCCAGGCGAGCTCGAGTACCGCGCGATGGCGAAAAGAAAGAGGGAGGGGATACCCATCGACGACAAGTCCTGGACCATCCTCCTGCAGACGTCCGAAAAGAACGGCATAGATGCCCTGGCTCTGCTAAGCAGGCCCTAGGTTCACTGGTTCTTCAGAGCGGCGACCAGGTCGGCGAGTACCTTCTTCGCATCTCCGAAGACCATCATCGTGTTGGGGAGATAGAAGAGTTCGTTCTCTACGCCTGCGAACCCCGGACTCATCGACCGCTTGATGAATACCACCGTCTTCGCTTTATCCACGTTCATGATGGGCATCCCGAAGAGGGGAGAGTCTGGTCTTGTCCGTGCAGCGGGATTGGTGACGTCGTTCGCCCCTACAACGATCACCACGTCCGTCTCGGGGAAGATTGGGTTGATCCGGTCCATCTCCCAGAGCTGGTCGTAGGGCACCTGGGCCTCCGCCAGCAGGACATTCATGTGACCGGGCATCCTTCCGGCCACCGGATGGATGCCGTACTTCACGTCGATTCCCTTTGCTTCCAGCATATCTGCGATCTCCTTGACGATGAACTGGGCTTGAGCTACGGCCATGCCATAACCCGGAACGAAGACCACCGACCGCGCGTCACCCAAGATCGAGGCTACGTCGTCCACCGTGTATGCAGCTACCGTACGGCCGCCGGCAGGTCCAGGCCCCCCTGAAGACGATACGACGACGGCCCCCACTCCTCCGAACAGAACGTTCGTGAAGGACCTGTTCATCGCTTGGCTCATTATCACGGCGAGGATGAACCCAGAGGAACCGTCGAGCGCTCCCGCGACAATCAGCACCTGGTTGTTCAGCACGAACCCGAGCGCTGCGGCTGACATGCCGGCATAGGAGTTCAGTATCGCGATGACCGTAGGCATATCAGCCCCACCTATCGCCATGACCAGGAGGAAACCGAAGGCGATAGCGAACAGCGCCATGAAAGGCAGCACGAAGGACTGAGTTGGGTTGGCGATGAGGTATATCCCGAGGACAATCGCCACCCCGAGAACGGACAGGCTCACGAAGTTGCGTCCGCCGTAGACGAATGGTTTTCCTGGAATGAGCCCCTGCAGCTTGGCGAAGGCGATACAGCTCCCCATGAAGGTGAGGTAACCGAGGATCATCTCGGCTGTGAGAACAGTCATGGTGTACGGGTCGATTCCGGGGAGTCTCTGATAGTACTCTGCCGTCCCAATCAACGCCACCGCGAGAGAGCCGAACGCGTGCGAAACCGCAGTCCTCTGAGGTACAGCCGTCATGGGAACCTTGAGCGCGATGGGCGTGCCGACGATCGCGCCCACGACGATCGCGAGCGCGAGCAGGTCTATTTGCTGGACCGAGTACGCGGCCAGCGTTGCCCCGATCGCCACGGTCATTCCGGCGGCTGCGAGCCAGTTGCCGTACCGCGCTGTCTTGACCTCGCTCAGCCCGCGTATCGAGATGGCGAAGAAGGCTATCGCTACGACGTAGAAGTACTCGAAGAGTTGGCTCATTTCTTTTCCTTTTCCTTCCTTCTGAAGAGTCTTAGTATGCGTTCGGTGATCAGGAACCCACTCACGATGTTGGTGAACACCAGCGCGATGGCGACGACGACGAGGACGAGGACGAAGTCGTTCTTCGGCTCCGAGAGTACTATAAGAGCAGCGATTATCGAAACTGACGAGATTGCATTGGTGAGGGCCATCAGCGGGGTGTGCAGCAGCCTAGACACGCGCCTGACCAGTTCGAGGCCGAGGAACGTGGCAAGGAAGAATATCATCAGGTTGACGGCCACGTCTTCAGGGACAGCAATCATGTAGCTGCCGGGCCTCCAAGCGCGTTCTTGGTACCAGGATGGACGACTTCGCCC
>JASHPA010000190.1 GCA_030038365.1 Nitrososphaerales archaeon
GAGGCGAAGGCGATGCAGATAGTAAAGGAGACGGGGGCAGCGCTCATACACCCGTTCAACGACCAGAAGGTCATCGCTGGCCAGGGCACGTGTGGGCTCGAGATAGCTGAGCAGCTTCCCGACTTCGACTCGGTGGTCGTACCGGTGGGAGGAGGAGGGCTGATCTCTGGTATAGCCATGGCGGTCAAGTCGAAGAAGCCCAAGGCGAAGGTCTTCGGCTCGGAGCCAGCGGGGGCGCCGAAGCTGGATAGGGCCCTGAAGGAGAAGAAGATCGTTACCATTCCTGACCCCAAGTCGGTCGCAGACGGGCTGATAGCATCGGCGCTGGGAGACCTGACCTTCGAGGCATGCTCGAAGTACGTGGACGGTTCATTCGTCCTGTCCGATGACGAGATACTCGCTGCGATGAAGGCGATAATCAAGGACGCGAGGATATTCCCCGAGCCTTCGGCCGCCTCGAGCGTGGCGGCCCTCATGGCCGGTCGCGACGTCGACCGTCTGGGCGACAGGATAGTCTTTGTCATCTCGGGCGGGAACGTCTCTCAGAAGCTTCTGGCTCAGGTCCTGACGTCCTAGGCCGCGACAGGGGTCCCGGCCCCAGCAGGACCGACGGGGAGTTCGGTTCCCGCTCTGAGTAGTCGGTTATAAGAAGTGGCACACTGTGCAGGCGTGATCATGTCCAGCGAGATAGCGACGAAGCTCTCAGAGCAGACGAGGAACCTCGTGGCCAGGTTTGAGGGGCGCATGTCGCTTTTCCGCGGGCGGGGGGACCTGCTCGAGCTGACAAGGTCCCTCGACAGGGAATCTGCCGACGACTTCGCCAGGGAGTACTTCGGGGAGGGCGACCATCTTGCGATAGGGATCGATGGGTCGCGGGCATACGACGAGAGGCTCCAGATGATGCTCTTCTACGCCAACGCTGCCGGCTACACATGCCCGTTCAGGGTGGACGATACAATCAGCTTCGACCTCGGGAGGGCCGCGAGGGGAGCCAGCCTGTCAGCCTCGGCCGCCATCCCCTTGTGGGCGGAGGACTTCTCGGACGTCCTCCCGGAGACGCCGGAGATAGACATCGAGCTCGAGTACTCGATGCAGAGAATCCCGAATGCGTTCATGACCCTCGCCGAGCTCTACCTCGCTACGAAAGCGATGGGCGCGTCCAGGATCGTCTTCCTCGACAGGCCGCTTTCCGGGACCTTCTCGACGCTCTCGAGGGACGGGAGGCTCCTGATGAAGAGGGGTAGCACGAACCTGGGGCGCCTGCCCGGTGTCGAGAGCCACAACACGCTGATGGACCTGAGTCTCGCGCTGAACCTGGGCTCACCGGAGACGGCGCTTCCCGAGCGACGCCGCTTCAACGCGCACCGGATTCTGAGAGAGCTGATGGCTGCGGATGGAGGGCTTGCCGACGGCGAGATTGCAGCGAGACTCCGACTGGACCAGAGGTCGGTGAGCTCTGCTCTCAGGACCCTGCGGAGGTACGATGCGAACCTCGACGGGAGCCTGCTCGAGGAGGGAGGAGACGTCGTACGGCTGGGAGACGGTGTGTCAGGGTACTGGCCGAGGGCGGTCCGGGTCGCAAGGTCGTACGCCGAGCGGGTCTTCGAGAAGAACGAGCCCCCTCTCAGCGTGGGCGACGACCAGTGGCTGACGATACTCGATGTCAACATGGTGTCCTTGGTCTTGCTGGAATGGCTTTGCGAGCTCGCCAGGACCAAGAAGGTCCTGCTCATCGGGATGGCAAAGGACACGACCGCGACCGACATCCACAGGGCGGTGCTCCCGTTCTCCATCCAGAAGGAGACGGTGCGGCCCCGCTCCTCTCCCCCTGCGCTCAAGAACGACAGGGCATTCCTGAGCGTCCTCAGCGCGATGAACCATGAGTTGGGGATTCCCTGGAGAACGAGGGGCTACGACGCGGCCTTCTCTACGATGCTGGCTACCAGCGACGGCGAGTTCGTCCCTGCCAGAAAGGTCGTCTCCAGAGAGCAGCGCTTCGTGAGGGGGTACTTCCAGTCACGCTCGCTGGGTACCAGCGGCAGGATAAGGTCCCAGGTGTTCCTCTTCGACCGGATCTTCGAGCCCGGCTTCGACTCTGGAGGCGTGGACGCCGTGAAGGTGAAGGAACAGTCCGGCAGGACGGAGGTGAGGCCGTACTACGAAGGCGGCCTGTCGGACCCCGTGTCCAACCTGATCCTGAGGATACTGGCTCTGACCGACAATCCCGAGGTCTACGAAGCCTTCGGGCACAACCAGCTGCTGTACCTCGCAGACAAGGCGGTCAAGTCCGAGATCCGTCTCATGCACAGTTCGCTGCGCGGCGTCGCCGACCTGAGGCTTGGGTCCATGGCGAAGCGCGAGCAGGTCTACGGGATAACTACACCTTATAGAGAACAGCGCGCGGGTGTGGAGGCGTCGAGGAGAGAGGGCGCAAGGGTTGATTGAGATTAACGAGGTATTCGACGACCTGGACGGGAGGTTCGACGCGAGGCTAAGGCGCGTCTTCCCCAGCACGAAGACGGCCAAGAGCGGCGACCAGGAGATCGTCGTCACCAACGTGGTGGCGACCGTGGAGGCGAGGTTCGACTTCAAGACACTCGAGCGGCTCTATTCCCCCAACTTCATCGCCGTAGAGAAGCGGGGAGGGGACGACGCCAGCTACCTCATCTTCGAGGTGGTGGGCGTGAACCCCATCCACTTCCAGATGCTCGGGATGGACGGCTCGATGCCGACGCTGCTGAGGAGGGAGTACCTTGACACGATAAGCGACAGCTGGGGCAAGTCCCAGGACACCTGGATAGACATGTCTGCCGTTCCCACCTACTATTCGATGAAGGTGGAGGACGGGCAGCCAAAGTTCGAGAGGTCCCGAATGCTCCCGCTCGCGGGAGCCAAGGTCCACCTGCTCTCGAGGAAGACGGTGGAGGACTTCCTGTGCTATCCCAAGGGCGAGACGGTCGGGACCATGCTCGGGTTCGAACTCCCGCTCACGGTCAGCCTGGAGAACCTGATCCGCTACCATGCGGGAATCTTCGGCTTCAGTGTCGCCCCCGAAGAGCCGATAGTGTACAGGGAGGGCGGCCGGGTACGGATATCAAAAATCGGCGACCTCGTCGACCGGTACTACTCCAACGGCGCTCAGGAGGGCCCGGTCTACACTTCCGAAATCGAGGTGGTGTGTTTCGATCAGAACACGCTGGAGGTAAGGTGGGCTCCCCTCCAGTATGTCTTCAGACACCGGTACGACAAGAAAATGTTGCGGTTTAGGCTCCGGACGGGCAGGGAAGTGACGGTCACGCCAGCCCATTCACTCTTCGTGGCCAGAGAGGGGAAAATAATCAGCGTCCCAGCATCCGAGATTAACATAGGAGACCACTTGGTCGGAGCTCGCGAAATCCCCAAGGCATCCACTAGCCAGGATGGTGCACCCGTCAAGCTCGACCTCCTCTCCATTTTCGCAGGAGATGCGGGCGTGCGTCTCTCGGGCATTCCGAAGGAGCTCATTCCAAGAGGATTCCTCAAAGGTTCGAACGCGTCGAGAGAGTGGAGGTGGAGGAAAAACGGTATGGTTCCGATTTCGTACGTCGGGATGCTAGCGCCTGAAGCCCGCAGGTGCGCCAGAATCACGTACAAGTCGTTCGGACGAGGACTGCCACAATCTCTCGACGTCGACAGCGCGTTCGCGAGACTCTTGGGATACTATACTGCCGAAGGTCACGTCAGTTTGGACACGGGCAAGAAATATGCTGTGGACTTCACGCTGGGCGAGAAAGACACAGATATCATCGCAGATCTCTGCTTAATCGCATCCTCTCTTGGGATGAAGGCAAGGGTGAATCCCCACGGCGAGCATGGCGTACGCGTGACGATCGCGAACAAGCTGCTTGCGAAAATCATGGTGGAGCTCGTCGGAAGAGGCGCCAACAGAAAACGGGTCCCCGAGGTAATCCTCAACTCGGGTCCGGTGGTCCGGAGAGCCTTTCTTGCCGCATGGGCCAAGGGAGACTATGGCGTCACCTCGTCAAGGCTGCTGATGAACGACGTCATGTATCTGCTCCTTATGGAGGGTTGCGTTGCGACATCGACGGTCTGGAAGCCAGACGGCCCGGTCCACATAGAGGGCAGAAAAATAGAGGCCGGGATTCACTACCAGATGAAGTTCCCGAGCGTCGAGGAAATGGCCGAGGGGGACTTTCGGAAGGGGAGGGGAAGGGCGGAGCCCATTTTCCCGGCAGCAAAGCTGTCGTCGGACCTTCTCGGAACCTACTCTCATCCATCACACGTCTCGAAGCTCAAGCTGAGGGTCGGCAAGTCCATGGTCGAGGAGTTCGAGACCAGGGTCAGGAGGCGGCCGTCGTACGACGGCGCCGACACAAGGGGTGGCAACGAGGCTCTAACCGACGGGTACTACAGGACCGACATGGGGAAGTACTTTGTGAAAGAAGGAACGAAGACGCAAGCCACGGCCCTTCTGTGGAGGCTCCCTGGCCAGCTTGAGGAGACGAAGAGGATAGTTCAGTCGGACTTGGCATTCTTCGAGGTGCTCGACGTCAAGGAGGTGGAAGCTCCTGGCTCCTTCGTCTATGACGTCTCCGTACCCGGTGCCGAGAACTTCATGGCAGGGTTTGGCGGTGTCTTCTGCCATAATACCGGCGCGGGAAAATCCAACCTTACGAGCATCCTGATCCGAAAGGTCATGCAGGCGAAGAAAGACATCACGACAGTGGTGATAGACGTCTCGGGCGAGTACGCCACGCACCTCATAGACATCCTGGAGACTGACGGCAGGATCCTCTCCTACGAGCCGCTGGAGGACGAGGAACAGCTGTACAATTCGCAGGTAATCCCGGAGAGTCTCGAGGGCACGGTGGGCGACGACGCGGTAAGAGGCATCTTCACCTCGCTGATGGAGAAGAAGCTGGTGCAGAAGCTTTCTTTCGGTGCCGGGTCCACCGCTCTCGACCTTTCGGCTCTCGAAGAACTGCTGAAGTCGACCGCGGAGGAGGGCAAGTCGGGAGCGGTCGTGGCGAAGATCGCGCTGGAGAGGCTCGACCGGGACTTCTTCAGGGAGAGGGGCCTCAGGAGGAACCTGAAGCTCTCGGAGCTGGACGACGGCTCAAAGTCGGAACTGATCAAGCTGCTCGACGACGTACGCAGGAGCCTGAACGACAGGACGTCGCTCCATGCAGAGGTGAAGGCGATAGCCGAGTACGTGGAGCAGCCGAACGCGAGAGGACCGGAAGAGGAGGAGCTCACACCCGAGAAGCTGGCCTGGGAGCTGGTCAACGACAAGGCGCCGAGGCTGAACGTGCTCTACCTCCCGGAGCCGACGGAGGCACGGATGATAGTCAGCCGCCTCGTAAGGAGACTCCTTTCGCTCAGGAAGAAGCAGGGGAGCAAGAAGAAGGTTCTGGTGGTCCTGGACGAGGCACAGGAGTACATACCGGGCGAGCCACGAGACAGGGACGGTACGGTCAACTCGAACCTCGCGGTCGAGTCCCTCCTGCGGCAGGGGAGGAAGTACAGGATCCACTGCTGGCTGGCGACCCAGAGGGTCGCCCGGCTCAACGTCTCGGCGCTGCAGCAGCTCCACAGCTACTTCGTCAGCACGCTGCCCAGGTTCTATGACAGGATGGTAATCTCGGAGTCCTTCGGGCTTCCGCTGGAGGTGCTCGAAAGGACGGCCCAGCTCGACACCGGGGAGTGGGTGTTCGTCTCCTACAAGGCGACCAGGAGGAAGAACGTCCCCGTCTTCCTGAGGACGGAGAACAACGAGACCGCCGTCGCACAGTACCTGAAGTCGGCTAGTGCGACCTGAGGCGCGACAGGTCCGGGAGGATCATGACCCCCTCGTCGGGGTCGCCTATCGCCTGACAGTTCCCGTCGAGGTACATCTCGCCCAGGATGGCGCAGGTGACCGAGTCGAGCTCGTCGTGCGTGATATCCTTCTTCTTTATCCCACCCCTTATCCCGAAATCCAGGAGGGCGTTCCGTAGCTCTTCTATGCCGGCCTGTTTGCGGGGCATCCCGAGGAGGTCCTGAACGGCTCCCGGGTAGGCTTCTATCACCGTGAGCCCTTCGTCCTCGAAGGCCTTCCTGAGGCGCATGCCTCTCGCGGTGAGCATCCTCATGGGTCCGAGAGTGATAGGAAAGAAGCGGATCTTCATTCGGAGCAGCTCCTTGTCGCAGGCCCGCAGATGGGGAGGACCCCGTTGTTCCAGGCTGGTCCTGCCCTTGGGGAGGAACAGAGGGGCGTCTATGCTCACGACGGCAGGGTCGGCCATCCGCGTCTCGGAGACTATCTCCTCGTCGGTGTGGAGCACCGACGTCGATACGAGATGCCGGTGGAGGAGGCAGAACCCTGTGTTCCGGTTCGGACTCCCGGCCAGGTCCAGGCCCACCACGTTCAAGGTGGCTGCCTTCGACGGCAGGCGTATTAACAATAAGCCGAAGAAGGCCTTTATAGTTGACGACTGCGGCGGCGCGAATAACTTATGGCGGGCGTTGGCATAGAGGCCCTCTACGTCTATTCCCCGGGGTTCTACGTGGACAACGCAGAGCTCGCGCTAGCGAGGGGGAAGGACCCAAAGCACTTCACGGAGGGCGTCGGCATCAGGACCTTCGCGGTAGCTCCTCCTAACGAGGATCAAGCGAGCATGGCGGCGACGGCTGCCTACAGGCTCATGCAGAAGTTCGATGTGAGCCCGAGCGAGGTCTTCAGGATCGATACTCCGACAGAGAGCAGCCTCGACGGCTCCAGGGCGCTGGTCTCCGACGTCGTCGGGATGCTAGAGGACGTCTACGGCAGAGGCTCGCTCTCGCACGTCCTGGGCTATGAGCAGAAGTTCGCCTGCGTGAGCGGTATAGAGAGGCTCCTGGATACGAGCGCCTGGTTCGCGGCGGGCTGGAACAGCAGGAGGTACGCCCTGATACTGGCGACGGACGTCGCCAAGTACAACCTGAACAGCGGAGAGGAGCCGACCCAGGGTGCTGCGGCGGCTGCCCTGCTCGTGGGAAGCGAGGCGAAGGCCCTGGAGATAGTCCCGGGAGAGCTGGGCTCGGCCCTCAGGAACGAGAAGCGCGACTTCAAGAAGCCGGGAGGAAGGACGGTCGCGCTAGTAGACGGGGCGAGGTCTTACGCGTCGTATCTCAGTGAGATGAAGGAAGCGTGGCTGAACTTCCAGGCGTCCATCAGGAGGCAGGGACTGGTGAAGATGCAGGCGGACCAGACGATCCTGGACTACATCGACAGGGCGATCTACCACAACCCACATAAGAAGATGGTCATCTCTGCCTACGCCTCTCTGCTGATCCACGAGTGGAGGAACCTTCCCCGCTGGAACGAGGTCGAGGCCCAGATCGGACCGGAACCCTCGAGGGCTGGGATGAGCGACCTCGACTACTACATGAGCGACGCGTACAAGGAGTACAGGAGGAGTTTCATGAAGACCAAGTTGTTCACGGACAGCTTCCAGAGGCACATCGGGAGTTCGATAATCGCCCCGGAGCTGGTCGGGAACTCATATTCGGTCTCGGTCTTCGTAGGGTTGGACAGCCTCCTTGAGAACGACAGGGAGGACCTCGCAGGGAAGAGCGTGGTGCTCTGCGGGTACGGGAGCGGGAGTCATGCGGTGATCCAGGGCAGCAGGATACCGGACGGGTACAGGGACGTCGTCAAGAAGCTGGATTTCATGCAGCACCTGAACTCGCGAAAGAAGCTGAGCATAGAGGAGTACGAGAGCATACACAACGGGAAGGCGACGCCGGCGTCGTGGACCGAGGGGGATGGTACGCGCTTCATCCTCAAGAGCATCGGCGAGAAGGAGACGCCCTTCGAGGGCGACAGAGAGTACGCCCTGGCCAGCTGACGGTCTCAGAACTGCTGTGGAGGCGGCGGGGGCACCGTCATGGGGACGGGCCGCTCCTTTTCCTCAGGAAGCTGGCCGGGAAGGGAGTAGAACGCGTATGCCTGGATTATCTCAGCGACGAACACTATCACCAGGCCCACCGCGACTATCGTGAGCACCGCACCGATCAGGTACAGGAGCGCGGCAGTCGAGAACCAGCTGACGTTGAATCTGCTGGCGATCTCCCTGAAGCTCCTCCTCAGGAAGAAAGCCGAACCGATCAGGAAGACCCAGAGGACGGCGAGGCCCGACAGGACCCCGGTAACCAGCGACCCGAGGCCGTGCACGCTCCCGACGGCGAGCGCCGTCCTGTTGATCCCGGTGAGCGAGGAGAGGCCCAGCCCGTTGATCCCGGCGAAGCTGAGCACGGCGCTGAGCGCAACGAGGGCGAAAGCTATCACTCCCACGATAGCGAGGATAGCGGCCACCAGGACGTTGTTGAATATCCTGCGATTGTCGATGTGCTGCGAGAGGAGGTAGGCGGCGATGATGACGAGCAGCCAGCCGACGACGGCCAGGAAAGGGCCGGCGCCAGGGAAAATGAACAGGATCACCAGAATGGACCCGATGACTCCAATCGACCTTGTCGACGAGAGGAGAGCCACAGAAGCGCTCCTTCCGGTTTGACTAATAAAGTTCGAACCTTAGCTGACCTTCTCGGTCCTGCCCTCCGATATCGTGTACAGATGGTCGGCGAGGGACCCGTCGGCTGCGTCCTGCGACGAGAAGACCACGTCGATGGCGGCCTCCTTGGTCAGCGTGCGATAGGCGACCACGAAGTCATTCCGCTCGTGGAGGTTGGAGAACGCCTCGTCGACGAGTATCACCTGCGGCGACGCGAGAAGGGCCGTCGCAAGGGCCACCCTCTCCTTCATGCCCAGGCTGAGTGTCCTCACCTTTCCCCTGAAATCTATCCCTAGTTGCGCCTTCACCTTCGAGACTCGGGCCTCGTCCAGGGGTTTTCTCCTGAGCTTGGCTCCCCACCTCAGGTGGGCGTCCACGGTGAGATGGGGCACAGACGACGACGGTGTGACCATCACGATCCCTCTCTGCTCCACTGGAAGACCGGTCACGTCCCTGTCCCCGACCCTGACGAAGCCTTCGTCTATCTTCAGCTGCCCGGATATCGCTCTGAGGAAGCTTGACTTTCCCGAGCCGTTTCTTCCCGCGAGGCAGATGAAGCCGCCGTCGTGGAGCTCCGCCGAGAGCGAGAACCTGCCAAGGTTCTTCCTGGCGCTCGCATCTATCATTAACGGGATCCTCTCCTCCTTGTGAAGTGCCCCGCGATGGCTATCGGCAGGGCGACGAGTATCATGGCCGCTGAGGCAGTGACCGCGGCATAGAGACCACCAGGCACGGCCCCGCTGAAGAACCCGTAAATCGTGACCGACGCGGGACTGACGCCCTTGAACGGATACTGCAGGACGTAGAAGGCGATTATCGAGATGGAGCCGAACTCGCTCAGCGCCCTGCTCATGGCGATCAAGGACGCGCTCGAGAGCCCGTCGAACGAATCCGGAAGGACAACCGAGAAGAGGGTCCGCAGCCTAGATGCCCCGAGCCCCATCGCAAAGTCCTCCGGGCCCGGGTCTCTCAACTCGAAGTAGGGCTGCATGGACTTGACGTAGATCGGTGCCGACATTATCACCAGCGCCGTGACGAGCCCGAGTATGCTGTCGAAGAAATTTATGCCGAGACCCAGCAAGAACTTTCCGGTGGGCGTGATGGGGCTGTCGAGGATGAGCAGCGCCACGCCGATGATGGGGTGCGGCACGCTGATAGGTATGTCGACCAGCGCCTCGGCCACCCTATCCCGGCCTCTCGCCAAGTAGTAGGCGAGAGGTGTGAACAGGACGATGTCGACGATGACTGCTATCGCGGAGGAGAAGAGCGAGAGCTCGATGGAACGAAAGACAAGGGTGCTATAGCCTGCCGGGTTCCTGAACGGGCCGAGGCCGTAGTAGAGGAGGACGATGACTGGGACGAGGAGGAGGACCAGTACCGTGATGGAGATAGCCCTTAGCCAGTTCATCTCTGGTGCGCCGGCAACACAGAGACGAAGCTGCCTATATTGCCCCTGCTTCTACGAGGAGGCCCTGGGTGAGCATGAGCTGGACGGGCGCAGGGAGCGTCTGTGGGGCTGTCACGCTGCTGTACAGAAGGCCTTGTGAGGATACGACCAGACCGTAGGAGGAAAGGCTAGCCATGTTAGCCACGACGTACTGTATGAACTCGAGAGCTTCGGTGGTGTTCACGCTGCTCAGCGGCACCGTGATGACTATCTCTATCGCAGCTCCGGCGGTGGTGCCAGCCGAGTCGGTGTACGAGAACTTGGAGTAGAACGAGTTGAGGCTAGGGCTCGAAAGGTTGACGTGCGGATCCAGCGTGAGGAAGCCTATCCCATCGGACAGAGCCGCCGACTTGTAGATGAAGAGGAACTGGATCTGTCCCGATTGCAGCGGGGCCACAAGGTCCGCCGCGCTGCTGGCGCTCACGTTGTCCCCCGACTTGAGAAGGGTCGCCGCGTAGGCCTGCTGATTTCCGCCGTCATAGAGGTAGCCAGCCGCTTCGAGGACCAGCCAGGCTCTGAGACCTGCCGGGTCGTCCGCCGGCAAGGAGATCCCGATCTTCACACTGCCGGAGGTGAGCGACGTGAAGAAGCTGTTCCAAGCGGATGTCGAGTTGGAGCTCTCGGCGGTCTGCGCTTCTGTGATCAGCGAAGAGGCGGCGGAGTCCGACGCGGTCGCATTGGAGTAGGCGATCACCATCTGGTCTGAGGCGATCCCTATCGCCCAGTTGGAGGAGAGGTTTCCGAGGTGTGAAGGCGCCGTGGCGGAAAGGGCAGCGGAAAGGAATACGTCTGCCGGGGCGCCCGCCTCTATCGCGCTCGCGTCTGCGTCCGAGCCTCCCGATACCACAGGAGCCACCGGTATCCCGGTCTGCTTCGAGAAGCCCGTGAGCAGGGCCGTCGTCTCCGTCGCGTAGGCGTCAGCAGAGTAGGAGATCAGAGGCGACAGGGCGATGGATGTCGTGGTGATAGTCGTCGGCGAGGTGACCGTGACCGTCGTCCCCGCGCCCGTCACCGTGGTAGATGACACGATGGTACTGGTGCTCGTCGTGGTGGTCGTCGATGGAGAGACCGTCGCGACCTCGTACCCCGCGATTGCTATCACTATGATTACTACTACAATTGCAGCTATTAAGACACCCGATATGCCAGTCCTCTTCGTTCTCATGGCGTTATGCATCGCTGTGCATAACGGCGTATATTATGGTTTCCTAGGGGCTGCCCAAGACTTAAGTCCGAGGATTCATTTTCAATGCCGAGCTTACTTGGTCTCCCGCAGGGCAGCGAACCTCCAGCCGGTGTTCAAGCTATCGCTAGAAGACAACAGGCAGGTTGTGCTCGACCAGAAGGACGCGTTCCTCCTGCGAAGGATTTCGGAGACGAACTCCCTTACTGAAGGGGCGAAGCTCGCGGAGATGTCGTACCGGAGCGCGTGGGACAGAATCAAGGCGATAGAGTCGAGTCTCGGGATGAGAATCGTCGAAACGAAGGTCGGCGGCGCGACCGGAGGGGGAGCGAAGCTGACCCCGGAAGGAGCCGCGCTCCTGCAGGACTTCAGGAAGGTCAGAAAGTATCTTTTTAATGCGCTCGAGGACAGAGAGTTCATGGTTCACGCTGGTTACAAGCTGAGCGCAAGGAACAGGCTCAGGGCAAAGGTCACGAAGGTCGAGAAGGGACAGATCACTGCGTCGGTGAAGATGACCGTGAGCGCGCCAGCGAAGCTCACCGCCATAATCTCCAAGGAGGCGATCGAGGACTTGGACCTCAAAGAGGGCGACGAAGTGGAAGCGATAATCAAGTCCACCGAGGTCATCATAGCCAAAGAGGCTTGACGCGGCGGAAGGGCCGCGGGCCTACTTCAGGGCCGCGTCTATCTTCTGCCTGTACATCGTGGCTGGTCCTGCGCCGATCGTCGTAGAGTGGACCTGGCCATTCCTGAAGACCATTATGGTCGGGATACTCATTATCTCGTATTTCTGGGCCAGCTCCGGGTTCTCGTCGGTGTTTATCTTGACGAACTTGACCTTTCCAGCGTACTCCTTCGAGAGCGAATCGATGACAGGCGAGACCATCTTGCATGGCGGGCACCAGTCAGCGTAGAAGTCCACCACCGCGGGGACCTTCGACTGGAGCACCTCTTTCTCGAAATCCTTGCCTTCCAGATGAACAGTGGTTTCAGTGCTCATTTTCAGGTTCTCCAGAAAATTCGGATTTGCTGGCATATTTACGCTTTCGGGACTAGAGTGAGAATTTGGCCGTGGCTTCCTTGTCGTGCTTCTTGAGCTCGAGCATGACAGCCTCCTTGTCCGGCTCAGCGACGACCTGACGGTAGAGGAGGCCCTTCACCTGATTTCCGTCGCGAAGTGTATCGATGTACCATCCGCACACGAGCCATTCGTGGGAGTTCTTCCTCCTTAGGATGGTTATCGCATCGTGTGGGGTCGGGTGGTACACGTGGAAGGGGATGTTCTCGTACTGTGATTTCATAGCTGTCGGTAGAAGGTGTGCGCCGTTCGGGATGGAGGTGAGACCACCCGGGACGAACCTCTTGTTTGGAGGACGGGTGCCGTACGTGGAGCTCATCGTGTTCTCTGCGGCCGCTCCTTGTGCAGAAAGTTGTAAACCTTCCTACTGACAAGCGAACCCTAGCTTCTCGCAGACCTGGTTGAAGATCGCGATGTGTGCCTCGAACCAGGGAGTCAGCGAGTAGACGTTCCCGTACTTGTCCCCCGACGCCCTGAGCAGGGAGTTTCTCGCGAGTATCCGGACATGATGCTGGACGGCTTTGTACTGGAGACCCAGGTCGCCGGCGAGCTGGTTCATGTTGCTGGGCTTCTCGCGTATCCGGCGGATTATCCGTGCCCGGTTTTCTCCGCCGCGGCTCCCCCCGAGCAAGAAAAGGAGGAGCCTGCGAAGATCCGGGTCGTCGGACATCGTGCCGAATTTTTCGTCTCACGGTATTTATCGATTGGGAACTATCGATTTCGAAAAACAGTTAAACTGGCGCGCTCGAAACTTCGAGACTGGATGGACCTGCTGATCCTGGTCGCGACGCTCTTTGCATCTTTCGACATCATCCTCCTCGTGGGTCTCATCTACCTCTACGGAAGGATAGTCGCGAAGACGCGTTCGGGATACTCGGTGGGACTCCTCATCTTTGCGGTTCTGCTCCTCCTGCACAACGTAGCGACCGTCTACGGCTACACGTTCATGGGCGGTTCCTTCGGCGACCAGGTCTATCCACTCCTGGTAGGGATAACCGTGTGTGAATTCGGAGGGCTCGTCGCCCTCCTGAAGGTAACGGTTTAGATACCTCCGCCCGCGGGTCGCTCTCCATGAGAGGTTCGGCTCCGCTCGGAATCCTGCTCATCCTCGTAGGGCTGCTCTCTGTGCCGCTCTTCAAGGAGGTCATAGCACGGATGCTGCTGTTGCTCATCTTCGCCGGCGCAGGTCTCTTTCTCGTCGTCTTTGTCGTGGGAGGTTTCCTGCTCGTGGCGCTCAGAGGCGCGAGCTAGCCTCCGGTCAGTCGAGCAGGATGTGCCCGAGCTCGTCGGCGCATTTCTGTACGACCGACTCTCCAAAGTCCCATGGCAGGCCGGCCTCCTTGAAGAGCTCAGGCAGCGGCCTCGAGGAGCCCAGAGCAAGGGCGTTCCGGTAGGCTTCCACGGCATCCTTCGGGTCCCTCTTGTATCTTGACCAAATCCCCAGAGCGCCGAGCTGCGCTATCCCGTATTCGATGTAGTAGAACGGGATGAGGAAGAGGTGCAGCTGCCTGTGCCAGCTGGAGCGTCTCAGGTCCGTCAGCCCCTCCCAGCTGTCGCCTACGTTGAAGCGAGAATCCGTGGCGACCCAGGCGTCTCGTCTCTCCTCAAGCGTGTGCCCCGGGTGGGTATAGACCCAGTGCTGGAACGCGTCGATCGTCGCGACCCACGGAAGGAGCTGGGCGATGGCGCGGAAGTGTTCGTGTCTTGAGCGCGAGGCGTCGGCGTCGTTGTAGAAGGTCTCCTGTATGTGTTCGCCGGCCATTAGTTCCATGCTCATGGACGCGACCTCGGCGATCTCCGACGGGAGGTTGTCTCCCCGGTATAGGTAGGGCAGACCCTTGTTCCTCATCTCGAAGACATGGAAGGCGTGGCCCGACTCGTGGAGGAGCGTCCACATGTCCTGGTCCCTTCCCACTGAGTTCATGAAGGTGAAGGGAAGTAGGTGGTCCGAGAGCTCCGCGTTGTAGCCTCCAGGGGCCTTGCCGGGACGCGAAGCCAGGTCGAACAGGTTCAGCGTCATCATGGTCTGGAAGTTCTTTCCGAACACGGGGTCGATCGCGCCGAGTGTCGCCCAGGTCTTTTGGACGAACTCGTCCGTCGTCCGGAAGGGGCTGAGTGGTGGCCTGCCCTCAGCGTCCACGGCCAGGTCCCAGGGGCGCAGCAGTCCCACTCGCATGGCTTCCTGTCTCTTCTTCTGCACCTTGCGCGCGAGAGGGACAATGTGCTTCTCGACCGCATCGTGGAAGCGCATGCAGTCCTGCGCCGTATAGTCGAATCTCTCCCTGCTCAGGAAGCTATAGTCCCGGTAGTTCTCGAAACCGGCGTTCCGGGCGATGCGGTGGCGGATGGAGAGCATATCTTCGTATATCTCGTCGAGCTGTTCGCGGTCACGGAACCTCCTGACCACGATGCCCCTCCATGCGTCTTCTCTCCTTGTCCTGTCCTGTTGCTCAAGATATCGACCCATCTCGCTTATTGTCCGTTCTTCGCCGTCATAGAAGACGGTCATCGTACCCGTTATGTTTTCGTACTTCTGACTGAGCTTCTCATCCTCCTTCTCAAGCTCGACGTTCTCCTCCCGGAAGAGCCGAATGTTGTTCTCGACCCTCTTTCTCATGGTGAGGTACTTCTCGTCAGGCAGCTCCCGGGTCAACGGCGACTCGGCGAACCGTTTGTTGAGCCTGAACTCGGCGGTCTTGGCGTTGGGCGCTACACCCTCGATAAAGGAGAGGTGGGCGTTCTTGTAGGCCTCGTTGTCGGTCTGCTCGGTCATACGGATGTAGCGGACCGCGCCAGCCTCTGAGAGAGCGCCGCAGAGCTCGGAGTAATCCTCCAGCCATGACTCAAGCTGGCTGCTGGAGGTGATCGGCCTGGTCTCGAGAGCCGCAAAGTAGCGCTCGGCCTCTTTCCAGTCCCCCATGTCTGCCCCTGGCGCGACGAACCGCCTCACCCGGCCTGGGGGGAGTACCTCTGGGTCGAGCACCATTTCAGTGGAGGCGCTCACGCACCCACTAAAATATCTCTCCGTTTCCGTCGGAATCTACGGCGGTGGCGAAGCAGGGAAGCCTTAATTCGACTCGGCCTGCCGTGGGCTCACCGTTGAAAGTCGACCACGTCTCAGTGGGCGGAATAGAGCTGAAGCTCCTCGAGGACTCCTTTGCCCGGTCTGGCATGAAAACGGATTACGGTGGACCGCATTCCAATGGGATAACAGAGATGTCCCTTCTCGGGTTCGAAGACGGGTCTTACATCGAGTTGATCTCCACCAGCCGGCGCGGAGCGGACTCTCCAATATGGAAGAACCACATCGAAGGGGATGGAGGTCCTTGCGCCTGGGCGATAGAGGTCGACGACATAGCGAGCGAGGCTGCGAGGGCAGCGCGCCTAGGGCTCCCGGTCAAGGGTCCCGACGACTACAGCAGGAAGCGTCCCGATGGTGTCTTGGTTGAGTGGCAGCTGGCTTTCATAGGCGACCAGGAGCCCGGTGCCGTGCTGCCGTTCCTGATCAAGGACAGGACCCCGAGGGAGCTGCGCGTGAAGCCGTCCAAAAGCGTCGCTGACGGGCTGCTGAAGGGCGTCGGGCAGGTGGTGATAGGGGTAGAAGATATCGGCGACCCCGGCAGGGAGTTCATGAAGCTCTACGGCTGGCCATGGCCCGAGTCGCGCCGTGACATCTGGCCCGGCGTGGAACTCGCCTGGTTCACGGGGACTCCAGTCGTGCTCGCAGCGCCCACGGCCGACGGTGGGTGGTTGGAGAAGAGGATCCAGAGGTACGGTGAATCACCCTGCGCGTTTCTGATCGAGACATCGGACATGGAGAAGGCCGCCGGCAGGTACCCTCTGCAGAAGAGGGAGCCGTGGTTGGGCGGTAAGGAGCTTAGATGGGCCGCCCCGCTCAAGGACGACGGCATCATGATAGGCCTGGTCGGCGACGCCCCGGGATAGGTAATATACGCGGCTCTGGCAGGTCCGGTCGATGGGCAAAATCACCTTCGGCATCGTACTCCCCACCAGAGGCGTCCTCTTCTCGGGCGCGGACCCCAGGAAGGACGTCATCGAGCTCGGTAGGCTGACAGAGGAGTACGGCTACTATGCCGTCTGGGCAGGTGACAGCATCCTTGCCAAGCCACGTCTGGATTCCATATCGGTGCTATCGGCCGTGGCAGGAGCCACCGAGAGGGTGAAGCTGGGTACGTCTTGCTTCGCGAGTTTCCCCCTCAGGCACCCGATCCTGCTCGCCTACCAGTGGGCCACGCTTGACCAGCTCTCGGGCGGGAGGACGATACTCGTCGTATGCCAGGGGACGCCCACGACCCACGGGAAGATCTACAGGAACGAGTACGATGCGTTCGGCATACTCCCCACCGAGAAGGTTGAGAGGGTGAACGAAGGCATCGAGATACTGCGCAGGCTCTGGAAGGAGAACGATGTCTCGTACGAGGGGAAGATATACAGGTTCAAGGACGTGACGATGCTGCCGAAGCCCGTCCAGAAGAACTGCCCGATCTGGATAGCTTCGAACCCGAGGTCGACGGGCGAGCTCGAGGGAGCACCAGGCAACATCGAAGGGAACTTTGAGCGCGTAGGGAAGTATGCTGACGGATGGATGACCACCATGGTCACCCCGAAGGAGTACGAGGAGGACCTGGGCAAGGTGCTGGGCTACGCTAAGAAGTACGGCAAGAGCAGGTCGAAGTTCAAGGCCTCGCTGTACTACAATGTAAACCTGGGCGACAGGAGCAAGACCTCCGCAGAGGCGAACGACTTCCTGACCAAGTACTACAGGGAGGATGCTTCCGGAATCCTCGACAAGTGGGTCGCCTTCGGTACGAGGGCGGACGTCATGAAGAAGCTGGAGGCTTTCGTCGACTCAGGCGTGGAGGACTTCAACATCAGGTTCGTGGCGTGGGACCAGATCCACCAGCTCAAGAAGTTCAGCAAGGAGATCCTTCCGTCCTTCTCGTAGGCTACCAGTGGATGCGCTCGTAGGGCGTCAACGACTCGGCCCCCGTCTCCGTGATGAGGATGCAGTCCTCAATCACGGCGGTCCCGAAGTCGAGTATGTGCGCCATCGGCTCGAAGGCGAAGGACATGTTCGGACGGAGGACCGTATCGGCGAGACCCAGCGAAGGCACCTCGAAGAAAGAGGTCGCTATCGCGTGGTGGACGCTTAGCCCAAGGTAGATGCGTCCCCTGTATTTCTTCCTGAGGCCGGAGCGACGGGCTATCTCCTCACCCCTGGCGACCAACGTCGATGTCCTGACGCCGGGCCGCATCATCCCTGTCAGAGTATCGAAGGCGTGCTCGACGACGTCCAGCACCTGCCTCTGCTCTCTTTTGGCGCCGCCTACGACGACGGTGCGAGACATATCGCTCTGGTAGCCGTACTTCATCGCACCCATGTCGAGATAGACCATATCCCCCTTCCTGAGCTTCCTGCCGGTGGGATAGCTATGCTTCAGCCCGCCGCGGGGGCCGGAGTTGATGATGGTCGAGAACGCACGGTCATGGGCCCCCTCGCTCAGCATCGCCGCAGTCGCGACCGAGGCTATATCGGACTCGGATGACCCTGCGCGCGCTGCCTCGACGGCGGCGGCCATCGCTGCGGCCGTGATGCGGCCCACCTCCCGGAGGAGCAATACTTCGCGGGAACTCCTGATGCTCTTCATAGCGGTGAACTCAAACCAAAAGTCCGTCCACTCGACGCCAAGCTTGTCTAGCTCCGACCAGACCGGCACACGCATCTTCTCTCGTCCCACGATGCCGACCCTCCCGGCGCTGACGCTTCGCAGGGCCCATCGTATGGCTGCCCCGAATTCGTCGCCGGAGCGGCGCGCGGCCACAAAGTCCTCGATCCACGTAGCCCACGCGTAGGAGTTCATCGGCTCGCCGTGGAGGATGGCGTCCGTGACCAGGGTCGGTCCGCCCTCCGAGGGCAGAATGACGGCAGCCCTGCCGCCGAAAGGCGAAAAGTTCGAGAGATACACGACGTCACCCGGGTCTCCGCTATCGCCGATGACCAGAAGTGCGTCAAGTCCGGCCCGCTCCATCGCCTTCCTGGTCCTCGCCACTCTGGACTCGTATTCGCTGACAGGGAAAGGCAGGTCGAGGTACTTCCTGCGAGTCTTCCAGTCATAGGGCACCTCGGACCTGTAACCCGGGCTCATGGTCGTACCGTGGGATGCGGACCGTGGATGAAGGTTTCCTAGCCGACGATGGGGAGCTTAACGCTCGAAGGATGTCTGCGGTCGTGTAGGATCCTCTGCTCGGCCACGAGGAGCTCGGCGTCTTCTCCGAATCCGTGTCCGGTGTTCGGATTCCTGTCGTATTTCGGGAAGGAGCTGCTGGAGATGTCCAGCCTGATCCTGTGCCCCTTCTGGAAGGCGTTGCTGATTATCCACAGGTCGATCGTGAACTCGTTGACCTCTCCCGGCTTCAGGAGGACAGGCTTCTCCAGGCTTTGCCTGTACCTACCGCGGACGATGCCCTCAGTCAGGTGCATCGAGAAACCGCTTGGGTAGACGTCGGTCACCTGAGCCCAAAAGTCGGTGTCCGTTCGCGAAGTGGACGCGAAGAGGCTGACGGTGACACGGCCGCTGACCTCTATCTCTCTGTCGAGGAAGGGTGTGGAGTATACGAGGACGTCGTCCCTCCTCTCCACCGGCCTCTGGTCGAACGGTCCTTCGGCTGCGTTCCCGTCGTCGTCGATGTTGGGTGCCGGGTCCCTCGGGTCGTAAGCGTAGCCGTCGGCTGGTTCCGAGGTCGGCTTGGCTGTGCTAAGAACGCCGTCTCCGTAGTAGCTGTTGGCAGCTCCTCTGCTGTGTATGTAGTAGAGGGTGGGCTTGGCGTCAGGGAACGGCCAGTGCTGGTGCCGTCCCCACGCGTTCCTCCCCGTCGTGAAAATCTCCACCGGCGGCTCCCTGTCGATGCCGTTGTCCACGCCCTTGAGCCAGTGGTCGAACCATCGAAACTTCGTGGTATTGAGGTCGATGAGCGCGGACTCGCCGAAGTCAACTTCCCCAAGCTTGCGCTTGACGTTCACCGTGTGCTGCCAGGGCCCGATAATCAGCTTCTGGCCCTTCCTCGTCAGCGCACCCCTTGACCTAGTCATCCCGACGAAGTTCAGGTGCGTACCTATGATGTCGTCGTCGTACCATCCGCTGATATGGAGGACGGGCAGGTCGACCCTGTCGAGCTTGTCCTCGTAGAACGCGACGCTCCAGTAGCGGTCGGCGGAAGGATGGGCCACCCATTCCTGCCATATCCGCGAGTTCGGCCTGCCGAACTCGGCGTCCGTCGTCTTGAGCGGGAGGTGCCAGAAGTTCTTCCTGGCGTCGTTCACGGCAGTGGTCTTCGTGTTTCGCCTGCCCTCTATCAGCGCCATCCATTCAGACATCCAGAGTACGAGCGCCCCGTTCTGGTAAGGGACGTTCAGCACGGGGTCGGGGAGCGCGACGGTGCATATCATGGCCTTCAGTCCGGGCGGCTTGAGGGTGGCTGCCTGCCACTGGTTCCACGCCGCATAGGAGGCGCCTATGGTACCGACCTTGCCGTTCGACCACGGCTGCTTTCCCGTCCAGACTATCGTGTCGTAGCCGTCTCTCGAGTCGTCATCGAGGAAGGGCCTGTAGACACCCTCTGAGTCATTCTTCCCCCTGCAGTCCTGGATTATGTAGACATAACCACGCTGGGCGAAGAACCGCGCCTCGTCGTTCTGCTTGTCCTGGAAGCCTTCGACCGTCCTGTAAGGAGTCCTTGTGAGGATTACTGGAAATTTCTCCTTCGCGTCCGGGATGAAGATGTCGGCTGAGAGGTTCGTACCGTCGCGCATGCGCTGCTTTACGCCGAGCTCGACTCTCACCTGATGCTCTGCGCTGGACATCGAGGTTCCACCTGGTGATTATTCTGGAGGTATCTCCTTGGCGATGAGGCTCAGGTCCACCTTCTGACTGCGCCTCGCCGCGTAGGCGACCACGTAGATGACGACACCGATGATGAACGTGGGGATAATCCCTTCGAACAGGTCTGTCCCGAAGCTGACTCCGCCAATCGCAGGAGCCACCAAGGCATAGACCACATAAATCGAGATGACGAACGTCAGGATGCCCAGGATGGTGATGAGAGGCACTCCCCCATACTTCTTCTTGGCGACGGGGTCGGACGCCTGCTCGAACAGGTCCTTCCTCCTGTACGGGTAGACTATCGCCGCCAAGGCGACAAAGATGAAGGCCAGGAAGGTTCCGGCCGTCCCATAGGTGAAAAGGACGCTGAGGTAGCTCGTGTTGAATATCGAGATGTAGAGATAGACCATCGAAGCTATCACCATGACAATTACCGCGTTCACCGGCGTCCTGGTGCGGGAGTTGACCCCCGCGAAGGCGCTCGGAAGGATACGGTCGAAAGACCAGGCGAAGATGTTACGGCTGAGGACGAAAAGCTCCGAGACGAACATCACGATGATAGTGCCGGCGAAACCGAGGTTGAAGAGGACGACCAGCGCGGCGTTCTTCGTCCAGAAAATCGAGAGAGCAGATGCCAGCGGGATTATGGGATAAGGCGTCCCTGCACCGGTGGCGTACCAGGTGTCGGCGATCGCGTTTACGAACGCCGGTCCTTCGTTGAAGTATGCCACCGCGAACATTATCGTGACGAAGATCATGAAGATTATGCTGCCCCCGACCTGTGAGAGAATCTGGCTCCTCCTGTTCTGCTTCACTTCGCCCGCGAAGTACGCAGGATAGTAGAAGCCAAGGTAGCCGAGCAGCCCCAGCGCGCCGGCGGCGACCGTCGTGGTCGTCAGGACCGGCGGAATACCGTTGTAAGACCCGTAGCTCGATTGCCCGGTCGAGATCACGGCGCTGTAGGCGTTCGCCCCGTACAGCGCGTTGAAGTTCGCCTGGAACGTCCCAAGCCCCGCAGAGAGGACCACCGCGATGAAGATGACCCCGATGATGACCGCGATTATCGTCCAGTACTTCACGACCGCTCCCGAGAGTCTGGTGCTGCCCGCGACGATGAGCCCCGAGATCAGGACAGCCGCTGCAGCGATCCAGAAGGTCGGCGTCGCGGTCTGCAGGTAGGTCGCCGTGTTGATGAGAGACTGGTTATGAGGGCTCGCGAGCATCCCGAGGTCGTAGAAGATGGGCGAGAACGACCACTGCGACAACCAGGGGGCGACCGACCCGATCACGGACAGGGCGAGCAGGGTAATCGCGAAGTTAATCACAAAGCCGAACCCGGAGTTGAGCACCCTGCTGGTCCACACATAGTCTCCTCCCGTCCTCGGCATGGCTATCGAGAAGAGAGCGTACATACCGGCGACTGGCAGGATGAGCAGGAGTCCGATCAGCGGCCCGACTAGCGGGTTGGCGTCTGGATAGAAAGCAGGAGTAAAGACGGTAGCGTTGAAGACGTAGAGCAGGCCCATCCCCGACAGGGCCATCCCGAGCGCCTCAAGCCCGGAAATCTGCTTGGTGAGGCCGGTCGCTTCTCTGACGAAGGTCCCCGGAGACTTCATCCGAGCCACCGCCATGGATGTAATATTTTAATTATGCGAATTTAAAATTATTCTTATCTTCATCCCTAGAAGGGATGGAAGAAGCTTGGGAGTTGGACCCCAAGCAGCGCCACCAGGATAACGTTCAGCACGATGAGGACGATAGCCGCAAGCACCGCTATCGCTAGCGCCCCGAGCCAGCCCACCTTGAACACAGACTTGTAGACGGCAAGCCAGGCTATGATGGCAATCAGGAGCGCGACGAGCGAAGCGTATCCGCCTACCAGCGCACGGAGGAAGACGTAAGATACGACCAGGACGATCGCGTAGACTATCGCCCCACCGAGGGTGGCGCCCATCGCTTCCCCGAAGCTCGCCTTCTCTGTCCTTCCGGAGGTCACGAGCCGGGCTGCGATGTAGACCGGGATTGAGACGACCACCCAGAGTATTACGAGCGCGATGAGGAGGACTACGAGGTCGACGATCGCGCCCATGGCCTGCGTTTTCTGGGCATGGATTTAAGGAGATTGCGGGACGAGAACGTGCCCATCCCACCTTTACAGGAAAGAGCGTGCCGCGCGCTTGTGCTTCACTCGAGCTCCAGTTTTCCTGAGCTTGGTGCAGAAATCGGAAGGTAGACCGGGGGAAGGGCATGGCGGAGTCGGAGCTCCACCGTTCGATGAAGCGGATGGTCAGGGCAGACCTCGAGAAGCAAGACTACCGGGTAGTGGAGGAGCCCCTCTATCCGCCCGCCTCCTGGATGCATTGGGAGTCTTACAGGCCGGACCTGCTGGGCCTCAAATCCGACGACCATTCCGAACAGGTCGTAATAGTCGAGTGTGAGACGCACCCCAGTATGAAGAGGTTCGTCTCGAAAAACTACGGAAGTTTCTGGTTCGAGCCGTCGGTAACCCGGGATGGGTCGATAAGGCGCATCCTAGCGGTGCCTCGCGGGAAGCTGGCCTCACTCGACCTCGAGCTCAGGCATGGCTGGGAGATATGGGTGATGGGCTGCGTCGCGCCTATCGTGAAGATATCATCGATCGCGTGAACAGCATTAGACTGGGTCAGTTTGCGCTGTGGGCCGTGCACGCAGGTAAGGTCCGCGAAGGACGTGACGAGTCCCAGACGATGGCGACACGCCGAGGATGAACAGGAGGGCGAAGCCGGTCACGGGATGCCGGTGGTCGTCATCGCGTCAGTCACGTGCTCCTCCAGGATCAAACGACCAGCGCGCGTGGCAAACACAAAGTTCGCGATAGTGCCGAAGGGGAAGGATGCCAAACAGTCCGCTGCGAGGACGAGGACCATCGCCACGACCATCGCAGCGGGGCTGAGGACAAGGACGCTCTGGCCATGACTGCAAGCACGCCGCCTGGAACGACGCGTCGGACCAGACAGGCTCGACCATCGGTGAACAACATATACACCATGTTTTTCTTATAGACCATATTGGTAACGTGTAAGAATGGCTCCGGCGGCGATTCTCCTGCAGTCAGTGTCCGGAGAGCACACGAGCTCCCGAAGGGGAAAGAGAATGAAGGTCGAGGAGGGCGATTACCCCTGGATCGAGGTTACTGGCCACGCGGTAGCTACCGGCCCGCTAGGTCGCCCATGGAAGACCCGACTCCCCCAGATTCAAACTAATGCAGCGGAGGCTCTCTTGTCCCTCAGGCGCGAGCCGTACGCGAGGAGCAACGCAGCGGTCGTCGCGGCTATGAAGACTACTCCGATCGAAGGCGCCGAGAGCGCGATAGAGGAGCTCGATGAGGATGACTGGCTCACCGTGGTAGAGGTCAAGGGCTGCGTCACGGAGGAGGTGGAGGAACTCTGCGTGGACGTCGTGGAATTGCTGAAGGCGCTGAGCGGGAAGGAGATGCTGCCCGATGCGGGTCCTAGGTACACATAGTTCGGGGTCCCAGTGGATATCTGTGCGAACCCGTTCCCGGAGTAAGCGACCTGGAGATTGTCGGCGGCCTCCGAGGTGTCGCCCCCGAAGCTGTACAGGGATGGGAAGGATTGAAGCTTCCCGGTGGTCGAGTTATCGAAGAAAATGCCGAGAGAAGAACTCATCTGCGTGAAGTCCGTCGCCTCACCGTTGTTCTCGCCGGCGAAGACCAGTTCAGTATCATAATACAGCCCGTCCGGGGTGGTCTGATTGCCGGAGACGAAGAAGTACGCGCTCTGCACGAGTGGGTCGCTTATCGTGGCGTTGTCGAACCACTCGATCGGCGTGACCGCGAGGCCTCCGTTCTCGAACAGCTGCGCTCCGAGCTGGACGAGGACGCCAGTGCCGCTCTCGACGGTCTCGTTCGCCAGGAGAGCGATGCCCAACGGGAGGGCATAGGTGATGTTGTTTGCCTCGTAGGAGTAGTAGTAGCCGGTCGAGCCGTCGTTAGGGAACGTGTACACGTCAGGCCCATTTGATGAGGTAATCGTGCTGTTGCTGAGGACGCCAGAGACGCTGAAGTTCCAGATATTGTCGCCGAAGGCCACGGTATTCGCGCTCGTAACGAAGTCGGGCGTGTTCTGGATCCAGTAGCTCTGCTGGTTTCCGTTTGTCTCGTTGACAAGGAGCACCGTATTGAGCTGCAGGGTGGCCCCTGAGATGTTGCTCTGGTCGGAGCCGGCCGTTGCGTTGTACGCCTGAAGCGCTGTAACGTCTCCTACGCCGACGACCTCATCGGTCTCGACCTGGTAGGGGACAGCGCTCCCGGACTCATTGTAGAGTCCAAACGAGGCAATACCCGTGGGCTGCGGAGAGGTAAGTGGCAGATAGTAGTAGGGATCTATCGGGTAGGAGACCAAGTTGTAGTAGACGTTTGCGTTCGAGCCGTAGGCGTACAAGACCAGGTAGTACGTCCCTATTGGCTCGTGAAGGTTGCCCTGTGCTGAGGAGGCGTTCTCTAAGTAGAGCGAGTCGGACAGGTCGGTCGTGGCTGTCGTGTTGAACGAGTAGAACTGCGAAGATGTCATCAGCGCTGTCGAGACGGGCGTGTTGCTAGAGACCACGAAGCTGACCGTGGATGAGCTCGAGACAGTTGTGATGGAGTAGTAGTCATAGTAACCACTCGGGATTGACTCGCTGTACGGGAGGTTAGTGTTCTGTGTGCGAAGGCCAGAAGCGACCGGCGCGCTGGCTAGAAGCAGGAGGACCGCGAGCAACGGCAGGAGCGCCAGCGAGGGCACCGGAGAACGTGTAATCAAGGACACCTTAAGCACCAGACTTGTCGGTGCGTGCTACGAAGACGATTATAAACGATTAGCCCTGCCCAGGGAGATGTGAAGATCCCTATTGTGTTTTCTTGTCGATGAAACCCTTTCGCCTCGCCCTGACTTGTCCCTTGCCAAAGGCTACGATTCCTAGCACCATGAAGACAAGGCCAAGGACAGCACAGGAAGACAGGTCGGTGATGTAGCTGGTGATCGACCCGTACACTATAGCGTCCCGCGATGCCCTCATGAAGTACGTGAAGGGGTCTCCGTTGGTGACTGCGGCGAGAGGCGCCGGGAGGGCAGACGCCGGGAAGAGTGCCTCCGAGAAGAGCATGAGGCTGCCGGTGATGAGGGAAGGTATACCCCACTCGAACTTGCTCGCGAATATCGAGTAGGCGCCGAGCGCGTAACCGAGCCCGAGGGCCGCCGGGAAGGCCGTCAGCATTGAGAGCAGCAGCAAGAGGACGGAGGAGGGCGTGACCAGCAGCGGCAGCTGCGAGTGAAAGGCTGCGACAGACACGCCCGCGCAGACGACCAGGGAGATGAACACCACCGGCAGGGACTCAAGGAAAGACGCGATGCAGCGACCCAGCAGGTATGGGAATGAAGAGGTGGATGAGATGTAGACCAGGGGGTAGAGCTGTGTGTTCTTCCCCTCGGAGATCGCGGCGCTCGGTACCCATGCATAGAGGCTGATCTGGCCATAGAGCGACGCGCCGACCGCCACGTAGGCGAGCTGCTGCGGCGCGAAGACGCCAGCCTGGCTCGAGCCGAACCAGTAGACGAAGACTATGGTCAGCGCCGCAGCGATGGGAGCCACGGCGCGCAGCAGGAGACTGAGCGCGGGGTTCCCCCAGCCCACCTCCCTCTGCCACCCCATCCATACGGCAGCGAAGACCGCCCTCGCGCCGCTCAGCTCATCTTCACCACCAGGGTGCCGTCCCTCCTTCCCTTAGTCCGCAGGTACCTGACCGACCATACCGAGAGCAACAGAAGGACGAGTGCCATGACTGCGAGAACGGCTAGCTCCTCTGAGATCTGCAATACATCGGCAGGATAGAAGAGGGCCCTCCGGATGGCGTCCATTCCTATCGTCAGTGGGACTAGCGACACGGCAGCCTGCAACGCCAGCGGGAAGGGCGAGCCGATGCCTATCGTAGGGAAGTAGACGCCCGAAATCAGAGAGACCGAGTCCCTCGCCGTATCGTTTATCGCTTCGACGTTCCTTCCATAGACGAGATAGAGCGACGCGAGGAGCATCCCGAGGGCATAGAGCGCGGAAATCGTGAGAAGAAAGGCGACCCCCAGTAGCAGCCAGGACGGGGTGACGCTCGAGCCGAAGAAGTGCCAGCCGACCACCGCTACGAAGAGAGCCGAAGGTCCCGTCGCGGCGAAGCCTCCTATCGACATCCCCACGAGGATGCCCGTCATGGGAGCGGGGGAGACCAGGTAAATCTCGAACATGCCTTCCTGCTTGTCCCAATAGAACTGACTGGCCATCGACCAGATGACGTTACTCCAGAACGATACCATTACGCCCCCGAGTATTGCGAACCCAGCCAACGCCGCGCTCCCTGAGCTCGTGTAGAGGAATGCCAACGCGAAAGATGTGAAGAGCGGAAAGACCACTCCCACAACGAGCCACAGGGGTTCGCCGTAGATGCTCCTGAGGCGAATCCAGGCCCTGGCGTACGCGGTCCTGAGCCAGAGGTTACCCGTTTGTCTCCATGTCACGTTCGACGAACCCCCTTCCCACGAACTTCACGAAGACCTCTTCGAGGCTTGCCTCCTGCCTCCAAGAGGAGACCACCTTCATGCCGTGCGCCTCTACGGCATCCCTGGCCCTCTCGCCGGCGGTCTCGTCGTCTACTATCACCTTCACCCGTGCCATGTCCCTCTCGCTGTCGTTGGTTGCCGTGACGCCCGTCACGCCTCGCACCGAGGAGAGGAATTCGACCGGCCCTTCAGGGGTGACCTCCATCACGAACGACGGAACCCCTACCTGCCTCTTCAGCGCTGCCGGGGTGTCACAGGCGAGTATCCTGCCCCTGTCGATGATGGCGACCCGGTCGCATATCGTCTCCCCCTCAAGCATGTTGTGCGTAGCCAGGAAGACCGTCCTCTTCGATGACAGCGCCTGGTTCCGGATGAACTCGCGGATGCTCCTGGCGGTCATCACGTCGAGGCCAGAGGTGGGCTCGTCCATGAAGACAACGCGCGGATCGTTAATCAGCCCGCGCGCTATGATGACGCGCTGCCTGTAGCCCGTGGAGAGCGTGTACATCTTCCTGTCCAGATACTCGGTCAGGCCTAGAGCGGAAGCTAGCCTAGCAATCCTCTCGTTCGCCTCCTCTGTAGTAAGACCGTAGAGTTGGGAGAAGAACCAAAGGTTGCCCCTGGCGGAGACGAAGTCGTATCCGGCTCTCTCGGAGCCACTGGCCACGCCGATGAAGGGGCGCACCTGCTCGGGATGGTTGATTACATCATAGCCGGCGACCAGGGCCGTACCCGAAGTCGGCAGGAGCAACGTGGTGAGTATGCGGATGAGCGTCGTCTTCCCTGCTCCATTCGGTCCAAGCAGGCCGAAGACCTCCCCCTCG
>JASHPA010000191.1 GCA_030038365.1 Nitrososphaerales archaeon
CAACCTCGAGCCCTCTGTGAACGTCGACGACGTGGTGTCGAGGATCGCTCCGCTCGAGGGAGGCACGGCGACCGCCTGGCTGTACCTGGCCATCGTCAGGGCTGGCAGCCACAAGGTGAGCGTCAGTTTCGGCGGCCTCACCGCCACCCAGGACGTCGAGGTCGAGTCCGGGAAGGTAGGTCATCTGGACTTTTTCTTCGTAGACAAGTGAGAACGATGTCCGATAACGGGTCTGATTTCATCGCCAGGGTCGTCCTCGTCGCTTTCAGCGCGATCAGGGATAAGCTCGAGGGACCCGGCAGGATGGTCTACGTGGAGTACTCTGGGGGCACCGCCCGAATCATGGTCGTCAGGCGGGGAAAGCTCCAGCTCAGTTACAGGGTAACGGTCGACAGCGGTGACACGAACGCGTCGCCGGTCGTGGAGACGCGGTTCTTCGATATCCTCAGCGGGAAGGATATCAAGGCGCAACCCGAGTCTCTGAGCAGGAATGAAGAGGTAATCACGGTGGGTGATGCGACACCACAGGATATCATCGAGAGCTTCAACGAGCACTATCTTGCGGTCAGCAAGGACCGCTAGGTCTGCCCGATGAGGTAGAGGTTGTTTGCCACGACGGCGCCTATGAGCACGGTGAGCACGAGCAGGAGGATGAATATCCGCGACCTCAGTACCGCCGCCCTGCTCCTGACTCCCAAGGCAGTCACCACAACCGCCGCAGAGATATAGACCGCCTTGATGAGGAGCAGCGATACGATCACGTTGGTCCCTATGAGCGAGGAGACGCTCAGAAGAATGCCGTTCCCCTCCGCGAGGCCATCGTCAAGCGCGACCCTGGTGGTGACGAGGTCGGCAACGTTCAGGCCGCTCAGCGTCACCAGTAACGAAACCATAACTCTGCCATAACCGGGACCGTCCCAGAACCTGAGCCGGAGCACTGATGTTCCGGTGCACTGCTCTAGATTTCATTGATAATCTGGATGAATTTGGCGCATAGATTACAAATCTATCAGATTGTACCGTAGGCCAGTTTTTGCATATTTTACATAATCAACGTTTCAAATGCAGATGAGCATCCAACGAGAAAGGGATAGAGTAAGACGCAGTGTCTTATATTGAAGCGACCCCGTAGGTCTGGGAAAGGAGGGAAGAGTGGGACGTCGACCAGAAGGTGCTCGAGCTGCGGGAACGAATCGACCGTCGCTACCAGTGGGGATGTCCCCCTCTACCAGGTCGCCAAGCTCGCGAAGATGCTGGACCAGGGGTCGGGGACGAGGGAAGACCTCTACGACACGCTTTTCACATTGTACTGGTGCAGATCATGCGGTCACATCGACCTTTTCGTTATCCCGGCTCCACAGTCAAAGACCGACGAAGTCCAGATGCAGAGCAGCCAATGAGCCTTAGGCCTGGGAGGGAAGAATTGTGATTTCAGCATAGACCTGCAGATACTGGCCGATGGGGATCGTAGCCGGGCTCGTATTGGTCCCGATGTTCGGGGAGCTCGTGAAAATGTAGGTCTGGCCTGCCTGAAGTTCTGAAGTGGGGACGAGCAACTGGCCGTAGATTCTCCCCCCGGGCGCTATCTGCTGGATCGCGGTGGTAGCCGATTGCTGGTAGCTCCAGACGAGCACACCTGCCTGCGAATAGATCTCCGGATTGGCCAGGGGATCCGCGACCGCAATTGACTCGTTCTGAGTCGACGTGTTTTCGACGTAGAAGGTGAAATTCAGCTGCTGGCCCTGTGACGCTACTGTGGCATCGAGGTAGGCGTTGACCGTCCATACGTCGAACGAGGCCGTGAGATTGACAGGGGAAGGGCTGGCCGTATGATTGCTTGTCACGGTGACAGTTGAGGTCGAAACAATAGTCGAGACGGCTGTGGACGTCACGCCGGGTAGTGTGACGGTTTCCGTCGTTGCTCTAGTCGTACCGGTGACGGCGACAAAATACAGGCTTGCAGCAATAAGGATCCCCGCTATGACTATGCTGACAGGAGTCAGATAGCTGCGCCGACCATCCGAGGTTTCCAAGGTCCGAAGCGGAATAGTTTCGTCGTCGGTTCTCATTAATAGTTATGTCCGAATGAAGAAAGCAGTTCCCACTTTGATGACATCCGCGCCTAACCGCGGTCCAGTGGGCGTCCACTCGTTCAGTTCTCTTGATCCAGTCGAGATACAGAATCCGCGGGCGCCGATGCCCACAACTCCCGTCGCGCGTTCGTTATGAGCTTCGCTTGCTTGTGCATGCGTTTTTCCAGTTTTCTTATCGAAGCATTGAATTCTGAGTCGGGCGACCTAGGCCCCAAGAGCTCAAGCTCAAAAATCACCGACTGCGAAACATCGATTGCTTTGTGCAGCAACTTGTCGGCTTTGACGTATTTTGTCATTGCGACAGTTTATGGGGCTCCTCACAAGCAATTTTTATTGGTTTAGTACAATGTTCTGATGTCTGATTTCATTTTTCGGTCCCAAGCCGTGGGGCGGCCGGAGCTGTTCTACTGGAGGCGGGGTGGGGAGCAGCGTATGCGCGTCGATCATCGGGTGGAAGATTGCAGCCGCGACTAACAGCGCGTGGGTGGTGGATAGATGAAGAGGACGGAGGGTCGGACGAAGGTAACTTTTGCATCAGAGGATGAGCGACACGGTGAAGTTGCATTCGATTAATTCATCCCAGAGATTGAATGCCACGACGCTGTAATGCCCGGGCGTCAATTGATGGTATGTTGCATTAAGCCAGGGTTCGTTCGTATCCGGGCTCGTCCAGTAGCCTCCGATGCTAAAGCTCTCCACGATCTCTTGAGAGGCACCAAACCTGTACGACTGGTTTTGGGGGAAATTGATTGTGCAAACTGTCTTGGTACCATTGACGTCATTCAGCTGCATCGCATAACCGGAGCCGTTGAGCAGGGCCACAAACTCCGGCGCGTAGCCGGACGGCAACAGGCAGCTTGAGAGTGCTGGGAACTTGTAGTCTGCTTGGGCGAACGCGTCATTCGGCGAGGGAAACCCGGAAGGCAGAGTCGGAAGGCCTGTGTAGTTGACCGTCCTCTGTTGCGCTACGGGGTTTGTCAGCGAAACGATGACCGTTTCATTGCTTCCCACAGGAACTGTCGGGTTGACGACCGAAAGTCCCAGGGTCATCCCGGTCTCGCAGTTCGTCGTATAGGAGACTGTGGCATTTGAAGATGGTGCGACACACGCAAGCGTCTGATAGATTGTCGACGTTGTGACCGTAGTCTCAACTTGAACATAGGTTGATCCTGTAACAGTAACTGTTGAGATGCTGACCACGGTGGTTGTCTTGCTGCTCGTCTCGAGCACCGAATAGGAGAGCACGACTGCGGAGATAACGAGTGCAGCCACAACGATAGTTATCACAACGCGGCTGAAGCCCGCGGTCGGCAGGATTTCCACATTACCAACCTCCGTAGAGAGAAAGTTACTCTTGTGATATAGGTTTGTCCAACAGGCGCCATGGGTGGCATTCTGCCGTCATCTGTGCGCCCGCATTCGCACCGGTGACTGCGACCGTTCCTGTTGTGCTGGCTGACCACGGGATACCTGCTGTGGGAAGAATCGTATGGTTGTACGTGCCGGGTGAGACGGTAAAGACGATTGTGATCGCGGCGGAAGACGAAGGGGCGCCTTGAGCGCCATGGAGAAGAAGTGTTCGCGGAACCTCTATTCAAATCGTGCTCTCGGTCTCATAAACGTATGGCATGTCGTACTCTATCGCTCCGGTCCATATCCGGTCCATAGTTCGCCACCGTCATCGCGAAGCTCTCCGCGTGTCTCGACATAGGATGGACGGGCGTACCGGAATTGAGAATCACCGCGCCACCGCTGCCTGTAAGGAGCTGTTCGGCCCCCGGAAAAGATTGGAGAGGGTTAGGACAGTGTTGGTGTAAAGTCTCGTCTAGGCCGACGATAGTTTTCGAGCATTTTATCTATGCGCGCTTGTAAAAGGTAACCGTGATTACATTTACGCCGGTGAGGTCGGACAGAAAGAACTCCGCCTTCGACCTGAGGGAGCTAGTCAACAGGCAAATAGGCGCGTCCTTGCAAGACGGCGACATCCTCGTCATCTCCAGCAAGTTCATGGCCATCTCCGAGGGTAGGACTTTGTCCCTGCATTCGATATTGCCCGGAGACCGCGCTCGCCAGCTCGCCCAGCAGTACGATGTACCTGCAGAATTATGCGAACTCATCCTTAGGGAGTCTGATGAAGTCATTGGAGGCGTTCCCGGATTCATACTGACCCTCCGCGACGGGCTGCTGACACCGAATGCGGGAATTGACAAGTCCAATATTGAACTGGGAAGGGTGGTGCTCTATCCTTCTGACCCGCTCCAGTCGGCCATTCAGATCGTCGAATCCATCAAGTCGCAGTACGGGGTCAGCGTAGGGGTTGTGGTTTCAGACAGCAGACTGATGCCGACCCGCATGGGAACAACCGGAGTGGCGCTCGCCGCCGTCGGGTTCGAGGCGATTCGGGACATGAGGGGGAAGCCGGACTTATTCGGGCATCCACTGAAGGTCACCAGGCAGGCGATTGCCGACGACCTGTGCACCGGAGCGCAACTCGTCATGGGAGAAGCGAATGAGTCGACCCCGATTGTGATCGTGAAGGGCATAGATTCGAGGCTGCTCGGGAAACAGGCATATTCTTCCAGAGACTTTTCCATCCCTCCCAGCGACTGCGTCTACATGCGAAGCTTCCGATACGATAGTTCCCACTCGACATCGCAAGCTGATTCATTGACTTCAACCGTGACGCAGGACTCGAGTCGCCGGGAGGAAATCAACCTATGAATGCCGTACGCGCAAGAAAACGTGAAGGCTCGGCTGGCCGACCGACGATTCAGGGAGTCCACGCAAGGCAGATTCTTGACTCCAGAGGAAACCCTACGGTCGAAGCTGAGGTCTGGACCCGCAGCGGGTCGTTGGGGCGGGCTGCAGTGCCCTCGGGAGCTTCCACAGGGGCGCACGAGGCCGTTGAACTAAGAGATGGTGACAGAAATCGCTTCGGAGGACTGGGGGTATCGCGGGCTGTCTCCAACGTAAACACGGTGATAGGTCCAAGGCTTGCGGGGATTGACTGCGATTTCGAGGAAGCCGACAGTATTATGATTCGCATGGACGGCACCAAAGAGAAAAAGAAACTGGGCGCGAACGCCATCCTTGCAGTTTCCATGGCGACTGCGCGAGCCGCGGCGCAAGAACGTGGCGAACCCCTTTTTCGGTATCTCGTCCCCAAAGACCGCTACGTGCTTCCTGTTCCCATGATGAACGTGATAAACGGGGGAAAACACGCTGGTAACGACCTGGCAGTACAGGAGTTTCTCATAGAACCCGTCGGGGCGAAGACTTTCGGGGAAGCGGTCCGGTTCGGGGCAGAGGTCTATCACGTCCTCAAGCAAATCCTCAGGAAGGAATTTGGTCCCTATGCGGTGAACGTCGGCGATGAGGGAGGATACGCGCCTCCGCTCAAGCTGACTCGTGATGCCCTGGACGTCATATCAAGAGCCATTTCTCAGTCGGGATTCTCTCAATCGGATGTTCGGCTAGGCATCGACCCGGCCTCGTCAGAATTCTACGATAGCGAGAAGTCGGTATACCTCGTCGATGGCAGGGCATTGAACGCCGGAGAGCTCGAAGACTTCTATGTGGATCTGGTGCGAACCTACCGGTTACTGACGCTGGAGGATCCGTTCCACGAGGAAGCGTTCTCCGATTTCAGCCATCTCACGAAAAAGCTGGAGGGCACGGCGATGGTCATCGGTGACGACATCTACGTCACGAACCCAGACCGCATAAGGACAGGAATAAAGAAGCGCGCAAGTACTGCCGTTCTCATAAAACCAAATCAAATCGGAACTGTGACCGAAACACTGGAAGCGATTAAGCTATCGCAGAAGGCCGGGCTGTCGACAGTAATCTCACACAGGTCAGGCGAAACTGAGGACGTCTTCATAGCCCACCTTGCCACGGCCGTCGGCAGTCAGTTCATCAAGACGGGGGCGCCGGCGAGGGGCGAAAGGGTGTCCAAGTACAACGAGCTCTTGCGTATTGAAGAGGAGATCGGGAACGACGCCCCTTTGAACCGGATAGGTACCTGATACTAGACTTCCTGCGGTTTCGCGACCGTTCTTTCGCGTGACAGCAGCAGCTCTTCTAGGCTCCTCTCGACTGTACGGATCCTTTCTTGGGTTTCGCGCAGTCCGCTCAGCTTCCTCTCCATTTCCGCTTCGCTAAGCCTGCGAATCTCGCTTCCCTCGGCCATCGCATTCCTTGCCGTGAGTATCGACCCATCCAGATATTGTCTGAGGTTACGTTTCAGTTCTATCAGCCCCTTGTCAAGCCTCACCATGAAGTAGTCGTACCTTATTCTGCCGGCTGTACTATCAAATTCCTTCGCTGCCTTTTCCGTGACCTTCTTGAGGAATGTTCCTTTGAACATGAATTTGGGAAGCAGCGTGGGAATCTCCGTCATCAACATCGGGTCCGAACGAAACAGCGGGTCGATCCGAAAATAGAATTTATGTTCGGAGACCAGGTCGATATCACGTGTTCGGCCTTCCATGTCGATGCCGAACGCGGACGACATCTTTCGACGCGCTTCAGCCGCCAAGTCCTCTATGTCGCTGTTGAAAGTGTTCACCAGGTTTACAAATCTCTCATCGATCTTTGGGGTCTCCGATGACAGGAAATCTGAGTACGCGTCTCTCAGGGATTCCCTAAGCTTGCTCTCCACCTCGTTCGTTATCTGTCTTGAACTCCCTTTGTTCGACGCCAATAGACCGCGGGCAAAGGATTCCATCATGGCGACGAACTCGGGACCTCGTTCCGTTTTGAAGCGCGCAAGGTCCTCATCCAGAGTCTGGACAATTTCCTTCGACTTCCCATCCAGAAGATAGAAGATTTCACGCGCCCTTGAGTCCATCGACCGCAGGAAGGTGTCTATTGCCACAAGGGCCTGTTCAAGTTCCCCGAGTGGCATCCTGGCGGATTTTATCGCGATTTCCTGCGAGACAGAAAGCCCTCGGGCGACCTCAAGTGACTTCGAGGAAACCGACGCTACGAGGATATCCTGCCTTTCCTGACCGAGAACGTCTCTCAGCGTCGACTTGAGCTCCGTAATCCCGCTTTGCGCGGTCTTTGCGCGGTCGCCCGATAGGTAACCCTCTAGTGCAAGTTTCGCCGAAACAGGTTGGACTTTGACATCCTCGAGAGCGAGTGATGATTGAATGACTTGGCGACAAAAATCTAGCGCTTCCTGTAAAATGTCCGGCGCTACGTAGTCTTTCTTGTTCAGGACGAACACCGTCTTCTTGGCGTACTTTGTCGCCGCAGTGAGCAGCTCGACCTCCTCCTTGCTTATCGGTGGATCGACAGCAAGAACGAACAGGCTTGCGTCAACACTTTCCAGGAACCTGTAGGTGGCCTCAGTGCCCTCCAGATAGGTGGATCCGACACCTGGCGTGTCGATGATAGTGACGTCGTTTTCTCTGAGAAAGGGCGACCGCACGCTCACGCAAGCTTCGCGGACGCGCCTGACGTTTCCTGGGTTGCCCTTCTCTGTTACGAACGCGGAAAGTTCTGAGAGGGGAACTTCCTTGACTTGGCCGTCTCCGAAGAATATCGTCGCGCTCTCCACCTCGGCGTACCTTACCTTTGTTATCACCGATGTGACAGGAACCACGCCGGATGGTAAGACGTCCGACTGGAGTAGGGCGTTAATCAATGTGGACTTGCCGCGCTTGAACAAGCCCAATGTGGCCAAGTACACATCTTCGCTTGACAGCTTCTGACGAAGCTCTTCGATATAGTCCGCCAGAGGCGTTTCACCGTCCATGACGGGCTTGCTGGCAGCAATCTTCTTGAGGACGTCCAGACTGTCCTGGATCACGCCTATCTCTTTCGGGCGGTCTTGCTCGGTTGACTCCAATTCCACTCCACAGCCGCGGCTGCTAGCTCAGCGACTGATGACCCATCGCGCTGCCGCCCATGGCCGCTCATGCGGAATGTAACTCGCGTTACATTTAAGTATGTTACAGCTCCCGCTTCACTCGAGAATCAGGTGCAGGAAACTCGCAAAGGAACGGAGTTCCCGGATCAGGACACCGTAGTCCTGGTGGCGACTGCCATCGTCCAGCGCGCGAAGATTCTTGTGGTCAGAGAGGAGGACCATCCATACAACAGAGAATGGGTCCTGCCCCAGGGGTATGTGAAAGAAGACGAGTCACTGGTCGATGCCGCCAGAAGAGAAGTCAGAGAGGAGTTGGGGATCGACGTGGAGATTCTGCAGCCTGTCGGCTTCTTTGAAGATTTTGTAAAGGAAAAGGGTACAAGGAGGCACTACGTCATAATCTGTTATCTCGGTCGGCCGACATCGGGCACGCTGATACAGGCGTCGGCAGAGGTGATTGATTTTGCCTGGGTGAACCCCTCCGTCAAGTTCGACAACATGCCCGTCGTGGCGCAGAAAATGCTCAAGGATGCGGGGGATGCGATGAGGAACCGCCGCTTCTGAAAGGGATTGGTACACGACATTCTCTAGTCACGAATTGACTCGAGGTCCGAGACTGCCGACCAGATCTCCACGCGCGCGTAGGATGGGAGAGATGGTTCTTGGCCGACTCCGTCGAGCGAACTTATTGCGTTCACTGCTCTCAGTCCGAGAGAAACCTTTTCGTCGTCCAGCAGCTTCAGCGCATTCCAGACCGATGACCTTACGTTCTTGGGAAGTCCGGGCAGTGTCGTCACCTGCCTGAGAGTGGCAGTCGCTTTGGTCAACTTCGCCTCGTTCTGCTGGTGTACACCCGATTTTGTAAGGTGCATCAATAAATCGACCCTCTCCTAGTCCTCCCCGGACGCTTCTTTCCACCCGTCCTCGAGGCCCTGATGGCTCTCGTCCGAGTCTTCCACCCTCTCTCCTTCATTCATTGGAAGTCGAACTTCCCCAGCTAGAGCATCAACTTAAATGTAACGATAGTTACATTTAAATCGCTGAGTAAGGCGCCGCGTTTCGGTGATACGGTGAAAGTTCTGCTGATTTCGGACATTCACTCGAACCTTCTGGCTCTGGAGAGCGTCCTTAACCACGCAAGTTACGACGAAATCCTCTTTCTGGGCGACGTAGTCGACTACGGGCCGAGTCCCTTCGACACCTGGGTCGTCTTGAGGTACTCCAAGGCGAAGAGATTGCTGGGAAATCACGATGCCGCAGCGGCTTTTGGAACCGACTGTCGAAGTAGCAAACCGATGCACAACGCCTCAATCGTAACTAGGAGACTGATCACTTTGCCCGACATGCCGGAAAGCGCGCTGGAGATACTTGGCAAGGCAGACCGCAAACTAGAAATTGACTACGACGGGTTCCGCGTCAAGGCGGTGCACGGCGCTCCCGACGACGCGCTCTACAGGTATGTAACCAAGGAAGAGGCAGCACATCTTGACATGAACGGAGCGGATTTGCTTCTGCTCGGTCATACCCATGTGGCGTACGAAGTGAAGAACGGAAAGACATGGGTCGTCAATCCCGGAAGTGTGGGGATGCCGAAGGATGGGGACCCCCGAGCCTCCTATGCGGTCCTGGATACGGAGATGAGAACCGTAGCGTTTGAGAGAGTCAGTTACGATATAGAAGAGACGCTCGTCGCACTGAAGGACCTTCTGAAGACAGAGCAGGCGACGTACGAGCTGCTGTCGGGGATACTACGAACCGGAGCGATGGCCTAGGCGTCTTTGTCGGCGAGAACCGAGAAGAGACCATTCAAGATTCTCAATAGGTTACCTATCTCCGGTTCGAGCCTGTCCTTGTCAGCCCGCGTCATCGGACCATAGTTCTCGAGACTCGACGCTCTTAGCTCGTCGACCGTGATTTCGACGTCTAGAAGCAGGTTGTTCACGTGCTTTCTCAGCGACCCTTCCTGTGCCTCGAGCGCATATTCACGCTTCATGGATTTGATCGCTCCAAGCATGTCTGCGATACCTTGCAGCAGACGCGCTCGCGTCTTCTCGCTGATGTCGGGCTTGAGGTCGTGAACCAAGAGCGTCCCGTCGCTCTGGGCGCCGATTTCGTCCTGAATCTCCCGTAAGCTTTCCTCCGTGTTGTTGATGTATGTCTCCAGAACTCGTCTGTGGTTGTCGTTCGTGTCCCATCCCTCGATGTTGGATGTAACGATGGTTACATTTAAATTTCTGTCGAAGCCGCCGGCGTCCATGGGTTTCGACGTGTATCGTGACAGACGTGACCGTAGCCAATTTCACCTGCACCCCACCGGTTCAAGTTGCGAGTCTTGTTCTGGGTCGGCCGTGGAAACCGACGTCGAAATGCCAGAAGAAGTTTACAAAATCGTCGGCGTAAAGTTGAATGAGCGCGGATATGTTCTGATGCCCCACGATGGTGTGAACAGCGAGCTGGCAACTAACTGGTGGCAGCTCGTGCTATTGCTGATGTAGCGAGGGAACGCTTGTGCGAGGCTGAGCAGAGTTCAGCCCGACATGATCCATCTCACCGCGGACTGTCTATTCTTCCGTCTCGCGGCAAGACGATCCTGCTTCTTGAAGACGTAGATGAAGCCCCTAGAAGCTAAGGGGGTCTTGTCCCCGACCCTTGTGTAATCGAAGAACGAGAATCGGTCTGGGGAGACGCTCATGGTCCGGGTCTTGAGCACGTCACCTGGTCTCCTGGCCCAGTCTGCCACGACCTCTGATCCGTCTTTTGCCACGTCGTAGGCTACGGAGCAGTCTATCTTCTTGTCTACAAACCCTATGATTTTCGGGTCACTTGATCTCGAATAGACGTCAGCCCCAGGGCTCTTTCCTACTTCCCGTTGGAACAAGACGACCAAGAACGCGAGAACATGGTCGGCGAAGGGAGCATATACAGGCCTGGCTTCCACGTGCTTGTACCGCCGAATCATGCCGGGAAGGTCATGATAGTCGCAGAATTGCCAGGACGACTGGCGGCCGGCCTGGTCGCCCAGATATACCTCGACGTACTTTTCGTCTCCTCTCCATGCCAGCCATAGCATTCTCGCTTCTTCGGCCGCTTTGCTGTAGGGATCAGTGTATTGCGCAAATACTCTCCTAGACGTGCTCTCAAAGTCCTTCTCGATGGTGGGCGATCGGTCCTCCGGTTTTTTCTGCTCTATGGAATCGGAGCGGCCCCATCCGCTCTTGTCGGTCATTTATGTGTAACCACAGTTACATGTCACTTATATTATTGGTGCCAGGAATGTCTGCGAGACGACGAACCCCTCTCCATACGAACCGCCAGCAGGGGTCTGCCAGACAGGAAGACGACTATATCGGAGGGCTACGTTCGGGCTTATTAGACCGCCATTCAAGACTCACGGCTGCCGCTAGCGCCAGGACAAGGGAAAGCGACACGCCGACAGCCAACAACGGATTTGAGACGAGAGCCAAGGGGCTTGCCAGTGCGATGCCGATCAGTCCCAATATTGTGCTCGAACCCGAGAGCAGGATAACAGAACGTACGTGCCTTCTGAGGAGTGCCCATCTTCTCTCATAGTCCTGAACGTCGATCTTGCTGGTTCCCGTGCGCATTGGATAGAGAAACTCCAAGAAGTTTGAGACCTCTCCCGCCGCAAAGACGATCATCACAGAGAGTACGATCCACAGGTAGCCCGTCCCTGAAACAAGGGTCGATTCGCCTATCACAAAATTGGCACCCATCCATAGCCACGATCCCAGAAGCAAGTCTCCTCGTTTCAGAGCGTTCGCCCCTGCGAACAAAAGAAGGCTGGCCACAATTGAGTAGAGTAGCACCTCATACCGCACCGCGATGGCAAGAGCTGTCCATGCTGAAAGGGTTAGGTAGACCGCTGCCAGGGCGAGCCTAGAAAGGGCGAGGCGGTTTGTCATCTGGCCCTCGCCGCCTCAGGGTGCGCTTGCCGCACAGCACGGCTCAATGGTTCCCTCACGTTCCAGTCAATGACCGTCGCGTATCTTCTCAAGATGGATATTCTCGTGTCCCTCTCGAGCCTGAGGAGGTCCTCAGCCACCTTTTCGACCCGTCCGCCTTCGCGTCCCGTCCTCTCAAGTTCGAGCGGCGAGGGCGATATTACGAACACCGGATAACCGTTTGACGCTATCTGTATGACGCTCTCGTATGACTTGGCATCCATGAGCGTCGAAATCATCACGACCTGGGTCATTCGCGAGAAGAAGAAGGAAAGATACCCGGCGAGGTTTCCAATCTCCCAGCCATCACCAGGCTTTGTCTCAACCAAGCTCGTGAGCAGCCTGTCGAACTGTCTCCGACCGAACCCGGGGCGTACTTTCTCAAGACGGTTTCCAAGAACTATCAGGCCAACTCTGTTCCTGTCCCTGAGGAGCCGATATGCGACCATGGCGGCCGCCCTCGTCGCATATGTTGCGGTAGATTCCGGAGGAACACCCAGGACCGACACCGACCTCAGGTCGAGGGCGATTATCGTGTCTCCTCCAAACTCGCTCATGAATTGGTTACTCAGCAACTCCTCGGAACGAGAGGACGCCTTCCAGTTAATCCGCCTGAACGAATCGCTTGGCGAGTATTCTCTTAGTCCATAGAATTCCGAGCCTGTTCCTGATCTGCGGGTCAGGATCTCCCCGGACCAGCTGCGGGCGTTGCGCGGCTTGATGTGAAGCTGGCTCACGTGCTGAACCTCTGGATAGACCTTGAGGTCTGCATACGACTGGATGACCTTCTCTTCGACGAATAGCCCGAGCGTGTCAAGGCTTCTGACTCGTATCGGGCCACAGCGAAAGACCCCAAAGACCCTTGGTCTGACCATGAAACCGAACTCAATATATCCGCCGCTTCTCACCGCACCGACGAAATGGTTCGTGCCTGACTCGAGAGTAAGCTCCTCAGGTAGGCTGTCGAGCACCTCGATGACATCTATGTCGTGCCCGACATTCCTGATTCTGACCCTGATTTCCGCAGTCTCGCCTTCATAGATGCCCCCCTCGGGGGAAGCGTGCTGTACCTTCACCTCCAGGTGCGGTCTGCTTTCAACCAGGTGCCCGAGGACGATGAACATGAGGAGCGGGACAGAGCCGACAATGAGGTACGCGTCCCGGAATGCCACTCCCGCGACCATTAGAAAAATCGCGGAGGCACCCACGAGCGCCACCGTCCTGGCGATCAATCAGCTCGCCTTCGGCACCTGGACGTCCCGAAGTATCTCTTCTATTATCGCTCCCGTCTTTTCTCCTTTGAGCCAGCCCTCCGGCTTCAGAATTAGCCTGTGTGAAAGGGCCGGAGCAGCCACTCGTTTCACGTCATCAGGTATCACGTAATCTCTTCCGTTCAACCACGCGTTCGCCTTGGAGAGCTTGACTATGGCGAGGGACCCTCTGGGACTCGCCCCGATCTCGACGGCCTTGTGCGACCTGGTCCTTTGCACTATCTCAACGACATATCTCTCCACCGCCTCTTCGACATGGACGTCCTCTACATGCCGCTGCATCTCCAGGATGTCTTCGCGTGTTGAGACGCGTTCCATCTCGGGCTCGTCGGACCTGCGGGCGTTCCTCCTCTCGATCATCTCAAGTTCCTCGTCTGGAGAAGGGTAGCCGACCCCCATCTTCACGATGAAGCGATCGAGCTGAGCTTCAGGAAGGGGGTAGGTCCCTTCGTATTCTATCGGATTCTGTGTGGCGACTACCAGGAACGGGTCCGGCAGCTTCATCGTGACGCCCTCGATTGTCACCTGCTTCTCCTGCATCGCCTCCAGGAGAGCGGACTGCGTCCGTGGCGGTGCACGGTTGACTTCGTCTGCAAGGAGGATGTTCGAGAAAATCGGCCCCTTTCTCAGCTCGAACTGGGAGGTGGTCCTGTTCAGGACATAGTTACCGGTGATGTCGGCCGGGAGCAAATCGGGAGTGAACTGGATTCTCCTGAACTCCAGTCCGAGCACGGCGGCGAAGGATTTCGCCATCAGTGTCTTAGCGAGCCCGGGGTAGTCCTCGATCAGGACGTGACCGTTCGCGAGTATCGAGAGCATAACTGTTTCGAGTGCATCGCGCTTGCCTACGATCACCTGGGAGAGCTCGTTCAGTATGCGAGAGCACCGCGCAGACTCCTCTTCCAAGCTACTCGTTCCCCCTGACCAGCCGTATTGCGGCCTCGAGACCGACCAGATACTCCGAGGCTTCCTCTTTCCGTCCGAGCCTGAAGCGGGTAGGCGCTGCCTGAGGATGCTTGTCGAAGACTTCGGCCAGACTGTGGTTACCTGCTGCCAAGTTCTTCAGCCTCTCGCGACCTTCCCGGATTGAATGGCCGCCGGGCTGCAAGGACCTCTCCGACCGGGCGGCGAAGTCCGTCGCCAGGATGTTTGCAATCTCTTCGCGGGAATATGAATAGCCTGCTGCTGCACTACTTACGCGAAGCGTCATTTGCTTTAGAGGTCCAATCGGGTGGTTTTCCTGTGAGACGCTATTGATTAGCCAAGACGACAGCCGGGTACCGGCATTAGCTTGGATGGACAATACCAGAATCGCGGCGAGCGATATGACCACCGCATTGACAGTTAGAGATGCCACGCCATACGCGTCTGCAAGAATGAGGGGTCCGAGGAAAACCACGAAGACCGCGAATGTGGTCCGGTTTGTCATGGTATCACCTTCCCACTTTACACCCGCGGCGCCGTGATCTGTTCGCTAAGTTTGTGCAGGCAGAGCCGAGACTGATTGCAGTCTTCTTCGCGTATCACGGCCGTACTGTACCTCGCCTTCTCAAAGAGGAGAGTGGCCTCGTGGAGATAAGGGCTGCTGATACCGAGTCTGGTTGCCATCTGGGATTCGAATTCTCGCGCGGTAAGACTCGAATTTTCCCCAGTCCCATCCCTGTCGAGGACCTCACATATGGCAACATAGCATCGAAGTATGGTACTTCTGTAGTCGGAGCTCAGGTGAAGCTGATCCGCTGCGTCACCGAGAATCCTTGAGACTTCCTCCCTGTCCAATGGTGCATCGGGGCGCTCTCGCGAGGCGATGCGGGCTGACCTGTACGCCGAAACAGATACCAAGAGGGCCACCACTGAGCCCGCGGCGACAGCCAGAGGAGCGAGATACGGCAAACCCGAGGGTAGGCTCGTCGTTTGGCCCCCGGTCAGTAGGGTTTGACCCTCCTCAGCGAGCAGAAACAGGCCATAGATGGAAACGATACCGACGGCTAACAAAGCCAGAGACACGTAAGGGCTTATCTTCGGCTGCTCACGGTGCCAGTAATACTCGTCTCTTCTCCTACGCTTGTTCAGCCGCCACGCACCGACTGCAGTCGCGGACGCGAGGATTGCAGCCAGCGCCACCAGCTCCAGGGCACTGGGCCCATTGACCGCGCTCGGCATCACTGCTATGCTATTTCCCGTGATGCCCGCACCGACCGTGATGTAGCTCGACCCCCCTCCCGACGCGGGGACGAGCGCGAGGTTCGTGACCAGAGTCACCGCTAGCAACGGGAAAGCGAAGACTAGGGCAGCCAGCCCTGCGAATCTCATGCCTCTCATACACGTTCGCGCAGCAGCGCGAAACATATAAGTGTAACAGTAGTTACATCTATTTACTCCCATTTGGCGCTTGATACGCTTAAATCGGATACTCCGGGCGTTCCGGCATCAAGCATGGTAGACGAGCCTGCGCCCGAAAGATGGGTGATTGTTGCTTACGACCTGCCAAATGAACCATCGCGGCTCAGGCTCAAGGCGTGGAGGAACTTCAAGAAACTCGGTGCCGTCTATCCTTCTGTCTCCCTGTGTGTACTTCCCGACACGCCGCAGGTGAGGAAGAAGCTCGACCAGGCGAGGTCAGAGATCGACAAATCCGGTAGCATCCTTGTTCTGGATGCCGCGCCGCTCGAACGCGTAGATGACGAGCGCCTGCTGAAATTATTCGAGGAGGATAGGCGAAAGCAGTACGAGGAGATATACGAGGAGTGCGAGGAGTTCCTTGATGAGATAAAGGAAAACCTAGAGAGCAAGAAGGTCACTGCCGAGGAGACCGATGAACTCGAACAGGCTTTTGAGGGACTCGAAAGATGGTACAACAGCATCCGCGACAAAGGCTTCGGAAGTCACAAAGACGCCAACAGGGTCGCGGATATCATGAAGAAATGCAGGGACGCACTTGCGGGCTTTTCCGTAAAGGCGAGGCCCAAGGCTATCAATAGCTGAACGTGATGTCTGTTCCGCAGAAGAACGTATGTAACTACCATTACATTTATTTAAGTAAAGGGTTCGACCGTGAGGCTCTATGACTCAAGAGACCGTCATGGTCCCAAGTCCATCGCGTAGGAACGACGCCGATAAGCGTCAGGCCCTACTGGCAAATGGCCTCGAGTCGTAGGCGTCACGTTCAAATAACTTGTATGGATTGATGTCCGAATGGGAGACGAGCTTACACTTCAGGCAATCAACGTAATTCAGATAGGCACCGTAATTTTTCTGTCTCCCTTGATAGCGGGGATAATCAACCGTCTCAAGGCTATGGTAGAGTCGAAACATGGGCCGTCAATCTTTCAACCGTACTATGACCTCGCGAAGCTCCTTAGGAAGGAGATTATAGTCCCTCGGCGGTCCTCTGCTTTCTTCATACTCGCGCCCTTCATCTCGTTCAGTGCGTACCTGGTAATCTCTCTGGTCATCCCGATAGTGACGCCTTACGCGCTTCCGTATGGTATCCTGCTCGACCTGCTGGGCGGAGCTCTGATGTTCGGCCTTGCGGGAATCGTCACCATCATAGCGGCCATCGACGCGCATACGAACTATACCGCGTTGGGCGCCAGCAGAAGCGTGTCGTTTGCCGCTCTCGCAGAGCCCACTCTAATCATGGTCTTCTTCGGGGTTGCAATAATCTCGGGCACGAACAACCCGTACGTAACCAACAATCTTCTGGCCACCTCTACCTCTTGGTATCTGTCTGCCACACACGTGCTTGTGACAGCCGCCTTTTTTATGCTCCTCCTCTTCGAAACCGGTCGCCTGCCGGTCGAGAGCTCCGGTCTTATGGAGTTCGGGATGCTCGATGATGCGCGCGCAATGGAATATTCTGGAAAGCTGCTCGCGCTCTCGAGATGGGGAGGATACATGAAGCAGCTCATGCTGATGTCCGTCTTCCTCAACGTCTTCGCCTTCCCGTGGCTCATGTCGAGCTCAGTGAGTGTGCCAGGTGCTCTGTACTCAGTAGGGACGCTGTTCATCAAACTGCTCGGTCTCGTGGTGGTAATCGTGATAACGGAGGAGACATTCGCCAAGCTCCGACTGTTCAAGATACTAGATTATCTTGCAATCTCGTTCAGCCTCGGACTGCTCTCGGTCATCGCGTTCTTCCTGGTGGGCGGAGGAGCAGCATGATTCTCTCCACGACCCTCCTTACAGAGGTCTCCAGTCTCCTGGGGATCCTCGTGATACTCTCTGCTCTATACATGCAGGGCCAGAGTTTTGTCGACCCGACCATAAGGGCAATTTCTTTCCAGTCTTTTACCATTGCCGCACTCTTCATCGTACTCTATCTCCAATCCAGTGACATTACGCTGATCTATCTGGCCGTGGTAACCGGGGTTATCAGAGGCATTCTCATCCCGAAGGTGATGCTCTACCAGGTGCGCAATTTCAAGTACAGTCTCAGAGAGACTGGGACCGGTCAGAGGATTCCTTCCCTGATAATCGTCGGCATCATCTTCGTCATAGGTGGCTATGCCGTCTTCAAGACGGTCTTGCTTCCTGCGGTTCTCAATCCGCTCGCCTCGGTCCCCTTTGTGCTGATACTTCTCAGCTTCCTTCTGATCTTCACTAGGAGGAATGCTCTCATGCAGATGACCGGCTTCCTTGAAGAGGAGAATGCGGTGCTCTACGCAGGGGCACTCATTGCTTCATCGATACCGCTTCTCGTCGAATTCGCCGTGGTGCTGGACGTCCTCGGTGTCGTGCTCGTCGGTGTCATATTGTCGGCAAGCAGAGACGTCTTCCTGTCCCTGGAGCCTCCTGAACTGGAGCAACTAACTGGTTGATTGAAATGGACGATACGATTCTGTTTGCGACTCTCCTCATCGCGCCTGTTGCGGGCGCCGCAGTTTCATTGCTGCCGAGGGATGGCTTCGAGGTGCTCGCCTCGCTCGTCTCCGCAGTCATTACTGTATCAGTGGCGCTGATATTCCTAGCAACCGGCACTCAGGGGGTCTTCGGCTACTTCTATGCCGATGGGCTTACGCGTATAATGGTGGTCACCATCTCTTCGGTCTTCCTCACTTCCGTGGCCTATTCCGCGTTCTATGTCAAGCGAATCAAAGAACCATTCATTCGCTTCCGCTGGTACTATTCGCTCGTGGACATGTTCATCTTCACCATGCTCCTCGCGGTCACTGTGAACGACCTCGGATTCGTCTGGATCGCCATAGAAGCGACGACCGTGAGCAGTGCGCTGCTGGTCGCACTCGAACGTGAGCGGACCAGCATCGAGGCTGCGTGGCGCTACACGTTGATTGTGTCAGCCGGTCTGGTTGCATCACTGCTTTCCGTGATACTCGTCTATTATTCGCAGGGGACGCTTGTAATCTCCGACCTTCTTACCAAGCCCTTGTCCAGCGGGCTTCTGATGGCGGTTGCGGTCGGGTTCGCGCTCGTCGGCTACGGGACCAAGGCCGGTATCGCACCCATGCACGCATGGCTCCCAGACGCCCATAGCGAAGCTCCTTCCCCCGTGAGCGCAATGTTCTCTGGTGTTCTGCTTCCGACCTCGATTTATGCTCTGGTCCGCACGTTCAGCCTGCTCCAGGGGTCGACGGTTTTCGACCCGATGAGGAATTTACTGATAGGATTCGGTATCTTCACAGCTCTGCTCGCCGCCGTGATAATGGGGAGCCAAAGGAACTACAAGAGGATGCTCGCTTATTCGAGCATGGAGAACATGGGCATAATCTTGATTGGGTTCGCGCTGGGAGGGATAGGAGCGATTGGCGCTGTCGTCCAGATAGTCGCTCATGCCTTCGCCAAGTCCTCCGCGTTCTACGAAGCGGGAAATGTTCTTGTCGCTTTCAATAGCAAGAGCATGGAAGAAGTACAGGGAGTGGCCAAGAAACTAAAGTTCAGCGGCTATCTCTTCACCCTCTCATGCCTGTCTGTGACGGGCGCGCCGCCGTTCGGAGTCTTCGTGGGTGAGTTCATGATTCTCTCGCAGGCGATGGCTTCAGGTAACTATCTTCTGGTAATTCTGCTCGCAATCGCATACATGTACGCCTTCATCGGCCTGAACAGACAGGCCATACGGATGGTCTTCGGTCAGCGCCGGCCAGGGCTGGAGCAGGACGGCAGTGCATCTTCGCCGGAGCCGGCGCCAAGTCGCGAGAATCTGATCTCCGTGGCAATTCCGCTAGCTAACCTGACCATCTCGCTCGTCATCGGTATCTACATGATACCACTCATTTTCCAGGCCGCAACGGGATTTGGATTCTAGTGGAGGAAATCGGTTGATACCAAAGTACGTCGAGAGGAAACAGGTCAGGGAAGCAGGGGGTTCTGTCCAGCTCTCCTCCGTATTCAGGGCAGGCGGGCGGGACTATGCAATCCTTGCAGATACAGCGGCTAACAAGACAATCCTGAGCGACCTGCCGCCGAGGCTTGGCGAGGAATTCGGCCTTCTTCTTAAAGGAGAGGAAGCCTCACCGGGCACCTCCATCGACCTTGAAATCGAGAGCAAGGTCGAAGGTTACGGTGTTTTCACCTTCCCTTACGGACCGGTGACATCTGGGGTACCGGAAGCAGGGGGGTTCAAACTGGTTACCTATGGCGAACGTATCGTCAAAGTAACCCCGCAAATCAACTTCAAGAAGAGGGGGGTGGAGAGCAGGGTACTGGGTTGGAAGCCGGACGACGCGCTGCCGGTGATTGAGAGATCTGCCGGCAACTTCTCGGCGTCCTACTCGACATGCTTCGTGACTGCGGTCGAAGACGCCCTCGGACTCGAAGTTCCTTCCCAGGCAAAGTGGACCAGGGCGGTCGCGATAGAACTAGAACGCATCTACAACCATCTCTATGTGTTCGGTCGGCTCTCTGAAGCGGCCACCCAGAACGTATCGACGGCCCAGACCAACATACTGCGCGAGGAGGTGCTCAGGCTGAACTCCAAGTACTTTGGCCACAGATACCTGTTTGGAATCAACTCGATAGGTGGCGTAACGAAGGATCTGTCCAAGGCGGAGCAGAAGCAGCTTCTGGGCTCTATCAGGGCCATAACGAGAGAATTCGCAGAGCTGGTGGACTACTTCCTTTCGTCCAGGATATTCCTGGATAGGCTTCAAAATACGGCCAAGCTCGCGAAGCGGGACGCCCTCAACCTAGGGGCGGTGGGTCCGTGTGCACGTGGCTCCGGAGTTCAATGGGATGACCGTCTGACCCACCCCATAGAGCCCTATGGGGACGTCTACGTAAACATCGAAACGGACACGGGGGAGGACACG
>JASHPA010000192.1 GCA_030038365.1 Nitrososphaerales archaeon
CAGCAATAATTCTGGTCTTTGTAGCCAGAGAATCTCTGGAGTCGTACCGGGAACTCCGCGCCGAGTGACACCTCCTAAGAGTTCTAACCGATAGAAGCTTCTTAAATGAGGGAATACTCATTTTTGTGGGCGGTCAGATGGCAAGACCAAAAAGCGAACAAAAGCGCGAAGCAATCTTAGCGGCGGCCATAAGGGTGTTCTCGGAGCGCGGCCTCTCCGCTTCTACATCATCCATCTCGCAAGCGGCAGGCATAGCTGAAGGAACACTGTTCATGTATTTCCGGACCAAGGACGAACTGATCAACGTGTTGTACCGCGAACTCAAGGCAGACCTCGCAATGAGCATGACCTCTGGTTTTCCCATGGGGGCAAGTGTTCAGGATCGCTTGCGATACGTCTGGGAGCATTACATCAGGTGGGGAGTTGAGAACCCGACGGATCACAATGTCCTCAAACAGATAGAAGTCTGGAGCGGTCTCAGTGAGGAGTCGAAGAAGGCGACTGCTGAAGAATTTCCACAGATTGAAGCGACCGCCCAGGACGCTGTAAAGCAGAAGATCGTCAGAGAATTGCCCCTGCCGATGATAGGAGCCACGGTCGAGGCCATGGCCGAGATGACGATAAAGATGGCACAAGAAGACCCGACTAAAACCGGAGAATACGTAGCTTCTGGGTTCGAGATTTTGTGGGCGGGTCTCACAAGAAAAACCTAGCGGCGCTCTGTTTAATGAGTGAGTAAACACTCATATAATAGCCATTCCCTACCGTGCTTATGACGCGATGGTCGGTTTCCGAGATACCACCTCAGGATGGTAAAGTTGCGCTCGTGACAGGTGCTAACAGCGGGATCGGCTGGCACACAGCGCTTGAGCTCGCGAGATCCGGAGCTGAGGTCATTTTGTCTGCTCGCACAGAAGGGAAGGGCAGAGACTCGGTCGAGAGAATATCCAGAGAGCTTCCAAGTGCTCACGTTCGTTTCGAGATCCTCGACCTCGCGAGCCTGGCCTCGGTGAGAAGGTTCGCATCGAGAATCGGTGATGCGAGGGTCGATATTCTAGTAAACAATGCGGGCGTGATGGCTATCCCCAAGCGTGAAGAGACGGAGGATGGTTTCGAGATGCAGTTCGGGACGAACTACCTGGGACCCTTCGCCCTGACGGGACTTCTCATGCCTGCGTTGGGACGTTCCAAGTCACCTCGGGTCACCACAGTGTCAAGTGGAGCTGCCAATCAGGGATTGAGGAGAATCAACTTTGAAGATCTCCAGTGGCATCAGTCCTACGGGGCCTGGAAAGCTTACTGCCAGTCCAAACTCGCCGACCTGATGTTCGCCATCGAGCTGGGTCAGCGCACCGCCGCAACAGGCGTCAACCTGTTGAGCGACGCGTCTCATCCGGGAGCGGCTAAAACGAACCTGCAGACAAGCGGACCAAGAGGGTCCATGATGGGCCGGCTCATGTCGTTGATGCGGTTCACTTTCCAGAGCGCCGCCGACGGAGCGCTTCCCACGCTGAGGGCTGCAACCGAGAAAGACGCGCCGCAGGGTGCCTTTTACGGACCGGGCAGCAGGGGAGGAATGGCAGGACCGCCTATCCAGATTCCAATACCCGCACCGGCGCAGGACGAGAGGGCTAGACGGAGATTGTGGGATGTATCAGAGGAGCTGACGGGAGTCCGTTGGCCTCCATCGGTGGTCGTCTCGAAACTTGGCTAGCTTCAGGTCATGTTTCGGAAGTGGGTGGTATCCGTACAGGAGGTGCGCGATAGCCAAGATGTCTGAAGAAATTAATGATTCTCGAGAGTCGGGTTTCGTGATGGTAGCGAAGGTAGACGATTTGCAGGAAGGATCGATGCTGTTCGTCGCAGTCTCTGGGAACCCAATACTCCTGTCAAGGATTGGTGGGCAAATCTACGCTATGGACGCCGTTTGCTCGCATTATAACGGGTTCCTACCCAGAGGTCAGATCAAGGACTACACTCTCGTGTGTCCAGTGCACAAGGCTGAGTTCGACGTAAGAACTGGTGACGTGACCAAAAATGTCTCAGCAATAGTAAGACTGGCAACTCGCAGGGAAGCAACCCGGCTTCGTACGTACGAAGTGAAGATTGTCGATGGGAGCATTGGACTCAAGATACGGTGAGAATGAACAAAGGCTAGGTTTGCACGACTATCAACCGAGTTGCTGTTGCTCTCCTGATTAGGATTTAAGCAAGGTCTCGCAGATGAGCTATACCCAAGCGGTGCGCGTCTCTACTTCTTCGAACTTCACGATTCTGATTGGTCCGCCTCGGTCTTCTTGAGGCGATAATGCAGAATTCTGGACAGTTCCAATACCTTCGTTCCGTATATCGGCAGGCCCGCGAGCAAAGTAGCCGCCATGCCTGCTGCTGCTCTGCCCAGAATCCCAAAGATCTCAATCTACCACATCAAATGGAAGACCCCGTTCCAACCAATCCTTCTCAGGGATTATCTCTCATGACAAACGTGGATGCTCAAATATCGACTGAAAGCATTATAATCCGATGACCCAGATTAATCATCGTATGACATACCTTCTGTCGCGAAAACAGAAGGATTTGTTAGCAATAGGTGGTGGGGCCGGTGAGATTTGAACTCACGATTTCTGGTCGAGTTTGCTCGATCGCCAGCGCCCCAGGCTGGAATCCTAGACCATACTAGACTACGGCCCCTTGGACGCCCGCCGTGAG
>JASHPA010000193.1 GCA_030038365.1 Nitrososphaerales archaeon
ATATAGGGGTCTTCAAGGGTTAAATAGTAAAGTTGCTTCTACGTGAAGCTCGTATTGGCCAGCAAGTCCGCTTTCATGCGTGACGCAACCGGTCTAGTAAGGTCATTTACGTGGTATGACGCCCTCCTTGTAAGTCTCGCCGTCACAGGCCCCACTTACTTCGGCATCGCGTCGCAGATAGGATACATCGCCCCATCCGATCCGGGGTCGAACTTCGTGACCTCGGCCCTCTTCGGGGTGCTCTTCATGATCCCTCTCGGTGTGATGTACTACATCTTCGCCAGCCAGATGCCCCGCTCGGGCGGTGACTACATCTGGATGGGTCGGAGCCTCAACCCTTCGATCGGATTCTTCGCAGGCTGGGCAATGTGGCTCTCTTTCCTGGCATTGCTCGCAGGGGGAGCCGGGGCATGGGGTTCGGTCGTGGTACCGGACTCGGCGCTGACGCTGGGCTACATCTGGCACAACGTCGGACTGATCAACTGGGGTGCGAACTTCACCAGCAGCACGACGAACATCTTCCTCGCCGGGATGCTGGGTGTTGTACTCTTCGGCACTCTCATAACAAGTCTCGGGAACAAGATTTACAGCAACGTGATGGTGGGGATGGGCGTCTTCATCCTCGTGGGCACGATAATAGTTGTAGGTCTGATGGCCTTCACCTCCAACGCTACCTTCGCCAGCGACTTCAGCAAGTTCTTCACCTCGACGCCGGGAGCACCATCGGCCACATACCAAGGCGTGTTGAACGCTGCCGCTTCCAACAACCTGACGTACATGCCCATTACCGAGAGCGCGACGCTACTGAGCATACCGTTCGGCGTCCTCCTCTTCAACGGGTTCAATTACTCGGTCTACATCTCCGGCGAGGTCAAGAACGCCAAGTACAGCATGCTCTGGGGCGTAATCATCGCGCTCGCAATCTGCGCTATCATCGATGTGATAGGGCTCTATGCTGCGATGAACATGCTGACTTACCAGTTCAACCAGGCCGCATTCTCGCTCTTCGCCGCGGGCAAGTTCTCCCTTAATGTAGCCCCTTGGATCGCGATATTCGTCCCCGCTATAGCTGGCAACGCCTACCTGGCGACGTTCCTCCAGCTCGGATTCCTCATCTTCTTCCCCTGGTGGGCGTGCGGCCTCGTACTGAGCGCCTCTCGGTACGTCTTCGCCTTCTCGTTCGACCGGGTCCTACCCTCCAGCTTCGCTGACATCAACGGAAGGCTACACATCCCACTGAAAGCGACGCTAGTCACAGTCGCCATCGGGACCGTCCTCGTAATATTCACAGACTACACGAGCTACATCGGGGAGACCCTGAATACGACGACGATATGGTCGATTGTCTGGATCTTTGTCGGCATTGCCGCAATAGTCTTCCCCATCCGAAGGAAGGACCTGGCAAAGGGCCTTCCCGGCGGTCCAAGACTACTCCAGATAGTGGGGCTGCTTTCGATCATCGCCATGTCCATCACCTTCTACTTCGCCGTCACGACACCAGCGGTCGGTCCATCGACTCCGGCCGCCGATGGTCTCCTCGCGGTGATCTTTGGTAGCGGCATCGTCATTTACGCTGCCAGGTACTACTACTTCAAGGCGAGAAACATCGACTTGGGCGCCGTCCTGAAAGAAATCCCGCCGGAGTAAGCTCTCGACGCCGGGCACGGTCTTGACTCCGGAGGTAGCAGAATCAGGCATCGACCCATCTGAAGGTTGAGCCGGACTTTTCTATCCTGCCGACGGGCATGTGCCCCGCGACCACTATCGCCTCCTCCGAGGACGCGGCCGTGGCGAGGGCAAGACGGCTCTCCGCGTTGGTACTCGGGTCAGCCCACGGAGCCATCCACGAGGGATGCTCCACTTCTATGGAATGGTGATAGAGGTCTCCGATACAGTAGAGCGTCTTGCCCCCGAAGGCGACTCGGACTATTTGGTGACCCGGCGTCTCGCCTGGCGCCGAGATTATCCTCAGGCCCTGTACGAGCTCAGTATCCCCATCAAGAAGCTGAAGCAGGTTCGCCCGACGTACCACGCCAAGGCTCCTGAAATCCTCCTCGGGGTCCATAAGTACTACACCATACTTGGCCGCATCCTCCTCGAGCTTCTTGGATGACTCCCAGTCTGCCTTGTTCAGTAAACAGGAAGCCCGGGGATAAGAGGGGACGTAGCCCATGATCAAGTCCTTCTTCGTCACCCCGGCGTAGTGATCGAAGTGCCGGTGTGTTATCACCACGTGCGTGATCTCCTCGGCGCTCACGCCGAGTTCAAGCAGCTGGTCTTCTACCTTGGCCGGCTTGTAGTTTTCAGGGACGGAAGCCGATCCGGGCGGGCAGACCAGGTCATAGTCGTTCGGGTCTACAAGGATGGAGGCGTTCGGAAGGCGTATATGAATGGTCCAGATCGGGGCGAGATATTTTGCGTCAAGCTTCTTCCCATAGGCACCCCTGAACTCCTCCGGGACTCTCACAACCTCTGCGATGGTCGAGACAGAGTCACCCGAGTTCAGGACCGAGACCTTCGCATCACCGACGAGATACGTGCATCTCGAGTTGGCCATAGAGTCGAAACACTCGTCCCGCCCTCTCTAAAACCCTTACATAGACAGCCAACAACTATAGCTACGAGAATCGTAACATGAAGGCCGCCCTCCTGCACAAGGTAGCAAAGATCGAGACAAATCCCCTCAGGATCGAGGAGATAGAGACCCCCTCCCCTGGTCGGGGACAGATACTGGTGAGGATTCTGGGCTCGGGCGTCTGCAGGTCGAACCTCAACATGGTCGAGGGCGACTGGGTGAACGCCGGTGTACCTCCAAAGTATCCTATCATCCCTGGC
>JASHPA010000014.1 GCA_030038365.1 Nitrososphaerales archaeon
GACGATAGCCGTGATAGACGAGGCGCACAACCTCAGGGACTTTCTGAAGAGCTGCTCTTCCACGAACCTCTCGTTCTTCGGAATCCAGAAGGCTCTGGAAGACGCACGCTCCCTGAATCTGGAACCAGCTACCTCTTTCCTTAATGAGCTATCTGTGAACCTTCGCGAATTCAGTTCCAGCCTCAGCACCTGGCACGTCGAGAGTAACGATTTGCTGAGCGCGATCAAGAGGACTCGCGATGAATCATGGCTGCCCAACATCGCACTAGAGTTGTCCACATGCGCAGGCATCGGTTGGCAGTCGATTTCCAGTGGCAGAAACCTGCCCACCTCGATCATGAGGGTCGGAACATTCCTGACGGATTTGCTCTCTTCCTCTGAGATGGGAGCTGCCGTCATCAAGACCGACGATGGCTTCCATCTCGTGAACACCAATCCCTCAGAACGATTCTCAGCAATTGCGTCTGGTTACTCTAGCTTGATTCTGCTTTCCGGAACTATAAATCCCTCAGACCTCTTCCTGAAGTCGATAGGCCTCAAGGAGAGCACACCCATCCACCGGGTAAACCCCCGTCAGACCTTCAACGTGCGCACGGTGATCGATACAGGCGTGAGCACAAGGTTCAAGCTGAGGGGCCAGGAGACATATTCCAGAATCGCCGGTAAGATATCCGCTATTGCGAGGGCAGCGATGGGTAGCATCGGCGTATTCGTGCCATCTTACGTCGTACTGGAATCGCTGAGACCATTCTTGGAGGTCTCACTTTCCGACCGGAAGATAATGTCGGAGGACAGGAACCTGTCGAACCTAGAAGCGGAACGAATCATGTTTTCGTTCAAATCCAGCCCCGGGTCGGTACTTCTTGCGGTCCAAGGAGCGAGGTTCTCCGAGGGCGAGGACTTTCCGGGGGACCAGATGGATGCATCTGTTGTCGTCGGGTTCTCCCTTCCACCTCCTTCCCCCATGATGTATGCTGAGTACGCGAACTCGAGGTTCGACAACCACGATACGTATCTTATCGTCTCCCTTCTCCCAGCGCTCCGGAAAGCCATTCAGGCGGCCGGCCGACATATCCGTAGTCCGGACAAGAAGGGAATGGTCTTCCTAATGGACTCCCGCTTCAATCAGCCGGAGATTTTGCGCATGATTCCGGAGTGGCTTAAGAAGGACAAGATCACGGGCGATTTTGCACCGGAGGAAATCGAGCGGCTGGTCAGGAATTTCTTTGCCAGGGGTTAGGCAGCAACACTCCCTTCCTGTGTGCTATCTTCACGGCAGCCCCCTGGTCCCTCGTCAGTCCGTCTGCCTTCTGCCTACTGGTCGTTGTACCTCTTTCATCAACGACCTCTATCAGAACCTCGGGAAGCTCCGTCCTTATCATCTGCGCTATCCCCTTCGACTGTCGTGGGGCTCCGTCCCCGATCCTGACCATGGCCTTCATACTAGGTATGCCGCGGACCACCCTCGATAACCTCGACCGCAGTTCTTCGAGGGACTCCACCGTGAAAGATCCAAGCTTCGAGTCACCGTAGAACACCACGACGCCGACCCTCGACCCAGGGTCTATGCCTATGAGAAGAAGCCTGTTACCCTTGCTGGAGATTCTTGAGAGGATTTGGCCTTCCATCACCAGTGGGTTCTCATCAAGCTCCTCTATCAGGATGGACGTGCCCGAGAAGAGCTCCATCTCCTTCTTCGTGGTGATGATGGCTTCCCTTCTTTGCATCCTGGCCTGCGTCGGCGTCAGGCTAACGAATCTCAGGTTTGTCATTTTGAGTCGGCTCAAAATCGAGAAGTATGCTCTGCTGTCGGCCGTCGCTACGCTGACAACCTTCATATCTCAAGGCTTCGCATCTGGTCGTTCCTAATGAGCCTTCCTACTTTCAGACAGGCATACGCCTTTCTCGGACCCCTGAAGGGTAAATCCAGCACGTTCCTCGTCAGGGGAAGGACCGCGAACGCTGTTGTCTCGCGATTCATCTTGGGCTGTCTTTCAGCGGCAAAGCTCAACATAGCTGTGTTGGATACCAGCACCTTTTTGGGGACGAACATGCCTGAGCTGACAGACGGTCTCCCGAAGGAATTCCTGCAGAAGGGTGTCATTGAGTACTTGGCTGACGAGTCGGACGAAGAGCTCTCCCTTGCCGGGATCATCGCGACGGAAGCATCGGTCATCTGGATAGACGATATGAACGCTGTACTGCATCTCCTATCCTCAGGAGGTCAGAGGTCCGGAATCCACCGACTGTCGACCTTCTATCACACGCTTTCGTACAACGCGAGGACTAACAATACCATAGTTCTCGGCACGGTCTACAAACCGACCTTCGGGACTGCCACTGCCGGGATAGCCAAGAGGTCGCTCCCGAAGTTATCGGACCTGCAAATATCTGCCGAGCTCCGTACCGGCGAGGTCGTCTTCCGGTGTCACGAGATGGCCGGATGGCCTGCTGAAGGTTTCGTCGCGCCGCTCTACTTGGAAGAAAGGACGTAGATTCCTATGTATACTGCGATGGCAATCATGAGTATGCTAATCGTCAGGTAGAAATTGACCATCCGTGATTTCGTCGTCTGTCTACCGCTGAGATATGACAGATAAACACCGGCAGCGCCGATGAGCAGCGCCAACGCGTCGATGCCTGTCTCTGTAGCAGACTGATCCCCGCTCGCGGGATAGATGATGTAGCTCATGTCGACCGGCTGGAGCACCGCATTCACGAGTCCCGCCGTCATGAGTATGATGCCGAGTACGTAGAGCACCTGCATCCAATTGTTCCTTATCTCGGAAGCGAGACCGCTCCTGGTGCTATACTTGTTGAGCCTGTTCCAGATGGCGTTCATTCGTGAATCAAACCAGTCTCTTATCATCCACTACGCCCCTCCTCCAAGGAAATCACTTCTCTTACCCAACGGCCTGTCCCCTCGGCGGTTTTAACTCTATGTAAATAATCCTTCCAGGACATTCCTGAGTAGGCATCATTCCAGACGGCATAGCCGTTCCTCAGCTTAGCCCTCGCTAGCAGATGGTACCTGCACAGGCCGCTTGCATCCTTAGCTGCTCTTTTGCAAAGTTTGCACGACATTCTTGCTCTCCACCTTGCCTACGCACGACGGGTTCACGCACAGCTTCCGTGGGAATCTTCCGAACCTGACATAGACGGACGGCCAGCTACACTTACTGCACGGCCTTGCCGCAGGCTTCAAATGTCCTCTCTGGGGAAGGGGTCCGGAAGCCCTACAACCAGCCGCGTAGTTCGTACAGCCGACGAACCTCTTCCCTGTCTTGCGGGACTTTATCACGACCAGATTGCCTGTCTTGCAGACGGGACAGGCACCGATGACGTTCGATGAAGGCCTGTCTTCGATCACTCCACGAATCTCGGCCCCGATGGGGTTTTCATTGGATTTCAGAAGTTCGATCTGCTTCGAGATCATGGCGACGGTCCTTTCTATGACCTCTCCGCTGGTGCCCGTCCCGCCTTCTATCGCTTCGAGTTCCCTCTCTATATCTCGCGTCAGGTCCACCGAGACTATGTTGGGACAGTAGTCTTCCATGGTGTCCACCAAGGCAATGCCGAGATCGGTGGCTTCCAGGTCGCCGACCAAGTAACCCCTCGCCACAAGCACGGCTATCGTCTCGGCCCTCGTCGCCTTGGTCCCTATCCCCTCCTCCTCCATCTTCTGCAGAAGGCTGCCCTGGTTGTATCTATACGGCGGCGACTGCAACTTCTCGTCGCAGTTAATCCTGATCACCTTCAGAACATCTCCCTCCGCAATGTCAGGAATCTTCCTATCCTCTGCCTGCGCATACTTGCCGTAGTGCCTCATCCAGCCATGCCTCAGCGTCCTTCTGCCGGTGATCGCGAATTCGTGACCTTCGACAGAGATTCTCACGTTGACACGCTCCCCCAACACATCGTCCCCGAAACAGGCGAGGAACCTTCTGACGACAAGGTCGAATATCTTGGCCTCGCCAGAGGACAGTGATCGTCTAGGCCGTTCTCCCGTGGGGTAAATCGCGGGATGAGCTCTGTCAACCTTCTCACCCTCTCTCGGCGAAAGTCTGCCTTGGAGCAGCTCCCTGGAGGAATCAGCGTACTCCCCGGTCGTTCCGAGTTTCGTCAGTATCATCCTGTATCCTATGGAACTTGGAAGCCTCTGGCTGCCCGTTCTTGGGTATGATATCAGAGCCTCAAGGTAGAGCCTCTCCGCAATCTGCACGGTCTTGGTCGGTGAGAGCCCGAAGAGCCTGTACGCTTCCTTCTGCAAGTCCCCCGTGGCGAAAGGGGGCGGAGGACCTTCTTTGAAGGCGCTTCTCGTCACTCCGGAGACAACTCCGTCACGGCCTTCGCAGGCGGCCTTCGCAGATTCGGCATCTGCCTTCCTTGGGAATCTACCGGTTGAGTTCGGCGCTTCGAAACGAGTTCCGTCCTTTTCGAACAGTCCTATGAGGACCCAGTAAGGGGTAGGGACGAAGCCGCGGATCTCAACCTCCTTTTGAACCACGAAAGCGAGAGTGGGGCCCTGCACGCGCCCCATGCTGAGGACCCTGTAGCCTGAGGACGTAGCGTTGGCTGCGCCTGACAGCACCCTCGAGAGGTTCACCCCCCAGATGAAATCCAGCACATGTCTCGTCCTCCCGGCTCTTGCTAACCCTAATCCTGTCCCAGCCTTTGCTTCTGCGAAAGACGAAACGAGGTCTTCCTTTGTCAAGGTGGAGAATTTCGCGCGCCGTGCTACTTCTTCCCTGTTTCCACACGCGTACCTGAGGACGTTGTAGCCTATCGTCTCTCCTTCGGCATCATAATCGCAGGCGTTTACGAAGTCCTTCGCGTCCCTTGCAAGCCTCTGGATCGAGAGTATCCTCTTCCTCATGCCGGTCGAGCGCTTGTCGATGAGGTTGGCCGGATACCACTCCAGGTCGAACACCGGGAAGGTCTCCCTGAACGGGAAGGAATCACAGACCCCGTAGAGGTGCCCAATCGCAGAGCATACGATGTAGTCTACACCATCGCGCCGGAATCCCAAGACTTCGACGCCGTTCACGACCTTGACAGTCACGCCGCCGTCGGCGAGAGCCTCAGCCACCTTCCTCGCGGCATCAGGCTTCTCGCAGACGATTAAGGTGTACTCTGGCGGGACCGCACTCATTGGAGGGTCCGCCTCCGCGCGGGCTTATAGCGCTTCATGTAATGATTTTAATACAAAAGGCGAAACATGCACCGCATGGCATACGAGCTCATCTGTTCAAAGTGCGGCCACATGATTTATTCGGGCTTTGACCTACGCTCACCAAACGACATACTCAAGCCTCTGGGATTCACCTGCAGGAAGTGCGGAGCGAAACTCACACCCACGAACTTCAAGACAGAGGTCATGAAGCTTGAGGGGAAGTTCGCCTAGCCCGAGACCCAAGACTCCTGAGGAAGACACACTGGTCCGCCTTGACAGCGAATCTTCCCATTGGGTAGTCTGATTTTTTCAGGAGTTCGCTCCCCAACCCTCTGACGACGACGAAGGGAGCGCCTTCATCCGATTCTCCCATCACGAGTTGCGCCGCCGAGCACAGATCATCCGCGATGGCTTGGCTGGTCACTTTCAGGATGTTGCCGAAGAGATCCTTCTTGCCGCGAAGATCAAGGACGGCCTCGAGTCCCGAGCTTGCCAAAGCGACTCCGGTGGTGCCCCTGCGTGTCGGCATCAGCCTGCTATCGCAGATGATCACCGCGATACGTATCCCCCACCTGAACTCCATCTCCTCCACTATCATCTCGGCGGATTCCAGTGGGTCCCTCGGGTACAGGACCGCCTTGCCCAGTTCTATATTGGATTTGTCTATTCCCGCATTCGGAGACAGCATACCCTCCTTGGAGGCAAGTACAAAACCGACGACGCCCCCCAATATCTCATCCGACTCCCTGACTATGAGTTCACACAGCTGGACGGGCATATTGTAGCGCTCGGCGAGCTCTGTCGCGTATCCGGATGGAACGACCGAATGCAGGTCGACCACCCTTCCTTCCGAGATCGCCACAAACTTGCTCGATGCTATGAGCGCATCCCCCGTTCTCAGATGCGGGCCAGCGATTTCGTCTAACAGACCCACGAGATCAAAGGCCTGGTTCTTCCTTTCGGTCTTCAACGGCCAGAGCTGCAACACATTCCGAGTTCGTTCTGGCTTAAATAAAGAGCTTCGCTGCCCCGCCTGGTGTTGAAGCAGACCCCTCTCCACCAATACCATGCGGAGCGTGGGAAACTAGCCGAATTCGCAGGGTACGAGATGCCCCTCTGGTACACGAGTGTCATGGAGGAGCACCTCGCGGTGAGGAACAAGGCCGGTATCTTCGACGTTTCGCACATGGGGAGGGTGATTGTGAGTGGTCCCGAAGCCACGAACTTCGTCGAGCTCATCGTGCCGACCAGCACAGCGCCCCAGTCGCCTGGGAAATCGTTCTATACTTTGCTGCTCAACGCGGGCGGCGGGATCATAGACGATCTGATAATCATCAAGACGAGCGAGAACTATCTACTGGTCGTGAACGCAGCCAACAAGGCCAAGGATCTCTCGCACATCGAGAAGCTCTCCGCCGACTATAAGGTAAACATACAGGACATCACGGACTCGAGCACGATGATTGCAATCCAGGGGCCCGAAGCCGATCAGGCCCTGCAGCCCCTAACTTCTGCCAACCTGGGCCAGATAAAGAGGTACACCCACACGAGCGCAGTAGTAGGCGGGAGCCGCGCCACGATTACGAGGACAGGCTATACCGGTGAAGACGGTTTCGAGATAATCCTCCACGATACAGGCATGCAAAACAACTCCATCGCCATGAGTGTCTGGACCGACCTCTCAACCCGAGCGAAGCCAGCCGGCCTCGGGGCCAGAGACTCGCTCCGAATCGAGGCGGGGCTGCCTCTTTATGGCTCGGACATCGATGATACGACAAACCCCTTCGAGGCTGAGCTTGGATGGGTCGTTACTAAGGGGAAGACCGGATACATCGGCAGCGAATCACTCGCGCGACTGTCAGCCGGCCCTGCGTCCAAGGTGCGGAGAGGCATCCTGCTTCAGGAAAAAATCCCCAGACACGACTTTGTGGTGACGTCGCCGTCGGGAGAAGCAATTGGGAAGGTTACGAGCGGTACGTTCTCGCCAATCCTCAAGAAGGGGATAGGTATGGGATATCTCGAATCAACCCACTCAAAGACAGGCGAGGATGTCAAGGTCGTCGTAAGGGGCTCTCCCGCTCCCGGCGTGATAACCAAGCCGCCGTTCTACGATGAGAAACTCTATGGATGGAAGCGGCCGAAACAGTAAAAGAGTAATAGCGTCATAATGCCGAGTCAGCAGCGATGAAAGAACAGACCATAATCCCGGATGGGTTGTACTATACCAAGGAGCATGAATGGGCAAAGCTTGCTGGTGGTATAGCGGTAATCGGGATAACAGACTACGCCGCGAAAACACTGAACGACATCGTGTATCTTTCATTGCCGGAGTTAGGCAAGGAGCTGAAGCAACTCACCACCTTCGGGACGGTAGAATCGACCAAGGCCGTCTCGGAGCTATACGCCCCGGTCTCAGGTAAGGTGACCAAGGTAAACACAGAGCTCGTCAATCACCCCGAGCTCGTGAATCAGTTCCCCTATGAGAAAGGCTGGATCATCGAAATCACGATCTCGGACCTCGACAGCGAGAAGGCGAAGCTCCTCGACTCAAAGCAGTACGCCGAGTTCCTTGCTGCTCTGGAGCCCTGATAGGCCAAAGGTCCGAAATCGATCAAGAATCCATCAGCAATAGGATTATAGTAGCTTCGAAAACCTCATAAACGCACCTGAGACCGTGTGCCCTGATTGACCGTTTCCAGCCAACTCCGCGCATTAGCTGGGAGGCCCACCATATCGAGGCGAAACATGATGATTGCCTTGACGCTGGTGAGCGTATTCGTGATTGCGCTTTTCATGCGTGCATTTCCCGCCAAGTACGGCTTCTTCCTTAATGAATTCGATCCCTATTACGACTACAAGGCCGCGCTATTCATAGTCAATTCGTTCGACCAGAGCTGGGCCGCCGGGCAGGGTGGCTTTCCCGGTCTCCTGAAGTACTTCTCGTGGACCGATTACACGGTCTGGTTCCCGGAAGGAAGGGCCGTAGCTCCGACCTCACAGGATGGTCTCCAGTTCGCCGGCGCACTCACCTTCCTCTTCTTCAGGGACGTCTTTGGAATGAACTTCTGCGGCGTTCCCGGGCCCTGCTCCACCGCCACCAGCCTCTACAACTACCTCGTACTCTTCCCTGTCTTCGTCGGGTCGCTGACGGCAATCGTCTTCTACTTCCTGGTCAAACGTATCGCGGGCGAAGCCGGTGGCTTATTCGCCGCCCTCATGATAGCCGTCTCTCCGCCATTAATCGAGAGAGGCAACCTTGGCTGGTTCAAGTCCGAGCCTCTCGGCATATTCCTCTTCGCGATATCCAGCTACCTTTTCCTGACCATCCTCGACAGCGAAATGAGCGCTAGGCAGAGGATATTCAGGGCGGTCATGGCTGGCTTCCTGCTCGGATTCGCCAATACTACGTGGGGAGGCGCCGATTACTTCACGGCAATCTTTGGTCTGTTCTTCATAGTGCTACCATTCATGGATGTCGACCTCTCGAAGCTCTCGATTACCGCTCTGATTTTCACGGCTGGCGACATCTTCGGCAGCGCGATCCTCCCGGGTACATCCCACGGGGTCGAGGTCGTCACCAGCGCAGAGGGGCTGGCCATCATCGGAGGTACCCTCTTCGTTCTGGTCGCCAGCTGGCTGAAGACATGGGTGAAGCCCGACGACTTCAAGAAGACACTAGTGAAGGTGTTGCTTGGAGCTGCCCTCGCCGCTGGTGTGCTCATCAGCTTCGGGTCTGTCTCGGCCCTGAGTACTAGGTATCTCTCGGTACTCTTCCCCTGGGTCAGGAGCACCAGCCCACTGGTCGAGTCAGTAGCAGAGGAGGCACTCCCGACCGGCAGCGACTACTTCTCGTCGTATCTCCTGTTGCTCCTGCTGGGCATCTTCGGTGCCATTGTGGCGTTCAGAAGGAGAAACCCCTCGACCGCATTCGCTCTGATTGTCGGCATCACGCTGCTCTACGCGTCGGACGCGTTCTCACGCCTGCTCGTCTATTCCTCGATCGCCTTTGTGCTGCTGGGAGGAATCGGTTTCGCCGAGTTGGCCTTCTCGCTGATGAAGCCGAACGTCTCATCACTGATCAAACGCAAGCCCTCATACGCGGCGGATAGCGAGATGCGCGCGGTCTATTCGGTTGCGTTCATCGTCCTTCTCGCATTCCCCGCGAGCATCTTCTGGATTCCCAATCCCATCCCATGCACAACAAGCAGCATTGTTTGCGACCAGAGCCCCGCCGACTACGGGACGAGCATATCTAACGGAGGTACCATCTTCGCGCACTCCGAGCTAACTGACTGGACGCAAGCCCTAACGTGGATTAGCCAGAATACTCCACAGAACGCAGTCATCATCGCGTGGTGGGACTATGGTTATTGGATCAACGTCATGGGCAACAGGACGACTGTCGATGATAACGCCACGCTGAACGACTCGAGGATAGCGGAGGTCGGTCAGATGTTCATGTCCAATGTTACAGAGGCCGCCACCCTGGCCAAGGACATGGCGGACGGTAGACCCGTCTACGTCCTCACATTCATAACCGGGAGTCTGGTTGAATTCACCACATCGACAGGCACCGAGGAGTTCTACACGCTACAGATACCTGCTGGTTCCGGCTTCACGGCCGGAGGAGGCGACGAGAGCAAGAAACAGTGGTTCGTAGCGATAGCCGGGCTCAACGAGTCCGTGTACATAGAGTGCCCGACGGCGGGCATAAGCAGCGTCTGCACCGGAGCAGACGGCTTCAACCTCACACCATATGCTATCGACAACACGCTGTTCGGACAGATGCTCCCATTCACCTTTGCCGGGTTCCTTAACCTTGCGACGGGGGAGACCAGCTCGACATACAGCTTCGATTCGAACGGTAACCCGCCTCTCGAGCTGTTCAACTACCCTCCGAGCTATCAGCTCGACGGAGGCACTAGCCCGTTCAAGATTGCTTTCACTTCATCGAGCCTGGACTCACCTACCGAGTGCGGCACGTTCGCAAGTGAGCCCGCCTACTGCTTCACGACCGTACTGGTCTACCAGGTAACCTAGGTGTTCTTTTCTTCCCTGTAGGCTAGTGGGTTCCGGTATCTGGCGTACTTGTCGTCAGGAGAATACTTCGCCGGGTGCGCCGAAACGGTCTTCGTTGAGCACTTGGGACACGCCCCCTCCATCGTGTAACTACCACACTTCGGGCACTTCGAGATGAGACTTTTCAAGCCATACCGCCATACTTGCGGGACATCTCGCGCTTGCTCGTAAAGGTGCCACTCTTCCCGACCTCCTCCTGGATGTGCTCGAGCGCGGAGTTCATGACCTTGTCCGCCTGCTTGTAGTCATCCGCTACGACGCGGATGCGATATCGCGGCGCTCCAACATATGTTACCTTGACCTCAGCCACCGATGACGACCCGACAGCCGCTTCAAGAGCTTCCCTGATCTGCTTTATCCCGTCGGGCGCCCTCGATGTCACCTCTACGATCGCGCCGACCTCGTACTTGGGCGATGATATCTTCTCCCTCGCCGCCACGATGATCTCCTTCTCTACCATCTCGGGAATCTCAAGAGAGGCGAAGGCCTTCTCTCCCTTCTTTGAAGCGGCCTCCAGCGCTTCGTAAAGCGAACCATACTCCTTCTCCATCCTCATTGCGATATCGTTGAACTGTGCGTCTTCCAGCTGGAGCTTCTTCTTGACCATCCCCATTATCGTGATGGCGCGCTCTTTTTGCTTCCATTCGATGAGCTTGTTTCTCTTCTCCTCGTTGGTGACCTGCCTCAGCGAGAGGTCGACCTCGCGTCGAGACCTCTCCGCGCGTATTACCTTGAGGACCATCTTCTGCTGCGGCTTGGCTACCCTCTCGATGTTCCTGACCCAGCCCGTGGATATCTCAGAGATGTGCAGGAACCCATTCATGTTGTTGTATTCGTCCAAGTCGACATAGATGCCGTGCGGGGTTATCTCCCTCACCGTGGTGAGAACAATCTCCCCTCGGTCAGGTAGTTCAGCGACTTCGAGGTTGTGCCCGTCCGAGGGATTCTTGGCCATTATTGGGTCTAGTCGAGCCTCTTTATGACCTGCGCATCGACCCTGACCTTGCCGCCAGTCCTCTCAGCCAGCTTTCTACCACAACCCTTGCACGTCACCTCCCTGGTCGATGCCGAGAACATGACACGCTCCTCGCCGCAGTCCGGGCACTTGATGAGCACGAAGCTGCTGCGGGGCTTCGGAACGAACTCTCTCTCCCGTTTCACTGGCTAATCTCCGCCTTCCTGAGCCTCATGCCCTTGCGCATCATTTCCTTATTGCACTCCTTGCACTTGAGCTTCAGAGTTGCCTTCTTGGTCGTCTTGGCAGTCCTGATAAGCTCGGGGAACTTCTGACCACCATAGCCCGACTTCCTGCGAGCCTGGCGCCTAGCCCCCCACGAAGATGCTCTTTCCTTCCCTTTCTTGTAAAGGGCGACCGAATGACTGGTATGCTTCTTGCAACTGGGACAGAATGTACGAATTTCCTTTGGAATCTTCATATTTGCTTCGCCGAAGTAGTTCGGCACGCTCAGGTGGCTGTTTAAAAGCGTTCACCCGCCATGCCCATCCCCGGTCAAGAACCTCGTCCAACGGAGCGGATTTCGCGCCAAACCGCTGACGAGGGCCGAGAAGTTTTAATTAACGCTCGGGACGGAGTCGAGTACATCCAATTGCTCTTCACGAAGACTTCCACGGCGGTCGAATGGAAGGCGGTAGCTTCGGCGATCAAGACCCTAGTCGAGGAGGCGACCTTCGAGGCAAGCAGTGAGTCGCTCATATTCCGCGCGATGGACCCTTCCCACATCGCCCTAGTGGACCTGAACTGGCCAAATTCCGCTTTCGAGCGATACGAGTGTGACAAGCCATTCAAGTTCAGCATCAGAGTCGAGGATTTCGTCAAGCTCATCGGGCGAACCGACGCCAAAGACAGCGTAGAGCTTTCGTCGACCGAGGAAGACGCGCTGCTCCTCAGGCTCATGAACGGCTACAAGAGGGAGTTCAAGATTCACCTGATTGAGAGCACCTCTGGTACGGCTCCACTGCCCAAGCTGGAACTCGATACCAGGTTCTCGATGAGCAAGAGCGTCTTCGAGAAGGTGCTCGCCGACATCTCAGTCGTCGCCGACCAGGTGGCGATCAGCGCCCTGAAGGAGAGCGTGTCCTTCGGCGGGAAGAGCGACGTCGGCGCTGCAACCATAACTCTGGACAAGAACGGGGCGGACATACTATCCCTCGACGTCAAGCAGGAAGCGAAATCCAGCTACAACATCGACTACCTCATGTCCATCAGCAAGGCCCTGGGGAGCGCCGTAGAGACCGTGGTCCTGGAGTTCAGCTCAAAGAAGCCCCTGCGCCTCGAGTGGAAGCTGAACGAGCAGGGCGCAATGATAAGATATTTTCTCGCTCCGCGCATAAGTGAATGAAATATTACATGACATCTTAGCTTATTCTATAATTAGTACATTATTATCTTTCGATGGTTTTACCTTTCTCGTTCAATTTCTTAATTGCGCAGTAAAGAGAGTCCAGTTGTTCATAGTATTCCCGGGACACTTCCTTCTTTCCTCGAATAGGATTGCCGTCAAGGAACTGAAAATATTCGAGCATCTTCCGCGCCCTTTCTCGTTTGACAATCATGTAAGGCAAAATTTGGGGAAGAATTGCACGGAGTACTCCACTGACAGCAATATATTCCCATCTCGTCTTCACTTCCTCTGTTCCCTTTTTGGCACGGTGGACGCTGCCCTCGCCTATCACCTCCATCACTTTTACTGAAAAGGACCGATTCGAATTGCTGACTTCCATTTGAGGACGATAGAAGAAGCCTCTCCTGTATGCGGGTCAGTAACTTTCGACAAAAAGACGGAACCTTCGCCATCTATCGCTGCGGCGAGCCAACTTCTTTCTCCTAGGGCCATCATCCGGCAATCCGTCGCTCGACCTCCTCGTCCTCGATTCTTCCGGCTCTTCGGCTCTTGAAGCATAGCCGTTAGCAATTCATTTGGGACATCCTTTCCTTTCTCGTTCGACTCCTTGACAGCAGAGTACAACGAATCAAGATTTTCATAGTAACCTCGCGGAATCCCCATAGGTCCATTGATGGGATTTGAATCTATGAGTGCAAGATACTGAAGCATCCTTTCGCAGACCTGCCTCTTGATGAGCAGATAAGGTAACAATTGCGGTAACAGGCCACGAAGAACTGAAGTGGAACCGCGGTAATACCATTTATCTTTCCAATCCAGCCGCTTCTCCTCAATGAAGCTGACTGATCCCTTTCCAATCGTTTCCCTGACCTTTCTCGCGAACCACTCATTAGAGCTGCTGAGACTAATGGCGGGCACATACACGAATCCGCGACGACTGCCAGCAGCCGGACCTCTCACGAGCTTGTTTATGAAGATGGAACCCTCTCCATCAATGACGGCCGCGAGCTAAGCTCTCTCAACCTCGTTCAACTCCCTTGGCGGCCCGTCTCCGAAGTCCTCACCATGCTCTTCATCCACAAGCTTCGACTTTGCGAATCTCTGCCATGATGAAATATGATTGTCATTTACGATCTCCGAAATCGGTTTCTTCGTCTGAACCTCGTCGACAGAGGACACGGAGAGCTGGTGAACCTCTGTCGGCCTGATTTTGTTCAGGTAATCCACGGGTACGTAGATTATGATTTGTCGATACCCTGAGGCTAGGAAGCAGGATTTGAAATTGAATATATCATCCACCCGACCTGAGACGCGATAGAACGCGATAGAGTTTTCCCTCTTCGAATTTGATTCTATTTTCCGTACCTATTCGCCGCCATGGCAACCTGAAAGCGACGCTTCCGCTCATCTGTCCGTCTCTCTTCACGTATGAAAATCCGTAAGCTCTCGCTTTCAGAACCGCCGGAAGCGCAAGGCGTTCTTCCATGTTACAAGATTGCGGAAGGGTAGATAAGCCCCCAAGAATGTCAGAATAAGTTGTCGAGGCTCAAGGAAAGCAATTGATTTTTAGCCATCTCGTTTTCTCGCCGTCCTGATGGACGAGAAGGTGGTCTCCTACCTGCGGAAGGTCTACAGGGAGTACTACTTACACAGCCAAGTAAACTTAGAGATTCCTTCCAAGATCTCCTCACGCGAGTTCGGGTACATGCCATTCGGTGGGGGTATGGTGCGGCATCTCTCCTTCAAGAGCGCCGGAGAGCTCATCGCAGAGCTGGTCAAGCAAGGCCCCTCGTCGGTGTATTGCTCCAACGCGGTCTACGAATACCCCACGCTCCAGATGGACGAGAAGGGGTGGCTGGGGGCAGAGCTAATCTTCGACATCGACGCGGATTCGATCCCCACCCTCTGCAAGAGCAAACACGCGTGGTGGTCCTGCCAGGACTGCCACAAGGGCGGGATGGGACAGAAGCCATCGAAATGTCCCGCCTGCAAGGGAGCGAGCGTCGAACAGATGCACTGGAGCTGCCGGGAATGCCTGAACGCCACCAAGGAGCATGTGAGGCGGCTCGTCGACTTCCTTGGGGACGACTTCGGGGTTCGGCAGGAGCAGATAAGGCTCTATTTCTCGGGAAATCGTGGGTACCACGCCCACGTCCAGGACGAGAGGTTTGATGACGCGGATTCTTCCATGAGGGGCGATATAGCCAATTACATCAGGGGGACCGGGTTGAACCTCAAGGCCATGCAGGACAAGACGCTCGCGATCTCGAGCCTGGGGTGGGGCCGGCGTGCCAGCCTTTTCTTCTCCCAATCGGACCCTGGGACCAAAAAGAACCAGAAGACGACCGAGCAGATAATCCTCACCAATGGCGCCATGATAGACGAGTCCGTTACGACCGATGTCCACAGAGTATTTCGCATGCCCGGAACGCTCCACGGGACCTCAGGGATGCTCAAGATGAGGGTTCAGTCACTCCAGGACTTTGACCCCCTGCTGCAACCTGTGGTGCTGGGCGACGAGTCGATGAAGGTCCACGTCTACTACGCGCCCGAGTTCTATCTCAAGAGAAGGAAGTTCGGGCCTTACGATTCCGCTACGGTGCAGCTTCCGACCTACGCGGCTGTCTTTCTGCTTGCGAGAGGGCTGGGGGTGGTGGCGGCTTGAACGCCTCGAGCGAGACTCTCCAGAGAATGAGGCAGCTTCTCGACGCAGAGGAACAATCCGACGACCTAGTCAAGTTGCCCGGGGACATCTATCAGAACATTGCCGCCTATATCCACAAACTCAGGAAGACCATCGACAGTAACTCGGGAGACCCGTCCAGCAGGCTCGCCGAGAAGCAGCTCTGGCTCCTTGAAGGAATGGGGCGACAACTTCTGGAGACCCGACTGGCGAAGGTGATTCACACGGGCAACACCAGATTGCTACTCCCCGAAGAGAAGTACATCTATGAGCTTAGCGTCGAGTTCGAAAGGATGCGCAAGAAGTTCGTCGACGCCATGGACGACGGGCAGCCCTCCACCTTCACCCTGATGCAGAAGAGCCAGATGGAGAAGATGGTGACCGTGAGCTTCGTCAAGCCTCTCAGCGAAATCGTTGGTTTCGACCTGAAGAGGTATGGCCCCTTTAAGGTCCATGACGTTGCTCAGCTGCCTGCCGCGAACGCTGAGGTGCTCGTCTCGAATGGAGATGCGAGAAGGGTGTATCCGGCCGACTCGTTCTAAGAATACGATCTCCAGGTGTGGTTGCACTTGGTGCAGCGGTAGAACTGCGTCGGAGGTTCATCGCCGCTCCTCGTCTGCAGGAACCACCACATGGCCTCCCCGTTACCGCACTTCGGACACTCGATTTTGGTCGTAGGCAGGCTCGTGAGCTTGCCCTCCTTCTCGCCGACCACCTTTATGGTCGGTGCGTCCACGAGCTCCTCCTCCGTCGCCTGAGTTACCGTCTTCCCGGCCTTGTCGGAATACCCGCAGTTATCGCAGACGTAGGTGATGGCCGTGCTCTTCTCGAGTTTGATTTGCTTGAGCTTGAGCCTTGTTCCACACTTCGGACAGAATTTCACTCGGTCCCACCGCTGAAGGCCTTGTTCGTGGCCTCGAGGAGCTCGTGCGCCGTGGTCTGTGCCTTTTCCAGACCAGCGACGAAAGCACGCTCCGGCTTCACCCTCTGGGCCCTGATCTTGATGACTAGCTTCTTGATGAGCGGATGGGGCGGAAGAACTCCGGCAAACGTCACGTTCTTCTCGTCAAGGAGTTCGTGATGAATAATCTCGGCGAGCGAGTAATCCTCCCCTGTAACTTCCACGGTGAACTCCCTTTCTCCCTCCCGTGACACCTCGACTTGCATGCTTTTCTGCCCGCTCGAAATTTCGAGGGTTTATAAATTCGCTGCTAAAGTCATCCATACTTCGCAGTTATCCTCAGGGCTGGATGGGTTGTCTGCCGAAGTCGTCTGCGAACTTCCTGTCCTCCTGGTTTCCGCACTCGTAGCACTGGGCCCTGCCGCCCTCGTCACTGAGGGGTCTGCCGCAGTTGCTGCACAGCGTCGCTACGACCCCAAGGTGCGGCTCGTTTATGGAGAGATGGATCATCGCGTTCATCGTGCTGACCACCGTTGCCCTCACGATGTCCCCGAGCTTCACCTGGGTCCTCCTCATACCGCGGCCTCCCCTCTCTTCCCGCAGGAAGATGATGCCTACGAACCCGGCTGAGCTCGGGAGGCCGTTCACGTAGTATATTTTCATGTTGGAGACGCTCGTCTGCGCGGTCTCTATCTGGCCAGTGACCACGTCACCCACCGAGGGCATCTTGGCTACGACGACCGGCTTCACGCCCGTCTCCCTCTGGGCGAGGTCCTTGACCTGCGTCCCCATCAGCAGCGCCCTGATCGTCCCGTCCGCGTCATACGCGTTCTTACCAGGGAGGAACTCCTCAGAGACAGCAAGAGCGTCTCCCGGCAGCACGGTCTTACCCTGTGATTTCATTGTCATCATCTCGAAGTCCTGTTTACTAGTCCCACGGTCAACTCAATCCACTTCGGCCTCTCCAGGTACTCCCCTATTTCTCTTCCCTCCATCAGCCTGACCAAAGCGTCAGCTTCAGGTATGGATAGCACGGGCCTGTCGAAGTTGAACCCATCTATTGATATCCGCGGGCAGGCCGTCTGCACGAAAGCCTGTATGTCGCGGTAGGGTGCGAGCCTGTCCGGTGTCACGTCGCGCATGGCCAGCTGGACTACCCTCCTTCCCTGCATCTCAAGCCTCTTCGTTATCCATCTCGTCCGGGGAAGCATCTTCTGGCCCTCCTTGAGCCCCGTTATCACGCCGAAGACATTCGCGTCGAGCGCCTTGTAGACCGAGAGTATCGAGCGCTTCCTACGTATCTCCGCCTCCTCCTTCATATCGCGGACCTCCTCAAGATACGGATCCAGCAGGAACGTTGGCTTCCCAGTCGCGAGGGCCACGCCCACTGCATGGAATTCGCTCTCACCCAGATAGCAGAGCGCGTCCACTTCCTTGCTCATCGGATAGATCGTCGAGAAATCGCAGCCGAATGTCTGGCTCTGGAAGAGCAAGTTATTCTCCCTGCCAAGGTGTACTTCGAAGCCGGCGCTCTCGTACCTCTTCTTCGCAGGCTCAAGCTCGTGGAGGTGCTGGCTGAAGGTCGCGAGACCGAGCTTCGGGTACCGCCTGAGAAGTGGCACGGACTTGTCTATGACCGAGTCGAACTTCACGTCGTCGACAGCGTCTATCAGGTGGGTGAACCTGCCTATGTCCTGGACAACCGCATTGTGGCCGATGTGCAGGGCGAGATCGGCATCGAGCTTCTCTACCTCGTCGTCGACCGTGTCGCATATTCCGTAGCAGGAATCACCGACAAGGAAGCAGGGTATCTCATACTTCCTCTCGACCTTCTCCACGATCCCCCTTGTCTGCCTGATCAGGCCGCCGGGTGCATTGACCACTATGCCCTTTGGCCTGCGCTCTTCTATGAGCTTGAATATCTTCTCTTCATCTATGCGTACCGTCAAAGCTGCCCGAACGATGCTCGGCGCCCGAGGGTTCCTTAATTAGGATTCGCTCTCCAGCTCGCCTGTGTGCAGCAGCCACCCGGCAGCGATGTCTGTTAGGGCCGGCTAGGTGCGTAAGCGCGCCGAAGGTGAGATCTCGGAAAAAGGAGCTGTGACTCGTGAGTCTGTGAGACGTAAACCGAAGATAAGCAACGTGAGCTGTAATCCCCGGTTTCACTTCCAATGTGGATGGTGTGTTTTCCCTTGACCTTTTCCGTCCAGCGGCTCGACGCTCTATGCCGGCTTTCCTAGACCGCAATGGAGAATCTGTGATTGGCCTCCTGGATGGCCGCGTCAAGCGTATTCTTCTGAGCCTGATATTCCGTTTCCATCTGGAGGAGCGCGGCGGGCGTTTTCTGCCACTTCTGCGGAACCTCATCCTTCGACCTGCGACCCAGCCCGAACAGCCCGGACCTCTTCTCGACAGCTAGCATTCCGGAGATGTATCCGAGCTTGGCCCTGACGTTGCTCAGCTCGAGGATTGCCCGCGCGAGCGACATCTGCCTCTCTCCCACGGTGATTGTGTTTGACAGGTTCGCCTCCTGAATGACCAGCTTCAGCTCTGTCTCTCTCGCCATAGCCGCGTCTATCTGACCCGAGATTTCTTCGTACTTGAAGTCAGGTTCGACATCAGCGTCGTGAACCAGGCTGCTCTCCCTGAACTTCGAGAGCTGCACAAGCCGCGCGTCAAGAGTCTTTACTTCAGCCAACGCTTCGTAGATTTTCAAGTACTCTTCTACTTCGACAGGGTACATTAGCCCCCACGAGACGCGTCCGGTCCGGTCTCACAAGGCAGGAACCACAACGCGTCCAAGGGGTGATTATATTTTCGGTCAGCCTGCTCTGACGGTGTCGAGTGCGCCTGTACTACGCACATACAATGTGTCTCTACGGAACCGCCGAGGAGAGCGATTCCATGCGATACTTCCTCAGGGTGATAGATTGCTGCCGGGCCGCGTCACGACTGGTGTCGGCTCGAAGCCAACCACGCTCTCGCGATTCGCCTACCAGTCTACGAGCTCGAAGGCGGGCTTGTCTTCCGGGTCACGCTGCCCGTCGAGTTTCTGTCGAGGGAGGAGACGCTGAAACAGTATGCTGCATGGACTTGGAGAAAGGTAGCCTGACCGGTCGTCAGGTCGCTGTCGGAGTGACCGCTTCCTGCGGTTTCAGCTCCTCGACCTTGATGTCTGTGAGCATGGGGAGCTTCGCTTTGGCTGCGTGCATCGCCGACTTGCCCAGAGCAAGGTCCGAGGCCTTTACGTAGAGCTCGAGTACCGTTGTGCCGATATCGACCCTCGCCGCCACACCTATGGGCTTTCCGAATGCCTTGCGCATGCCTTCCTGAAGCCTGTCTGCGCCTGCCGTGGCGATCATCTTGTTCTCGCGCGTTACAAACATTCCGATGTATACGGCACTTCAACAGCTGGGCTAAATCCCCTTCACTTTCTACGCGGTTGCTAGTAACTATCGCTAGTCGTGAACGGAGGCGAAGCCGTCAAGGTCGACACGAATAAACTGATCCTCAACCTCAATCTTTATCCTATCCTTGGCAATTGTACTGTAGGCGCCCTCCACATATGATTTGAGGAACATCGACCATTTGAGACCAAAAGTATGCCGCAATGTAACGAGATTCGAGCAACCGTCACCCTCTACCCAGAACCAGCCATTGTACTTTCCGAGAACGTCAATCACAAACCTCCTGAAAGTTAGAGCGTACCCACGACCCCGATAAAGTTCCAAAATCACTGGAAAATCTTTCCTCGCAATCTCGAAACCTGTTACCTCCAGCGAGTGGGAATTAGTACCTCCGAGAACACACCGAAATGCCTCGTCATCAAAACTGATTCTGTGAAAGGCCTTTACGAGAGGATCTGCAAAGAGTCTCTCGGCCAGGATTGAGCTTAAGAAAGCGTTTTCCGATAAGCCCGCGAGCGCCGCTCCTCGTCTGAGGTTATCAATCAAGCCCACGTCGAAACGGAAGGCTTTGGTTCGAGTCTTCTTTAGCTCACTCATAGTCCGGCAGCCGAAGGAGCTAATACATTTCTAGTTAAACCTATGTGAAATTTACTCTGTTACGAGATTTACTTATTAATCGATTCATACCTACAATCTTCAAAGAAAAGACCTCCCAGATTCTTTGCAATCACTAGCAGTTGCAACACTCAGCAAGACACGACTTTTTATTCAAAGTTCGGCCATTGCGATTCTTGAATGAACTCGAGCTTCAGGTTGAGCGCCACGATGACGATTCTTCTATTATTGGTCGGGAGTTCAGCGAATTTGGTCATGGCTGCGACCGATGATTCCTCTTTCACCACGACTCAGTCGACGAATTGCGAGACCGCTACGGCAGCCACCTATAATGCCCTGGACCAAACGATGGCAGTCAACAATGCGATCAGCTCGCAAGAATACGTGCAAGGGATCATTGGATATCAGGAAGTTACGTTCAACAGCATATTCCAGATAGACAAAACCATAGCACCTTACCCTACATGCACAGAGCAGGTCCTCAGCTTTAACGTTGTCTTCACGCTGTACAACGCCACGAGTCGTTTAACCAGCAATCTAGTGATAACTGAGAATTCGAACCTAACGGTAATAGGCTCAAGTTTGCAGGTCAATCCAGGTACGGCGACCAACTACTCCACTAACTGGTCCGGATATGTGGCATACGCGAACAGTGGGGGGACTCAAGAAATCACAAAATCTACGGTCGAGTGGACACAACCGACTGCTTCCGTACCGAGTACTGGATGCGGAAGCGGCAGCCATTGTGAAATCTCCAACTGGGCATCGCTGATGAACGGAAGCACAGGACCAAACTATGGTTTCGAGCAAGCTGGAACCACCGTGGAGTGCGAGGATTCATCTGGTAGCTGTACAAATACATACTTTGCGTGGTATGACAGTCCCCCTGCGATGTTTGTCGAATGCAGCAGCGGAAGTGGTGGCGGCGGTGCAGTTACGATAAGTGGCGGGGACACAATAAACGCGACTGTCTTTAATGATGCATATTTTGGCGGGAACGATAAGTTGTACATATTCTACGTTACTGACGAGAACAGTGACACATCTTGCTACGTCGCAACAACTCAATACATGACAGACCCTACTTACGCCGGCTTTATATTGGAAAACGCTAACGTGGTACAAGATTACGCCAGCGACCCGCTTGCTGAATTTGGAACATCCTCTTTCTCGACAGCCTCGATCACGACCGGAGCCGTCTCTAGCTCTCGGACCATCAATAATTTCTATACCTCGGCGCTCGAAATGCAAAATTCGGAATTGGTCGGAAGTGGATGCAGTGCGACATACGTCGACGACAATGTCCTTTATGGGAGTCTAAGTTCGGGAGGCAGTTTCACCGAGACTTGGAACTCAAGTCAATTCACACCCGTCTACGTTACCGGCTGCTGACTGAATCTCTGCTTGGCCCGCAATGTTTCATAATAAAATGGCCGAAGTTATCAATGTTGGTGACGTGAACTAAACACATGATTCGTCAAAGAATCATCGTAGTTGCAGTCATTTTTGTTGTTCTTGGGGCCATCGTCGCTTCTGCTTATCTTGCAAAGGAGTCATCACGCACCCAGACCTCCACTAGTGACTCAGTCTCAGCTACCTCGCCAAACGGGCTTCGCCTGACGCTAAGCTTGCCGGCAAGCAGCATCTTTGCAGGGCAGAAGCTGAATGTCTCTATCGGCCTCTTCAACGCATTATCGACTCCGCTCGATGTCTTGGCAGGGAACCCAAGGGGCGTCCCCCAAGCCCCCAACTGGACACTCGAAGGATTCCCACTCGAGATATGGCCAGCGTGCTACTCTACGATGCCGATAGTCTTCGCTGTGATGAGCGGCAACTACACGATAGGCCAGATACGCGCGATGAATGGTAACTGGACAACGGGCGGGGAACAGGCCACAGGATGCACGGCAGCAGGTCTGGTCTACAACGCCGTCTTCGAGCCCCACAGCGACAGAGCAAACCTGAATGGGACCTGGATCAGCGGTAGTATCGCCCCCGATCAGTCCCTCGGGTCGTACAGTCTCGAATCCAACTTCACGATAGGCGGCTACTGGAGTTATCCCTTGACCGTCTCATCGTCGACCCAGGACATGCTGACTCCTGTGAATGGTTCTTATGCTTACTTCTACCCGGAGACCACGGGACCCGGTGGCTATTCGCCGTTCACTTCAGGCGTCTACACTCTGGCCGTCGATGACGAGTGGGGCCAGATTGTGGAGATGCACTTCACCGTAAACGGGTGACGACGGAAAACGTACTCGACGACCTGTCAGACAGCAGGAAGCGAGGGAAGTTCGCGATTTGCTGCTGCTATAGACGTGGGGTCAAGCGACGGCTGGCGTGGAGGCCTCGGCAGGTTTCAGCTCCTCGACCTTGATGTCCGTGAGCATGGGGAGCTTCGCCTTGGCTGCGTGCAGTGCGGTCTTCCCGAGCGCGAGGTCAGCCGCCTTCACACGAAGCTCGAGCACCGTGGAACCGATATCCACCTTGGCGGCGACACCGATCGGCTTGCCGAATGCCTTGCGCATCCCCTCCTGGAGCCTGTCTGCGCCCGCTGTGGCGATCATCTTGTTCTCGCGAAGCACGATGTGCGGGTAGCTGACCACTTTGAGCCAATAGCCTTCCTCGCCGAGCGGGAACAACTTCTTGTTGGCAGCGACCCGGGCGGATTCGAGCGCGTTGGACCGGATCTGAACTCGTCCTTTTGAAAGCAGCAGAAGCCTGTAGGCGTAATCCGTGCTATATTTTCCGGTGATGAACCTGGCCACCTTTGGGTTAGGTGTGCCAGGCGCGTACTTCTTATTAAAGGCCTGGGATTTGACGGTCCTGTAGTTGCTGCCATGCGTGGTCGGAAAACCTCGAAGAACTCGCCTTTGAAACGGTCCTAATTAACATTCGCATCGTCTTCATCGTCGCAAGCAGGAGATTTTCTCGGTCTCAGTAGGAACTCGTTCAGTGGCCATATCTCGCTCGTTCGGACATGGCCGGGATGATATCCGTTTGAATCGAAGAACTCCAGGGCTCTGTCAGCCTCTCTTCGTTTTTCTCCTTCAAGGAAGAGAAGGATTTCCTCCAAGAGCCGGATCGCTCTGATTCCGTAGATGTCCTTCCTCCACAATGGCAGCCCCGACTCCCTGTATTTCGGCTTGACAGGACTAGGCAACCCTACACACCCGGAGAATTTGGCGATTGTAGCGCGATCGGTGTTAGTGATGCTCAGGACTACGCTCGTCGAACGCGTCCGCTTAACGTAGAAACATCCCAAGTTCCCTTCCCCCTGCATTATCGCTCCGACCCACGCTCTGTCTATAGTATTCTTGACGATGACCTCCGGGACGCCCATTCTACCACGTCCGACGCCTAGGGGTGTAGGGGTCTCAATCCTGTCTTGTGCTGTACCTGCTCCACCACGCCTCTTCGTGCGAAGAGGAAATTCACCGCGCGGCCAGATGTCCTGATTGCCGAACTTGCCTTCATGATACCCATTCGATGAGAAGAACGCGATTGCTTTTTGCGCTTCTTTTTGCTTCTCCCCAACCAAGTGAAGAAGTATCTCTTCGAGAACACGGAGCGCCCTCAGTCCAAAGACGCTCTTCCGCCATTGAGGTGTCCAATCATGATTTCGTATCGGCTTCGCCGGAAACTCGAGCCCATAATACTCCGAAAGCCTGCGTATGGGTGCCGGGTCGACCATCGCCACATCGATTTCTAGGCATGTCGACTGCGTATTGGTCACGTACCGACATTGTATGCAGCCTTCGCCCTGAATCAGGCCTCCAACCCAGGCTCTCGCAGTCGGGTCGGCGATGACCACCGCGGGCACGAGACTTTGCCGTCGCAGGCTCAGGTCAGGCCTGAGAGACCATTCAGCCGGCCGAGGTATCGCGAGCTTTTGGAGATGATGAGAGAGAATCGATACGCCTCTGAAGCCAAGTCTTCGTGCGGCTTCCCTGACCGTCTTGCTGGTCCTCACGATGTTTTCGAGGTGGGCCGGGAACTCCGGGTTAGTGGCCAAGGGCCGGTTTGCCAGTTCGTTCCATTGCCCTTCGGCTACTGAAAGGTCCATGGCGCCTCTGTGACCCCGGCTCAAGAAGACCCAGTCACGCAAGGCCTTCATCGCGAGGAGCTTGGGACTCGGTTTGTACACCCAACCTCTTTTCCCTGAGCTGAGCAGAACCTTCTCTTTGACTACCAGCGAAGCCCTCTCAAGGTGGTTAGCGTGGTCGATAATCGTCGGCCCTTCGACCTTGAGCGTTCGTGCAAGATTGGCCCTGGTCACCGCAAAATTCTGCGCGTCTTCGAGAAGTAGCTTTGCGATCCTCGTGCAGCACAGGTCGACCCTCGTATTTCTTGCAAGGTCCGTCACTTCTGTGACAGCTCCTGGAGTGCCCGTCCTAGTTCCTCAAGCGAAATGACGACGAAGTCCGCGTGCTGCAACACCGCGGTCACCGTGCCTTTCAGAAACTCCTGGTCCTCCTTCGGAGCCTCGACCAGTGCCCCCAGCTTCATCGCCGGGTACGCCTTCTTCAGGAGCCCGAACCTGTACTCCATGAACGCCGACCTCCTCCGGGCCTCGGACATCGCGGACCCCTTCGACCTCGTGCAGCAGGTACATTCCAGTACCACACCAGCCTCCCGGAAGATGAGAAAGTCGATTGACATCCTCACCTTCTTGGAGAGCTCGAAGACGTGGTGCGTCTCGAAGCTCAGCCGTCGGGCCACCAAGATATCCCTCACCGACTGTTCCTGCCCCGTGAGCGGCATCGCCGCGTGCGTCCTCCTCATCCAGGCTGTGGACGTACTTTGATTCACCACAATGTCACTACCTAAGCCTATTTAACCACTACAAGGGGTTTATCTGCCTTATTACGTCATAAGAAGGCCAATTCTACCTTATTCATGCCCAAAGAGCGGGCAAGGCTTATCTCACCTCCCGGCGTTCTCCGGATGGGCGACGCGCCTGGACGACAGAATCCAGTTCGTACCGACCGACAGCAAGGAAATCGACGCACAGCTCCTCGCGGACATCTTCTATGCCAGCCTGCGCAGCCACAGGAAGGACCGATGTGCGATATTCACGGACTACGACTCCGTCCGGCCGCTGACGCACTCCGATTGCCTACCCACGGAGTCGCTCGATGCCGACATCAACTATCGCTGGAGCGGAGCCAAGGTATCCCTCAGGCTGAAGCCCAAGCGGGTCATCGTCGGCGACTACCTCGACTGGTTCTGCTGGTACATGGAGTGGAGGCGCTTCAACGCCTTCCCGGTCCTACTGCTCATCAGGCCGATAACGAGGATGCTCGAAGAAGAGAAGCGCGGGTTCCTCGACGGACTGTTGAGCCGCCTGGCGCACAAGGAGGGGGTCTATAGGATAGTGATACTGGAAGAGGAGAGGCTGAGATCCGTCGTCCAGTACTGGTTTTCCTCCGGCCCCGCACCCGGGGGTCTTGACCTTGCGTCGAGCTTCCGCCTCAGGCAGTTCAGGGAGGCGGTGGCTACGTGTATCTACGGCAGGTCCCTCGCGAGGAACCCGCTCCACGCGGCTGCTGGCCAGACGCTTTCCTGGAAGCTGAACCCCGACAGCAGGGACCTCATGCGGTGGCAGAAGGGCTTCAAGGTCGAGCCGAAGAAGAGGTTCTGGTCTCTCACAGAAGACGCGGAAGCCATGGTGCAGGGCCTTGAGTGGCGCGACCAGCCGGAGAGGGAAGGCCTACCGAAGAGGATCATCGACCCGAACAGGAGGAAGCGGCGCGCGAGGCCGGATGAGAGCTGGCTGGTGTTGATAATCGAGACGCTCCTGCTCGACAAGGGTTCCTTCACCATACCAGACCTGTACAGGTTCGCCGACGCGCGCATCCAGCGCGCCAAGGACACGATGGCACCACCGAAGTACCTCGACCCGGAGACCGGGATGGACTATGAGGTGCCCGACAGGACTTTCGCGCCGAGCGAGAGCATCCTCCGGCGTCTGGTCGACGGGATGGTGAAGGACGGAAAGCTGCACTCTATCGCGTGGTCCAAGGAGATGGGACGCCCCGCGTTCCTCTACTATGGTGACCGGAGACCGCCGATAATGACAGGGACCCGCGTGGTCAGTGCGCATTCTACGTCTCGCTTCGCAGGCAGTGCCGGCTGTGGTGGCTTCTTGGGAGGTCGTTCGGGCTGACTGATCGGCGCTGGAAGAGCGAAGGGGAGCACCCACTCTCGCCCTTCGAGCTCTACAAGATGAGGAACTCGTCGCGGATAAGCCCGCACTCCTCGGCCTGCATGAATTTCGTGGATAAGAAGAGGGATTATTCGCTGAAGGAGCTTCCATCGCAGTGCGATGTTTGCGGTGAGCCGTTATCGTCCATGCCCGGAAAACTCAACGAATGCATTAACTGCAGGACTAGGTACGTCAGGGCGAAGAAGAAGGTCAGGGTGCTCACGGCGTACGAGAACAGGTTCCAGAGCGCCTACCTCGAGCTGGGAGGAAGGAAACCGTCGGTTGACCTGACACGGCTGCGGGAGGAACGGGCCGGAAGCGGCTTCGGCGCGCTGGAGGAGATAGACTTTGCAGAGCATCGTGCGGAGGCCAGCGACGACCCGCAGGCAGTCACGCTCATGCTCTTCCCTGGCGATAAGATGCTTATGCGGGAGGGCCGGCTTTCCCTGCTCAGAAGACAAAGGGTGGAGACGGTGCCTGTCGTGGGGAGCGTGATAGTAGACCACGGAGTGCTCGAGGACGAGCAGATTGCAGAGCTGACGAAGGCCGGGGCCACCATCAGGTCGGTTGCCAAGTCCATGCAGAGCGACTCGCCTCGAAGTGCGGTACGACCTCGGCTCGCTGGTCCGGACCCGTGCGTCGTCGGACTCGGAGTTCCGCAGGATATTTGCAGTGGCTATGGCAGAGAGCGCGATCCATGCGACGGAGAAGATAGGAAAGACGGTGCCATGCTATGAGAGCGTCGCACTGCCCTTCGTGGTCGAGGAGTCAAGGCTGCTGAGACGGCTGAAGAGGGCGCCGACAAGCGCGTTCCTGACCTACGAGGCCCTTATCATGAAACAATACTGGAAGCTGTATCAGGGAAGCCAACGCCAGGCTCGGGATCGCCGCCAAGGGAGAGGGCTTCCTGCATCGCAAGAGATGGAACGCCGAGGGACTCGGCCTGATCCTCGACCTGGCAGACCCGCTCAAGTTTGCCGACAGGCAGAAGCTACTGGAGGCGTTCTTGGACTACGCCGTGAACTGGAGGGACTTTCACATGGGCACTGACAGACAGGGCGTGGTCTTCTACTACCCAAAGTCGGAGGCCGTCGCGACCCTTGAGAAACTGAGCGACTAGGCAGATGAGGTGGAGATAAATTACAGTGGAACTCGGCTGAAGCTGGTCGAGGCGTATGAGAAGAGCGTGGCAAACCTGATATTCTTTTTGAGAGGTCGGGAGCACCTGGTTCCAGCCGTTTGTATACCTTGGAACGTCAGACATGCTCTCAATGAGCTGAGGGTCGAATTTGATAATGGAACGACTGGGAGCGGGCTAATAACTTGCACTCCAATATGTGCTGAAAGCTGAACTACTCATGCTACCCGGATAAGCCTCAACATACGTTCCGTCTGTTATGTTGTATCCGGTGTAGTCTCCACTGTTCCAGAGAGGCTGGGCTCCTTCATAGGATCCACCCTGATAGTAAACGTAGGAATCCATCGAGTACGTAGTGAACTTGGGAAGGAGATATCCATCCGGTTCTTCAGTAATGAATGCGGCATAGTAAGAAACGCCCATGTAACTGAAAGTGTAGCTTGACTGGCCACATCCGCTATGCTGGGTCCCGTCGTTGACAATCACCTGGTATTCATCATCAGAGAGATCGCTCGCTGCGTAGTTATATGCCCATGCGACAATACTATCTCCTGCAGCGACCTTGTCGGACTCGGAACAGAGTACCACCAATGACTGGGTTGGGTAGAATTCAGTCCACATTTGATAGTATGTATTCTGAGTACTACTTGTCCAGTTGTCATAGGCCGCGGTGCCTGCCTGTGCTATACCGCTCGCCCCGGCTGCGCTGTTTTCCAAGCCGGCCCAAGAGAAGAGCGCGCAGTAGTAGCCGCTATAGTCGCAGTACTTAGAAGACGCGTCCGGGTCGGAGACAGTAGGCTGAGTGTAATCGACTTCAGCCTCCCACATTTGGACACTAGTTGGCTTATAGAATTCCCATCCGGCCCATAGCGAACCGATAAGAGGTACATTCTCTGCTGAGACCGCTGGTCCGTCTTCGAGCGTCGTATTCAGCACGCGAGTTATGGATGAGTCCTCGCTGACAAGAAGAATCCTCGTTCCATTCAGCAAGAAATTGAGGTCTACGGTCATTGTCGTTACGGCACAAGACGAATCATAAGTGTAGCCAATACTGTATCCTTCGTAATCGACTGACGAGTGCTTTGTAATGCTCTGGTAGGCGGATGCTTGGGTAGCTAGTTGGAGAGCTGTGTTGTCATTGACGCTTAGCGAGTTTAACGTTTTGGCAATGCTTGTCAGACAAGATTGCTGTGTGGTAGTCGTCCCGTTGGAGACAGCGTTTACTGTACCGCTCAGGCAAAGTAAGACCATTATTGGAACCATTGTAAAGAGGCCGACCCGTTTTGGAACATTCACGTTTGTAACCTGAGGCAGGTTTTCTTTACATGTCCTTATGAAGACGGGTGCCACGAAGTGCCATCAAGTCGCACTTCGGAACCGAATTCTTGTTCGTGCCAAACAATGAAAAGAGTGGAAGAACAGCAGTGAAACGTAATCATTTGTTCGCAAACGCGAATTGAGATTTCCAAGTCAGTAATTGGATAAATAATTGGATAAATATTAGTCAGATTATTTGTTGATTCATGGAACGTCTAAGTTCCTCAAAGTCCGTTCATTCAAGCATTCGACTATCTTTAGATGTCAGGAATGAATTAAAAGATGAAGCAAGAATACGAAACATCAACCTCAATTCGCTGATTAATCAGATTCTCATAAAGCATGTTTCGTTCGACAGGATCGCGGATCATGTAAGGGTAGTTCCTCTCAATCTAGGCGTCTTCCACGTCTTACTAGACACAGCAACCGAAGACTCTTTGGAACGCGTGGGCAAAGAAATGGGGCCTAAGATTGTTAAAAGAACCTTTGATTTTTTGGGATATGACTACAATGTTGATAGCCTAGTGCTAAATTATTTCGAACCCCTGTCTTCTTTTTCAGGATGGTATACTTTCAAGTCTGTAGGAAAGGGCACAGGACGCAAACTATTGTTCGAACAACCCCACGGGCGCAAGTGGTCTATCTTCCTGCGATTCTACATAGCTGGGATATTGCGAGAAGCAACCAGAGTAGAACCGAAAATTACCATTGAAGACGATTTAGTGACCGTCTTTCTCTCTTAGCTGTCTCTCATGTTCAGTGGTACATTCGGAATAAACTATAAATTGAAAAACTACCCCTTTTCTCCATTATGTCTCCTAAGCGGACGGGACTTTCAGGACGCGCAACCATAATTGGTGTAGTCATTGCAGTCCTCGTGATAGCAATATTTTCGGTCGTCCTTCTGAATTACTCTGACGTTAGGTCAATTTCGACATCTAGTTCATCGACTACCTCTATTTCGAATGGAGTCGAACTCAGAAGCACACTCAATGCCACCGCGATCACAACAGGCGAGAGACTCCTCATCTCGATAAGCCTCTTCAACCCATTGTCCACAATCAACAATGTAAATGCTTCAGATGATAGCTGGACAGTCCAAGGCTTCCCGGTCGCAATTTGGCCAAGTTGTACGCTTTCACTACCGATAGAGTTCACCATCATAAATGGGAACTATAGTTTTGAGCAGCTACAGGCAATGAACGAGAATTACACTCACGCAACGCCCTTCGCATGCGCGGACAGTTACTCAGTCCAGAAGATTGCGTTTCAACCTGACAGCGACCAGGTCAATCTCACCGGGATTGTTGGTGTTAACGGTGGAACCTCAGACAGACAACTTGGTTCGTACACTTTGGCGGCAAATTTCACTGTGAGCGGCTACTGGTGGTATCCTGTTACCGCTGCTGATCAAGGCGACCTGGATACTCCTGTTCCCGGAGGGTCCACGTTTCAATACCCCGAGATATCTCCTACCGGCTCGACTCCTTTCGTGCCCGGAGTCTACACATTGATAGTCGGTGACGAATGGGGTCAGGTTTCTTTGACGCAATTTACGGTCGAAGGTTAGTGGTAGTTGCGAGACAAAATACCCAGTCCGACTTGTGCGAGTAGCATGAGGAGCCGGCGTCATGTCCGTTCAGAAGGACGATTACGATTCTGGCACGAAATTAAATAACCTCGTCCGAAACTAACTACCGGGGCTTCTGTTTAGGACCTGCCGGACGACTTTAACTTACTACTGTTCGATTTCGAAGATGTCCAAAGTGAACGAAGGTTTACGGGCCGACGAGCCGAACGCGGGAAAAAGAGGTTGGATGTATATGCTCTGGAGGACCCGCTATCGGAGGTTCTACACCGTACTGATCGCGTGCTATTCGGCGTTCTTGGTCCCGTATGTCCTCTTCTACGACGCGACGCAGTACGACCTCACCCTGCTGGCGGCCATCTCGACATGTGGGGCTGTCTTGCTGGCTGGACTCTGGAGGAAAAAGGACATCAAGAAACCTTGGGAACGGCTGAATATCAATCCGGGCACCAAACTCTTCCTGGCAGGGGCACTCGGCGCCGTTTTCGTGGAGACGGAGTTCCTCGTCTGGGAGTATGTGCTGCACGCGAAGGGGGTCGCAGCCAACCCAAACCTGGTCATCGACCTGCTGGAGACGATGCCCTGGTACCTGCTGGTGCTTGCGTTACTGACTGTCTCGTTGAGGCACACGAAACCCGCTCTCTTCCAGCTCCTGGTGTTCGGTAGAGTCTACGAGCTAATGTCGGACGGGATTCTCGGCTCTCTGGTTGGCGGAACGCTTGGGTCGAACTGGCTGTTTCTGCTCGTGCTGGTGCCCATCTTCACCATAGTATATTCTCCTATAATCGCCCTTCCTGCGATGGCAGCCTGGAGGTCCTACCAAGAGACATGGACCAGGAATCCTCCGCACGGTTCCCGAGCCTGGCTCTTCCTTCCATGCGCCGCCGTCCTGCTGTACGGACCATACCTGATACTTTTCCTCACCTTGTTCCGCTGAACAGTCGGTCTCCCCAACATCTAGTACAGCTTGTTCAGCATGGTCCTTTCGCCGAGGATTTTGCGGTCCTAGGCGTTGTTCTGCGTACGCAGGGCGTTAATTTTTTTGTCCTCTTCGTTCCATGACCTTCCCATGAACCTTGCCCTGCCACCCGAAAGCACGTGCAGTGCCTTGCTCAGGTTGCGCTCCCGTGCCGCTTCCGATTTGAGACCTGCAAAGTAGCGCAAGATTTCCTTCTGTCTGCTCGGAGACAGAGCCATCCAGCCGCGCATAGCGTCGGCGTTCCTTTCCAGCTCTTCTGCGAATCGCGATGGCATGGGGTGCAGAGGACCTCCTCTGTACTCTTCGTCGAACCAGACTTCGATGCTTACCACGTCTCCAACGGCCACACGAGACGCTTTCCGTATCGTCCCGTTGAGATACAGCCTGAATGTGCCGTCCCGAACTGGCATCAGGTTGACGCTCCACAGCGACTCAGACCGTCCCACGACTAGAAACCACACAGGCATCGGTCCCCGCCAATCCTTCCTTATCTCAGAAACCTGCTTCGAGGTGAGCAGGATATGAGGGTTGACACCGATTATTCTGACCCGCGCGCGGATAAGCAAACTCCCGGGAGGGTCGGGCACTCAGATATTGTTTTTTACGGGCTCAATTACGCTCGGAACCAGTCACCGATGAGGTAGACTCGGTCCACCGCTCTCGTGCTGTAGTTCCCTGTACGACTCCAGCCCCTCTTTCGCCACGAAGCTCAGGATCACGGCCGTCGCAAGATAGTCCGCCCACCACAGCCCCAAGAAATACTCCGCAAGCAGGCCAGCGAGCAGTGCCAACGACATGAAGAAGCACGTAGCAGATTCTACCGCATCTATCGATAGCGGCAGGCATTTTGTCTCACGTCCGATCTTCCGTTTCTCGAGCCAGAAGTATGGCATTATGGCAACCGCGCCAACAGCGACCACCAGCCCTATGGGCGAACCAGCGGGCCTAGCGCCGGAGACGAACGAATATGCTGCCCCGAGCCCGATAGCGGGTATCAGAGCGAAAAGCAGGAGCGTCGTGGCAAGCGCGGTCCGTCGCCCCAAGCCTGCGGAGCCAGTCACATCTCCCCTCAGGTGGCTAAAGACCACGAACGCGGACAGGAGCTCGACCACGCTGTCACCTCCGAAGGCGAGAAGGGCGAAGCTCCCGGCGAGGACTCCAGCCGCGATGGATCCGGCGACCTCCACGACCATCCAGAGTGAGCTGAAGTATTCTATCGATATCGCCCGGCTTAGCCTGCCCATTCTCCACGCGATGTGGCTCTTCGAGCAGCAGCACTGGCAGTTTGCGCACAGCCGGGGGTCCGAACAGTTCTCGCATGAAGTCTCGGCGCAGCCACAGGACTGGCACGATATGGGCGAGAACGACATGGCGAAGACGTGGGTCAGATAGCGTAGCGCGACTTATTAATATTAAGGTCGTAAATTAATAACAATCACCCGAATCCTAACATGATTTGCCGTGTCCCACGCAACATATTAGGAAAATCGTCAAGATTCCACCTATTGGACCCGCTGATACAATAAACTCTAGCGTTTAAGAAGAATCTGCATAGGAGCGCGTTGTGGCCTCAGTTCGAACGGAGGGTTCCGCTGCATCGACAACAAGCGCGCCAGCAATGCCCTCCGAGAAGCGGTACCGGGACATCGCGATAGCCATCATAATGCTTGGCGTAACGATGAGCGGCATCGACACGTCGGCAGTCGTCCTCGCGCTTCCGGTCATGATACAGGAACTTCATTCCGATATCATCAGCATGATATGGGTCATCATGGGGTATCTTCTCGTCATCACCATCCTCGGCACCCAGGTCGGCAGGCTCGGAGACATGTTTGGCAGGGTGAGGATGTACAATCTGGGCTTCGCCGTATTTACGTTCGGCTCTCTCCTCTGTGGTTTTTCGACAAGCGGACCGCAACTAGTAGCTTTCCGCGTCCTACAGGGGCTAGGAGGAGCCCTGCTAACGGCGAACAGCGGGGCGATCATAGCGGACACCTTCAAGCCCAACGAAAGGGGAAGAGCATACGGCATAACCGGTGCCGGTTATTCCATCGGCGCAATCCTCGGCATACTGGTGGGTGGCGCGTTCGTTACATTTCTCACATGGCGATACATCTTCTTCATCAATCTGCCCATCGGAATAGCGACGACGGTGGCCGGGGTCCTTGCCTTGAGAGAAAAATCTCCGAGAATCAAGGCAAGACTGGATTTTGGAGGAATAATCATCTTCGCCACGGCACTGTTCTTTCTGCTCTACGGGATGACGAACATAACAGGCTCAGGCCTCTCGACAGAATACGGCATCGAAGTCGTGGTCGGCTTGCTCTTGTTGCCTGTGTTCCTCCTCTTCGAACGTCGAAATCCCTCTCCGCTCCTTGACCTCTCACTCTTGAGACAGAGGATTCTCACCACGTCGTTCATAGCGGCTTTCCTGCAATCCCTCGCAAGCTTCGCAGTTCTGTTCCTCCTGATTATGTACCTGCAGGGTCCCAGATCAATGACACCCTGGTCGGCGGCGCTTCTCCTCATACCCGGGTATGTCTTGGGAGGAGTGATAGCACCATTTTCCGGCAGGCTGTCGGATAAGTTGGGTGCCCGCGTCATCGCATCTCTTGGTATCGGACTCCAAATCTGCGGCTTTGCCGTCTACTCGATACTCGGCCTTAGCACTCCCGCCTATTTCGTGATAGTAGGCGCCATCCTGAATGGGGCCGGCAACGCATCGTTCTTTCCTGCAAATAACAGCGCCGTCATGGCGAGCGCCCCTCCAAAGTCATTCGGGGTAGTATCAGGACTCCTGCGGACCTTCGCGAACATAGGCATGGTTTGCAGCTTCGCGCTCGCCCTGCTCATTGCTTCCCTATCCATACCGCGCCAGACAGCATTCGAGATCTTTCTTGGAGTGGGCAAAATCCAAGGGCAGCTCGCCTCTGCCTTCATTGAAGGGATGCACATCGCGCTTGCGACCTCGATATCCATACTCTTAGTCGCCCTCCTGCTTTCAATCCTGCGCGGCAAAGAAGCTCGCGCGCAAGCGGGACATACATAGGGATACCATCATGCCGAGCTACCTTAATTAGCGCTGGACTCTCCACCAGTCTGCTTGACCTACCTCCTGCCCCGCTCCCTGACCGCGAGCGGAAACATAGCCCTCATACTCGCGTTCGGGGACCTGTCTTACCTCGAAATCTGCGCTACAATGGAGGAAAGGCTCTCGAGATCCGAGCACGTACTTCCCGGCGTCGCGTTCGCCGAGACGAAGCAAGCTGGCGGCTACGAGAAGCTCGCAGGTGTGCACAAGGTCGCCGTCGCACTCACTGCCAAGCCAAGCGGTTGGACGGCGTCGATGAATGGGGTTCGGGAGTTCCTGAAGGCGTACGACAAGGACTTCAATTTCTCGGTCAGCCTCTACTCCGATTCGCCAGTCACCAAGGAAGAATATGAGTCCACCATCGCTGACTTTTTGGCGGAGGTCCGTGAGGCAGGATTCAGGAAGGCCAACCTCATCAGACCCGGCAATGGCACCGAGTTGCTCGCCAGGGATGTCGTCGCACGGAAGATCATCGACTTTGTCGTGGTTCTGAGAGGACATTACTGGACGGGTGTCACTTCGTATGTCCCCGACGTACAACAGTTCCAGCTTAGGTCGAACGAAAGGCCGGTCGTCAGCTCCGACATCTCAATATCCGCAAGACTGGCGAAACTACTGCTCAACGTCAGTGGAGTTCAGAAAGGAGAGACCGTTCTCGACCCCTTCTGCGGCTCGGGTACGATACTCATGGAAGCCTTGCTGCTGGGAGCCAATGCCTTGGGCGTCGACCGGGACCCGGTGAGAATCGAAAACTCCAGGCGCAACCTGGAATGGCTCCGGAAGACCTATCAGGTTGAGGGAAGGTCTTTTTTGCTCAAAGTTGGGGACGCGACCCAGCTCGAGAAGGTGATTCCTGGCTTGCAGGTGGATGTAGTGGTCAGTGAGCCTATCTTCCTTCCTAGAATCGATTTCGCACCGAGCCTCGAAAAGGCAAGAAAGCTCATCAAGAACTCGAGCAGATTGTATTCGGAAGCGCTCTACTCAATCGCCGGCGTCATCCGCAAGGGGGGAAGGGTGGTGCTCGTAGTGCCCTCTTTGAGGACAACGGCGGAAAGAGATGTCTCGGTCCTGCTGGAGGATGTCCAGGAGGCGGGTCTTAAGCCGTTCCGACCTGCCCAGCACAAATTCGAGTACCCGGTCAGGATATCCGGCGAGAACACGCGCTGGGTGAGACGGATGATCTATGTCTTTGAGCGCGTGTAACTTGACTCTATAGTCACGACAGCTTTCCTCATCAACGACAGGAGAAGCGCAAGTTCCTTCTCATCCAATTGCGAATGGATGGCCATTCTCGCCGCCAGCTTCTTGAGCCTCTCGGCCCGGAAACTCTGCAAGCCCGAGGCCACAGCAAGTTCGTAGGCGCAGCCTGCAAAGGCTTCTCGTTCCTCGAACGACGGTATCGTCCTACTCTTACTCTCCGTCCTCGAGAGCACATAGAGGAGAATGGCAACCGAGTGGCTGATGTTCATCGTCTGATACTTGGTCCCTGTATATATCGTTGTCACCAGGTCACACAAGGCGACCTCTTCATTCCTCAGACCGGTCGTGTCTCTCCCCATGACGAGCGACGCCGACTTCGAAGATAATACGTGCTGTCGGACCTCCTCTGGCGCCGCGCTTAGCCTGTTTACATTGCTGCTCTTGGTCGCCGGGATGGCAGTGGTCGCGACCAGCAGGTCGTGCCGTTTCCTGAGCTCGTCCAGGCTCACCTCCGCCGCGTCTTCCACTACGCCGGACCCATGCGCGGCGTAGATCGAGGCCACTCTCCTGTCGAACTTCGGCTCGACCAAATACAACTTCCTCATTCCAAAGTTCTTCATCAATCTAGCAATGTAGCCGACATTAACCGGATACTCAGGCCCTACCAGTGTCACACTGAGGTTCTCGAGCGCCAAAGTGACCGCTTCGGTCTCCTCTGGGTTGATAACGTTTACAGGGTCCCCAGCCGCGTCAGAGCCGCTTCTATCTCATCGGCCGAGAGTGTTTCGACCCTGCGCGAAAGCTCCGAAGGGTTAGCGCGTGGTAGTACCAGCTTCAGATTCTTCAGGGCGGTTCCTAGCTTGCGCCTTCTCTGGGAGAATAGCATCTTAATCAGATGAATCTGATCATCGGAGAGAACGCGCCTATGAGTTACGACCACCAGTACCGAGGAGACCGCGGGAGGAGGACTGAATGACGTTCTTCCAACCTCGCTGATTATCGTGAGTTGGGATGAGATTTGAGATATGACAGAGACGGCCCTGTAGTGAGGGTCCTCAGGGCGAGCCAGGAGCTTCTCGCCGAAGTCTTTCTGGAGCAGGACCACCGCCCTCTGATAGTGCAGCTTCGCCAGCCATCCGACGAAGGTCGAGGATTCGGAGTACGGAAGGCTGGATACCAAAATGTCGAAATCCCTAGGAGCTTTGAAGGCGTCCTCTTGGTGCAGCCTCAACGAGCCTAGGCCGAGGCTTTTCGTCGAGAGGTAGTTTTCCCTGTCCACCTCGAAACCATCCACACAGGTCGCGACCTTGCACAGTTCGCGTGTGACTGCGCCCTTGCCCGTGCCGATCTCTAGGACCTGATCATGCCCGGCTATCTCGGCGCATCCGACCATGAGTTCGATGACTGCATCGTCGACCAAGTAATGCTGGCCGAGGGCCCTTCTCTTGCTCACCTTCCGGCTACTTCTTGACAAAGATGTTGATGCGCGAATCGCCAGCTATCTCTTCGGTGATTCTCTTGGCGACGAGCTTGGCTGGATCCCTGAGCCCTACCCTGTTCTGGACATCCTCGAAGGAGGTAAACGGATTTTTGTCCCTGAGCTCGACTATCGACTTCATGAATGTCTTACCTATGCCCGGGATGAGCTCCAATCCGTGGAGCCTCGGCGTCAAAGGTTGTAGCTCGTTGAAGTAGGCGACGTAACGCGCTTCGTTGTTCTTCACTATTATCTCGCAGACTATGGGGAGCTGGAGCTTGGCATCTTGGGTCAGTTCCTCGTAGGAGAGCTTGCCAAGAACACTGATTATCTTGTCCCTACCCTCGCGTCCTATCCTCAGACGCTCGCCGGACTCGAAGTCTTGGTCCTCAACGGCCAGCAGTTCAAGGAGTGTGAGCCTTTCTTCCCCTATAGCCTGGACTATGGAACCCTCTCTGCCTTTTATCACAACGGATTTTCCACGAGTAAGGAAATCTAGAACGTAAGCAAACTCCTCGTAGCGTTTCTCGTTCGTGAGCATGTGTGCGGCACTTTTCCTCTTATCCCACTATGGACGCGGCCCATCCCCTAACATCAGAGTCGGAGACAGCGAACACACTCTTCGAACCTGTGATTTTCAGGGCTCCCTTGCTATATAATCTTACTTGAGAAGTCTAAGATTGGATTCGTCCGCCGACATACGTCGCGAACTATAATCCTGAAAAGGCCGTGAGTGTGAGACTAGCTCTCCTTTGCCGATTTCAGTATCCTGAGCATCTTCTCGAGGGTCTCGGTAGGGAGCAGCTTCCTCCATCCCGCTGTGAAAGTCCTCAGCTCCTCGATTGACTTTGGCATTATGTTGATTACCTCTACCGCCTCTTCGGTGCTCAGATTGCAGTCGGTCTCTAGCTGCTTGCGGAGCTTCTTTGCGCTCTCTGCGCTTATCTTCGCGAACTTGCCTGAGTAATCGAGCGTCCTTTTCTGTATCTGGTCCGCCTTCTCCACATCTATCTTTTCGAGTATCTGGTGTGCCTCACTCAGGGTTAGGAGCTTCTTCTCGTGCTGCTCAGACACCTGCGGTAGCCTCCAGCGGAGAGATGTGATCCTTCCTTGCGACCACCGTCTTGACCTTGTCGCCCACGGGGACACTCACGGTTAGGGTCCTCACGCCGACCTCCTTCACTGTCCCTACGAGGCCGTTGAACCTTCTGTGCGGCATCCCCTTCACCTGGGTGGAATCAATCTTGATCACGACCTTCTGGTTTACAGAATAATCTCTCAGAATCCTGCTCAGGCCACCGAGGTTGCTCTTCCTCAGAAGCGACCTAGTACGTCTTCTGTATCCTTTGGATCTTCCCAAACGCGCTCCAAGCTCCTTTAAAGGGACGCAGACCCGAACTCGTTCTTCATTAAAGCTTTTCTTCTGAACCACGGATGTCCTTCTACCGTCGTCTTATGACGCCGGGGTGAGTACCGGACGATTCCCGGACTTCCAGTATGTCGAAGCTGCGGCAGAGCAGCGGTACTCCGAGGACCTCAGAGAGCGAAGGCGAGACTGACTCTCCGCTGACTAGCCTCTTCACCGGCAGGCCTCCATCGAGCTTTATGTCTGCCTCGAGGTCTCTTCTTCTCTTTCTCACGCTGATGGAGTAAACTCTCTTGTAGACGATTTTGCCCTTGTTATTCCTGTGCTGTATCGTCGCACCGATGATTCTCTTCGCGTCACTAAGCTTCACCCCATCCAGTGATCCTCGGGGCTCAACTAGTGCCCGCGTCCTGAACGTGAACGAGTGGGTCTCATCCGGCTTATCCTTGAGAATCCTGGCGCCTGTAATCACTGTCCTTCCCTTCCCCGTTGCCACGTTGAAGCGCCCCGGGATTTCGCGCCGCTTGGGGTCTTTCATCTCTGCGACGAAGGGTCGTCCTGGAGGATAGACAACACTGTCGGCATCCTCACTCCCAATCCAGGTGAACCTAGCTTTGGGTGATCCGAGGATTCTGCACAGCCGTCCACCGACCGCCTCCTCGACGCTGGGGGTGTCTGCATACCCATCTTTGCAGATGCTGCATCCTCGCCCAGAGCACTCCTTGCAAAATTCTCTTCTCTGGGAGACGCCCTTCGGTTTTGTGTATCTAGCATGAGCAAAGAGTGACTTTGCCGTTGTAGATGCTCTCCCTTCGCCTAGGTCCACCAAGATTGTAAGTTCAGGATGCCTTCGGTCAACCCTCCTGTGCATCTTTCTCCGTATGAAGTCGGAGACCTCCTTCGCGGCCTGGGACTTAATGGTCTCCATCCCGCGTATCTGCAGGTCCGACCTGAGCTGGTCCTCCCTCTCTTGGATATCCGCTGGGATCACCATGCCTACGGAAAACGTCTGGAACTGGTAACCCCGGACGAGATGCAGGACCCGACGCTCGACAGCAGGGACCCTGAGCATGAGGCCCCTGCATATGAAGCACCGTCTAGGCTGGACAATTGCGAAGGTGGCTTTGGCGCTTTGTCTCTTAGAACATGTGCTGCAGAGTGGGAACTCCTTATCCGCCAAGTGCTCCCGGGCCTCCGGCCCTACGCAGCATCTGTCTGAACTCCCTGCCCTTGCTTGCCTTCATGATGGACTTGGTCTGCTTGTACCTGGACAGAAGCTCTCTGACCTCCTTCTCGCTCCTTCCCGACCCCTTGGCAATCCTCCTGACCCTAGTCGCGTTAATGATGTCAGGGGTATCCCTTTCCTGCTTCGCCATCGACTGGATGATGCTCTTCCAGATTTTCATATTCACCTCGGCCTTTTCGAGGTCCTCGCTCTTCATGTTCCCGGCGAGTCCTGGTACAAGGTCAAGAATCTTTTTCAGCGAACCCATCTTGTTCACCTGTTCGAACTGATACAGGAAGTCATCCATCGTCAACTTGCCGGAGGTCATCCTCTGGACGCGCTTCTCGTCGACGTCCGATTCCAGCTGCTTGGCCATATCGAGGAGGGACTTCAAGTCTCCCATCCCGAGAAGCCTGCCCACGAAGCGCGTCGAGGAGAACTCCTCGAGGTCGTCTACCCTCTCCCCCGTCCCGATGAAGGCTATCCTCGCGCCGGTCGCCCCAACGGCCGCCAGAGCGCCGCCTCCCTTAGCTGCGCCGTCGAGCTTCGTGATGACTATCCCTCCCACTGGAGAGACCTTGTGAAAAGCTAGGGCTTGGTTGAAAGCTTGCTGACCTATAGTCCCGTCGATGACGAGTAGGTTGATGTCGGGCTTCACTTTGGTGACAATCTTGTTCATTTCGTCAAGGAGACTCTTCTCTTCCTTGTGCCGGCCAGCGGTGTCTATGATGATGAGGTTCTTGGCCTGCTCGAAGAACTTCTTGCCGGCTTCGGCTACTTTGATTGAATCGGCCTGCCTTTCGTCGGCGTAAATGTCCACGCCTATGCGTTCGGCGAGCGTCCTGAGCTGTGTAATTGCCCCAGGCCTGAAGGTATCCGCAGCGACCACACCGACCTTGAAGCCCTTCTTGCTATAGAGGCGGGCTAGCTTTGAGACGGTCGTCGTCTTCCCGGAGCCCTGCACGCCAAGCATCACTATCACGTTGGTCTTGTTCCGGTCGAGTTTAAGCGGCTCCTCGCCGCCGAGCATCTTGTCGAGTTCCTCGTAGAGTATCTTGACTATCTGGTCCTTGCGCGTCATCCCGCCTATCGGTTTCTCCTCAAGAGCCCTCTTCTGGACGTTCTCGGTCACGCTCAGAACGAGCTTTACGTTCACGTCCGATTGTATCAGCGTCCGCTGGAGATCCCGTACAAACTCCTTGATGGCAGCCTCATCGACGACCGAGCTGCCTAGGAGCTTCTTGATTGCACCCTGCAGGCCATTGCGTAGGGATTCGAGCAAGATTTCTGCCTGTTTCCGATGGCACCTTACTCTGTTGAAAAGCCTTTGGTCGGGCGAATCCGAGGGAACTGGTAACTTAGTCGGTGCTAGAAGGGGTCGGCACGGGAGAGATAAGAGCGAGAGCTGGCAACCCCAGTCAAGTTACCAGAGCCAATCCGAGACAATAACAGAATTCCTAAAGGGAGGAGCGACTCCGGTGCTAGCATTGAGAGTAGGGGTACTGTTCAGCGGTGGGAAGGACTCCTCCTATGCTGCCCTCCTGGCCAGCCAGAAGGACACTCTGACATGCCTCGTCACCCTCAAGCCTCGCCGGGACGATTCCTACATGTTCCACTTCCCGAACCTGCGGTGGACCTTCCTTCAGGCCGAATCCATGGGACTGCCACAGGTAACCCTAGAAACCGAAGGCGAGAAAGAGGTCGAACTGGATGACCTCCGCACCGCGCTGGAGGCAGCCAAGGAGGAGTATTTCATCGAGGGAGTCTACACCGGGGCTCTAGCGAGCATCTACCAAAAGTCGAGGGTCGAGCGGATTTGCGGGGAGCTGGACCTCAAAAGCATATCTCCCCTGTGGGGGGTAGACTCCGAGGTACACCTGAGGAACCTGATAAGAGACGGCTTCAGCGTCATGGTGACGAGCGTTGCCGCGATGGGCCTTGACGAGAGCTGGCTCGGACGAAAGCTCGACGAACAGATGGTCAGGGAGCTCGTAGAGCTGCAAAGGAAATACGGTCTTCATGCGGGGCTGGAGGGAGGCGAGGGGGAAACATTCGTGCTCGACTGTCCTCTGTTCGAGAAGAAGGTGGAGGTGCTCTCGTCGGAGAGACACTGGAATGGCATGAACGGATACCTTGAGTTCCTCGATGTACGTCTCGTCGATAAGCCGTTGTAGATTATGCCGGCTCTATCAGAATTGGATTTCATCAACAGATTGTCAGTCGGCTCTTCCGATTCGATCATCTAGGGCCGGCAGCACCCGGGCCGCCGCGGACGGTAATAAGCTGCGCCGGGGTCTCTAGCCACTGCCTTTTACGCGCATTATCTTGTTCTTACCGAGGACGACCCACACTTCTACCTCGGCCCCGGGCACGAGCTTGCCCTGAAACTCAGGTTCGGTGGGCATCGGGCTCTCGGTGACCTCAAAGTTCTGCAAGTCCATCAGCTGCACGCTAGTCGGGGTAGTGGAGACTATCTGGGCCGACCTCTTGTCGATCATGGGTGTCTCGACGTGTGTATCCACGGTCCCGATGAAGCTCTTCTTGGAACCTGTGAAGACAGAGATGGCCGTCAACCTGACCTTTGCACTGCCGTGCTTCCCTGGCTTGCTCTTCTCAACCTCGACGATCCTGCACGGCTCGCCGTCGATGATGATGTAGCTGCCTTCCTTCAGGCTACCGAGGTCAACTGGCCTGCTCAATTGCTTAGCCTCCGAGTTTTCAATTCTCGGTAATTAAGCCTTGAACCTACGGCGAATCGGGTGGTCACCGAATTGTATATTATTGCGAATCGCCATAGGTAGGGTGGCCAAATGACGGAAAGAAGCCGCGTATGAAGTCTAAATGACCCAAGTCTAGATGACGTTCTTTTTGTTTGATACGCAATCCCAACAAATCTATCCGGCAGTGAAGCGCGTGTTTTGAGTGAGAAGATTCACGTCCTAGATTCCACCGCGTTCTTCGCCGGCATCCCGTTCCAAGGAGAGGGCCGGTACTATACGACGTATCACGTCATGGATGAGGTTGGAAGCAGAGGGGTTGGCTCCCAGCTAATCCATTCACGCGTGCAGGTGACTGAACCCTCCAAGGAATCCATGCAGAAGGTAAAGCAAATCTCGCTGAAGACAGGCGATTCCAAGTCCCTGTCCGAAGCCGATATGTCGATAATCGCCGTCAGCCTCGACCTGGCTTCGTCGGGCAGTGACGTGACACTGGTCACAGACGATTTTGCAGTGAGGAATGTCGCTGAGGCACTCGGCATCGGCTTGTCGCAGACCAACGTCCGTGGCGAGTGGAAGCAGATAACTTGGGTGACATACTGCAAGGGATGTGGGAAGAAGTATACGGACCCGAAGGCGACTGTCTGCGATGTATGCGGGACGAAGCTGTCCCGGAAACCCAAGTCATAAATTGCAATTTTTAATAGGGCATACCTTTGGTGCTCTCAATCAAGTGGGCCGGTAGTTCAACCTGGTAGAACGCCCGCCTCGCACGCGGGAGAGAGCACCCGTGCTCCCCGTTGCCGGGGGTTCAAATCCCCCCCGGTCCACCTCCATGTCCGAGGTAGAGACTAGAATGACAGTCAAGGAAAGGTACTCGATTCCCCTGACGGCTGAGAATGAGATGCTCTGGCGATAACCTATGTGGATTCAAGCCGTCGCCGACAGTTCCGTTCCAGTCGAGGCTATGTCAGTGGATTCCGGCCGCGGGTTTCCCTTGACTTTGGTAGGTCCGAGGGCAGGCGAAGTCGTTCTCGACCTTGGAAGCGCAGCAGGCTTCGACGTGAAGATAGGTCGTCTTCGACTCTAACATTGGAGAGTATCCGTTCAAGTATTATAGTTCGTACGTCAAAGCTAAGAAACCGGTTTCTGCACCCTTGACAGCTCGATAACTCTCCGCTCGATGTCATCGCGTATCTCGCGGATTCTCTCTATCGGCTTCCCCCTTGGGTCTTCTAGGTTCCAGTCGACGAGTTTCTTCTGCATCTGAGCAAGCATCGGACGCGGACACGCTTCCTCTACAGAACAACCCATAGTCACGACGAGGCTGGCATCTTTGATCATCTGAAGAGTGAGGCTCTTTGGGCTGTTGGACGAAATGTCCAGACCCTTTTCTATCATGACCTGAGCTACAAGGGGGTTGACTTTGGAAGAAGGAACGGTTCCCGCACTTGATGCGGCGAGATCGTATTTTCTTGCGAATGCTTCGGCCATCTGGCTCCTTCCAGCGTTCTCGACACACACGAAAAGAATCATTCCCTAGCCTCGCTTTCCGAGTTTTGCTATTCTGCCGAATGTTAATCCTGCGAAGACGCCGCCGATGATAGGGCCGACATAATAGATTACTTGGTTGGCAACGTATCCCGAAAAGAGCGAGGGGCCGAGGCTCCGTGCGGGGTTGAACGAGGCTCCGGTCAGGGGACCGATGAGGGTGATTAGGACAAAGAGCGTAACGCCAATCAGAATACCTTGTTCCTGATAGGTACGAAGGAAGTGGTCCGCTGTCAAGGCTGACATCGCAAGGACGAACGTTCCCAGAGTTTCAAGTACCATTCCTTCCAGTGGCGATATTGATGCGGCTAGCTTGGTCGATCCTAAACTTGTGATCGAGCCAGCTTGCTCGAATGCAAGCCTGAGTACAAGGCCAGCGATTATCGCTCCTGCGGCCTGAGAAAGAATGTAAGGAATGAAACAATACCGTTCGAGTTGGCCGGCTGCCGCGCTCGCTACCGTCACAGCTGGATTGATGTGGGCGCCAGAAACAGACCCCAGAAGGATTATGACTCCGGATACGGTGCAGCCAAAAACGGCCGCTATTATCTCCTGAGTTTCGAATGGGGTGAGACCGGCGGACGAAGATAGCACGACTGATGCTGGACCCAAGAAGACCAGAAGGAAAGTGCCGAAGGCCTCAGAGAGGCATATCTTCCCAAGAGTCGGCTGTAGGCTCTGCGAGGTTGACAACAGATGGAGAGTGAACGTTTGATGGAGGATATTTATTGACCAACATGGAGAATCGGGTGAACGGGTCTGCCATGGCCAGTCAATAACAACGCAGGTATTCTTCACAGACATGGCGAATAAAGCAGAGGTCGACGCCCGCGTTCTTCACCGCATAGAAGTTCTGGTGGGTGGGATGGGTGGGATGATAGACAAAGCTGACTTGGTTGTCCTTACCGACGCGTCCCTTGGGAAGTCGATTCTAGGCGACCTGAGAAAGAGATGAAAAAGAAGGTGGTCGAATGGTTTCTCCCTGATCCTCAGGGAAAGGACATCGAAGAAATCAGATTCGCAAGATGGTGAAGAAGCTGGCAAGTCACTCGGATCGGCAACATTCAACAGTCGCACTTGCCTTGATACTTGCCATCAACCTTGGTCACAAGACCATGTATCGCGAGTCTTCGGACCGTCCTTGAAACGATTTCTTGGTGGAGGTTTGTCGAATGCCTGAGCTGTGCGAAGGAAATCGGCTCGGATGAGGAACAGATTGTGTTGCACACGGACCATTCTCTGTCCGTGAGTTCGACGCATTCGCTGGAGTTGCAGCGCTCAGAAGAACAGACGGTCTGCATCTTGCGGTGGAAGAAGGTGATTCTCTATTTATTGACTCCTGCTGGTGCTGTTCGTCCCCGTCAGCGCAACGAGCATACCGCCGGTCCATTTATGTTGTGGAACGACGATTTGTACCGTGAGATTACCATTTCCACATCTGTCTGTAAGCTGCGCGTTCGCGCCGCAATCTTCTCTACCTCTAGACCCTCGTCAAGCCATAGTCTAAGTACTTGGTCGACCTTGTCCCACCCCGGATAGAAGTGGGAGTCGGGCAGCCCGCTTTCCGACCTCTGATCCCTCTTGACGACAACCCTCCTATTGATTCCGAGTACTTCGCCGAGCATCCTCACGTCGCTTCTGTACAGATCAGCAATGGGAAGGACATCCGCAGCGCCGTCACCGTGCTTCGGGAAGCTGCCCAGCACGAACTCCGTTCTGTCCACCGTCCCCACGACGAGGCGATTCTGAAGGCCGGCCTTGTAGTAAAGAAGCGACATACGTATCCGGGCTCGTAGTTCCCCCTCGGCCGTCCGGTTGCTCTCCAGGTTCTTCATGAACGTCTTATGGACTGGTGCGATGTCAAACTCATGCACCTCCAGACAGAGTTCGCTTGCGACCTCCTTCGCGTCGTCGATGTCCTCGGCGTTGGTCACCCGAAGGTCGGGCATCAGCATCCCCACTACCCTTCTTGTTCCGAGCGCTTCCACACACAGGTGAGCAGTGACCGCAGAGTTGATGTCGCCGCTCAGCTCGAAGACGACACCATCTGCCTGCGACTGTTCGACCCTCTCCTTCAGGAACGAGGTTATCTTACTCTTGACTCCGGAGATGTTCAACCGTGCGCTTTGCAACTCCCCGTCGCTGAAGTTCCTTCCGTGAAATACTTTTTCTATGGGGTGCAAAAGCTTCCACTCGATGAGCAGACGCGACCTCCCAGATCGTCTTTTCTGGATGGCCCGCGAGGATGAGATTAAGGCAGCGAAGACCACAGATGTCTACTTTCTGAACACGAAGGAGGTACTGACGAAGAACCATATCGACTCCCAAGTGGTGATGGAAGTCTACGTGAGGGACCTGCTCCCCTATCAGGGAATCTGGGGAGTGTTAACTGGGGTGTACGAGACCCTCAAGCTGCTCGAGGGGCGGCCTATCGATGTCTGGTCGTTCGACGAGTCTTCCATCTTCCTTGCGGACGCCAAGTCCGCCATGTACGAGCCGGTAATGAGGATAGTGGGGCGATACAGCGATTTCGTGGAGTACGAGAACCCATTGCTCGGGCTCCTCTCATCATCGAGTAGCGTCGCCACGCGAGCCGGACGCTTCAGGGCCGCGGCGGGTTCCAAAATGCTGTTCAGCTTCGGGACGAGGAGAGTCCATCCTGCGCTTGCGCCGCTCATCGAGCGGAACTGCTACGTGGCGGGCTTCGATGGCGTTTCGAACGTGCTTGGCGGGAAGCTGCTGGGCTTGGAACCCATGGGGACAATGCCCCACGCCCTGATTCAGGTAATCGGGGACCAGGTGGAGGCGTGGGTGCTGTTCGACAAGACCATCTCGAAGAAGGTCAAGCGGACCGCACTAGTGGACACGTTCTGGGATGAAAAGTCCGAGTCCGTGAAGGCTTTCGAGACACTCGGCAAGGACCTGTGGGCGGTCAGACTCGACACCCCGAGCTCGAGGAGAGGTGACTTCCGCAAGATAGTCGAGGAAGTCAGGTGGGAGCTAGACATAAGGGGAGGGGACGACGTGAAGATCGTCGTCTCGGGAAGACTCAGCGAGGAAGACATGAACCAGATGGGCCCTCTCGTGGACGGATTCGGCGTGGGAACTGCCGTCGCGTACCCACCATGTATCGACTTTAGCGCGAAGATAGTCGAGGTGAAGGAGGACGGCAAGTGGCAGTTCCGAGGGAAGCGGGGCGGACTAGGTGGGAGGAAGATGGTCTACAGGTCCAAGGGATACAGGGACATCGTGGCGCTGGAGGGGAAGAGTCCCGCGGACGGAGAGAGGATGCTCAAGCAGGTGATGAAAGACGGGAAGATATCGCTGGAATTCGAGGAAGTAAAGGAGATTCGCTCGAGGACGATTAAAGAAATAAGTGAGGTCGTCCGAGTAGAGCCCTCCCTCAGCTGGAGTTGACAGATGGACCGGAGGTGTGCCCTGTTGGTAGTCGATGTGCAGCGGGATTTTTGCCCTGGAGGGGCGCTACCCGTCAGGGAGGGTGACAGGGTGGTAGCACCCATCAATGAGCTGATCTCCGTGTTCGAGAAGGAAGGCTATCCGATCTTCTTCACGCGCGACTGGCACCCGGCAGATCACGTATCGTTCAGGCCGAGGGGAGGGATGTGGCCTCCCCATTGTGTCAAGAACACCCCGGGAGCCGGCTTCCACCCCCGACTCCAAGTCCCGAAGGACGCGGTCATAATCAGCAAGGCGACGAAGAAGGATACCGAGGCGTACTCGGGGTTCGAAGGCACCTCTCTGGCAGAACAGCTACGGGGTCTGCACGTGAAGGAGTTGTACGTCGCAGGACTGGCCAGTGACTATTGCGTCAAGAACACCGTCCTGGATGGTATCGCCGAAGGCTTGGCCGTTGACCTTGTTACGGACTGCGTCGCTGGTGTCAACGTGAAGCCCAGCGACTCTGCGACCGCCTTCAGGAGGATGACCGCTGCCGGCGTGATAAAGACGACGAGCGAAGAGGTGATTAGGATGATAGGTGGGCGCGTGGCAGTTTCATCTTCATCCTGATGTGAATCAGTCTAGGTCGCCCGTCGAAGCACGCCACGCGTCCACTTTCGCGCGTTCCGGAGCGCGTCCTTTTTACTTATCGGATGGAACGTGGTCTGAAGGCGCCCGGTAACCGTTATTTACCTGCGTCGCGGGTTTTTGCGACGAAAAAATGTCCGAAGACAGGGAGATACTCGGCTGGCAGGAGGCTCTAGCCAAAGACCCTGAGTACTACATGAACACGAAGGAAGGCCAGGAGGAACTCGCCCAGATGATAAGGCGTGAGTCGGAGAGGCTCCTCGAGGAGATAGGCAAGACAGTAAAGCGGACAAAGGAGATAATATGGCTCTCTCGTTACTGCACCAACTGCAAGTATTACTCCAAGGAAGGCTCAAAGATGACGTGCAACAGGTGGAACGTGCGGATTGTGAAGCCGTTCTATGGGCGGCCGGTTTGGGAATCCGTGCCAAGGGTGGGGAATGACCAGGAGAAGGAGCATGTCGTCTCAAACATAGACTGGAACAGAAAATGGAAGGAGATTTCTGATAAGATCGTCGAATGGGCTATCGACAAGGTGAATGCTGGTTTTCCGTACTTCTGCTATACACGCAAAGGCCCTGCCGCTCCAGAGGGCAGGTAAATCGTTCTTTCTGTCCATTCTACTGTTCTCATAGGCCGGGACTTTGCTCGCCCCGCCGCACTCCTAACAATCCCGCTTAGCCGACTTAGACCTCCAGACTCTTCCCATTCGGGAGAGGCAACAGCTTGCGCCGTCTCCCCCGGAGTTAGGACGAAAGACGCAAAACCAAATCACGAGACGGCAGCAACAACGGCAGGAGCTGGTCGATGTAGACCATGACAAGCGATATTCATACGCGTACCCGCGCAATCTGCTCTCGCGCTTCTTCCTGGCGCAGAGGCACAGGTACGTCCGCTCGATTCTGCGTGACCGACTCAACCTTGACGTCGGCTCAGGGCAGCACAAGATTACCCACAGGAGCGTTGGTCTTGACTTGAGGAGACAGGGGAGGCCCGAAGTGGTGTGTTCTGCATTGGCCCTTCCGTTCGCAGATGGGAGCTTCGACGTCTGCACGATGCTCGAGGTCTTCGAGCACATGGACAGTAGGAGACAGAGGATTGCTATAGCAGAAGCTCATAGAATCCTCAAGAAGAACGGACAGTTCGTCATATCGACGCCTAACCTGGTGTATGGACTGTTCAACATCGTATGGTGGTTCTGGGAGCGCACTGGAGGGCGACGATGGTACCACGAACACGTGGGAATGGTCAGACCCGAGGAGGTCGAGAGAATGCTCGAGTCGAGCCAGTTCACCATACACCGGAGCAAGAGGGTGGCGTTATTCGACAGGATCATCGATGCCAGATGTCTCAAGAAACAGGAAGAGCGGCAAACGACGAGGCAGAGATTGGCAGAGGTGGACTGGCTCGTTGGCTGACCCAGCGTAGGACAATCATCTATTCATCGGCGCTAGCTGTCTATCTTCTGGGCGTCTGGCTCCATCTTCCAAACAGCGGCGGTCACATCTACAGCGACGTCATCACTGTGTTCCAGGCTCGGGAGTGCTTGAAGGGTTGTA
>JASHPA010000194.1 GCA_030038365.1 Nitrososphaerales archaeon
TAAAGGACCGTCGAGACGGAGACGCACTCCCCTCTCTCGAGCTCGGCAATTGCCGCCGCGAAGAAGTCGGCGTCAACCATCATGTCTGAGTCGACCACCGAGAAGTAACGTCTTCCTAGGAACCGCTCGGCACCGATGTTAAGGTTCTCGGCGTAACTGCTCTTCCAGGAGGTCGAGACTTTCACGACGATGGACGAGGGGTCCAGGAGCCGAGCGGCGACGGCCGAGCTCGAGTCGGAACACCGGTCTAGGACAAGGCAGATGTCTTCACGCGGCGTCTTCATCCCTGCTTTGACGAGCGAGCGCTCAATGGCCTCGATGCATCTCTCGAGATACTGTCCATCGTTATGGCAGGCCACGACGACGCCCAGATCATCCGCTCCCGTCATGTCACGTCAACGAGGATACCGTCGCGCATTTTCTGTCCGGACCGTCCCGTACGCGACTGATAAGGACTCTCACGCGAGTAGTGGCAGGCAAAGACAGGGGAATCCCTTCGGCGACTCGGGCCTAAAAAAGCAGCCAGAGGGACGCGCCGACCCGCCACCGTCAAGCGAGTCGCGAATTTCGTGTCTGGCGGTCCTGATGCGCTAGTTCACAAATGATGAATCCTCGCGAGTCATCGGAATCATTCGGACAAAGATATTTATCGCACTCGACCCCTATTAGACTGACGGTTATTCTAGTTGAGAAGACGAATCGGCGCACTGCATCCCGCGGAGGTGGTCGCGATAGTGGTGATGCTGGTGGGAGCATCCTTCGTCTACTTTTCCTGGACAGGGGGCAATCCCGCGAACAGCAGCGCGAATACAAGCTCCGTCTCCTCGTTGGCCGAAACTACGACGACTTACTCCCAGAGCGCGTCGCAACCGGCCTTGACGGAAAATGAATCCTCGTCGACCACAGGCTCGGGCAGCGTAGGTTCTGGCGCGGAAATCCTGGGCACCACCATGGATCCGAGCCTGGCGGGTTACTCGATTCGGAATGAATTCCAAGCAGAGGGCCTCACGTGGCTCTTTTATACGAACGGGACTGACCTGATCTACCAGTCTCAGAACAACGGAACGTGGAGCACCCCTTCATATCTCCGTCCGCAGACCGAGGGATATCACTTCGCCCTGTGGTACGACGCTGCGTCTAACGTCCTCTACTACGCCAGCGTGGACGCTCAGAACTTCCCCGTCAATGCCTCCTCGGGTGCAGAGTCGGGAGGCTGTGCCGGCTCCGGGACCTCGGTAGCCTCCGTCAACGGGTCGTTGTCCGAGCAATGCCTGGCCTCCGGCTTCTGGTACCGGTGGGGGACACCCGAGGCCAACGGCACCATAAGTTGGCTGATTCCAGAAGGATTCGTCCAAACCGGTATCGACGCCGCAAATCCCTACATCTACGGCAACGGAAGCCAAATCTGGGTGAGCCTTCTGACGGGCGGAGGCTCGAATGTTGAGGTGTGGCACAACGATGGGACGTCATGGAACCGTGTCCTCGACATGTCCACGACCTTGGGCACCATAACCGTCCTCACGCCGCTCCGGGACGGTCTGGCGATGGTCTACTTCAACGGATACTACAACTTCATCGGAGGAAACAGGCTGGGAGTGGTCAACGTGATCACCACGACCGATGGCGGCGAAACCTGGAGCAACCCGGTCACGACCTCTTTCAGCTACGTCAGCGCGTCGGTGCTCGCGATTGGAGACACGGTCTATCTCGTGGGCGTGGACGGCTCGGCCCAGGTGCGGTTCTGGTCCTATGGCCTTGGGAACTCGACGATGAGCGAGGAGGTACCCATTGCGTCCAACGCCACTTCCGCGTTCATCACCTCGAATGGCAGCTCAGGGTTCGTCCTCGTCTATACGAACGGACAGTCAATCTTCAGCATGACAAGCCTCGACCAGGGGAGGGACTGGGAGTCTCCGCAGCTGGTCTCTTCGTCGTCGGGAGCCGTGATTGCCCCGTTAGTGGTTCCCTACGAGTTCCAGGACTCACAACTGCCGATATGCTGGACCACCCCGAGCGCGCAGCAGGGTGCGTACGACGTGGCCTGCACTATCATTCCCGCCTGAGAACGGACCGGCTACCGTCAAGCCTTAAGTCCAACGATCTATCCGGCTTTTCGTCGCAGACATGCCTAGGAGCCTGACAGGTCTCTCACTCGACTATGGCAAGGTCGAGGACGAGATAGCGGGGTTCATACGGAAGACCGTGTCCGATGCCGGAGCACAAGGGGTGGTCGTCGGCCTCAGCGGCGGGATAGACAGCGCGGTGGTCGGGGCCCTCTGCGTCCGCGCGCTCGGCAAGGACAAGGTCATAGGGATACTCATGCCGGCGTCGCACACGCCGGCCGAGGACACCGCTGACGGAAGGGCGTTGGCAATAGAATGGGGGATAAGGATCTATGAGGTCTGTATAGACCCGGTCTTCGACGCGTTCATGAAATCGGCGCCTAAATTCAAGGGAGAGAACAGAATTGCCACGGCGAACGTGAAAGCCAGGATAAGGATGGTCATCAACTATTTTGTGGCCAACTCGAACGAGATGCTGGTGGCGGGGACCGGCGACAAGTCAGAGGACATTTTGGGGTTCTTCACTAAGTTCGGGGATGGCGGGGTCGACTTCCTCCCGATAGCGCACCTCTACAAGACGCAGGTGCGGGAGCTCGGCGCGCATCTGGGATTGCCTGAGCGGGTCGTCACGAAGCCCTCGTCTCCCCAGCTCTGGCCGGGACACAGGGCCGACGATGAGATTCCTGCCCCCTACGAAGTGATGGACCCCGTACTCGTCGCACTCTTCGATGAGAAGCTCCCTCCCAAGGAGGCTGCGAAGAAGACCGGCGTGGAAATCAAGATAGTGCAGGAAATCGTGAAGCGCCACAAGGCGTCCGCGCACAAGCGGTCCTATCCGCCGATGCTTGGAAACTGGTAGCTAGAGCACTCCCAGGGTCTGGTGCCGGCGATATGGTCTTCCCTAACTTTGGCGAAGGTTGACGTTGTCCAGAAGCCTTTTCGCCGAGGACATGACGGCGAAGGCCGCCAAGCCGATTTCCTCACGCGACTCTCTTCGCGACGTCTACGACGTTGAAGTACGTCCGCGCTATCACGATAGCCACGAGCGCGTACAGGGCGATCAGCCCTACCGAGAACGTCACTGACGTCTCGCTCGGACCGTTGCCTATGAAGGACAGGATGAACTTCGCGCCAGCCGGGAGCTGGGGGAGCCCGATTTCCTCAGGGAGCGAGCTTACGGGGGTCGTCGGGAGGTAGACATTGATCTGCTGGTAGAAGGCGTTGCCCGTGATGGAGTAGATGGCCCTCAGAACGATTCCAGCGACTTCGCTCGTGAAGTAGACCGCTGACGCGATGATGTAGGAAAGGGACGACCGCCTCACGAGCTCTCCCGACATAAACGCCACGGAGAAGAAGACGAGAGCTGAGTAGATTTGCGAAAGCACCACGGCGGGGAGCACGCCCAGAGCCTCCTGCAAGCCGAAAGTGAAGGTGGCAGCCGTCACGCTCAGCACCGCGTTCAGCACTATGACGCCGCTTATCAGGGCGAACCCTCCCAGGTACTTGCCGGCAAAGTATTCGTCCCTGGTCACAGGCTTGGAAAGGAGCACCTCAGCGGTCCCCTGTTCATACTCCTCGGACATGGACCCGGCGGCGATCAGCAGGGCCATGAAGGGCAAGAAGAAGCCCTGGACGATGAACAC
>JASHPA010000195.1 GCA_030038365.1 Nitrososphaerales archaeon
TGATGGCCGAGTCCCCCTGCGGTAGCGCGGTGTTCAGGTTTTGAAGGGTCACCCTGCCCCCCACGAGGCCGACAGCAGCGACTATGAACGAGGCCGAGCTGAAATCCGCTGGCACGGCAAAATCGTTGTGCCTGTACCCCTGTCCGGCCTGGACGTCGAACCTCGTGTAGGCTTCCCTCTTCACGGTGATGCCGAAGAGCTTCGAAAGCGCCAGGGTCGCCTCGATATAGGGCCTCGAGACGGCATCGGCGACGGTCAGGGACGTGTCGCTGGATGCCATAGGGGACGATATCAGCAGCGACGAGATGAACTGCGACGAGACGTCACCCCTGATCGTGGCCCTTCCGCCCCTGATCCCGCCGGCTTTCACGACCACCGGGGCACAGCCGTTCCCCCTTGTGGTCCACGCGTCGACTCCCAGCTCCTTCAGGGTGTCCAGGAGGGGCTGCATCGGTCTCCTCCTTATGCTGGAGTCGCCCGTCAACACCACAAAGCCTTCCGGGGCACCGGCGAAGGTCGACGTCATGAACCTGAGCGTCGTCCCGGAGTTCTCGACGTTGACGACATCGTCCGGGATGTGAGGCTTCGTCCCGGTTATCGTGAGCGTGTCGCCCGACTGCTCCATCGTCGCGCCCATGGCCCTGCAGGCGGCTATGGTCGCGTTGGTGTCGCGCGAGAACAGGGCGTTGGAGACCTTCGACCGACCATCGGAGAGGCTGGCCATCAGCACGGCCCTGTGGGTGTAGCTCTTACTCGGAGGGAGCGAGACGGCCCCTTCGAGCCTCCCCTGCGAGACGGTCACGGTACTAGTCAAGCGATTGGATCCTCCCATGCTCGTTGTTCGTGTCCGTCTCTACGACGGTGCTTCCGTCGGTGCTCCATGCTTCGGTCAGCTTCTTGATCTCCTCCACCATCTTGGGGTCGAAGACCGCGGCCGTCGCCGGTCCCGTGCCGGTGAGGGAAGCCCCGAGGGCGCCATGCTCCACCGCCTGCAGCGCGGCCCTCCCGTCGTAGCCATAGATGGCCGAGTAGAGTGTGCCGTTGAGCGTCATCGCGCGCCAGAGGTCTCCCTCCATGCACATCTTGTAGAGCACCTCGGCGACCCTCCCCAGCTTCTTCACCTGCGCTGCGTCGACGGAGGCCCTGCGGCTCTTGGAATTCGGCACCTGTATGACTACCTTGAGGGGCTTGTCGAAGAGCTTCGAGCGTTCCACCTTCCTTCCGAGGTTGTCGACCAGGTTGATCCCTCCGAGGAGACACGCGGCGGAATCGTCCATCGCCCCCGTGATCGAGGACCCGCTCGCCAGCGACGCCTCGACGCTGCAGAGCATTATCTTCTGGGGGTCGAAGGCCTTCTGCCCCAGAGCCGCGAACACGGCAATGGCTATTGCCGACGAAGCCGAAGACGAGGTCTTGAGACCCATCCCTATGGGTAGCGGCGACCGGGTCTCGACCGTCCCGCTGTATTGCGTCGGGTCCTTCCCGGCTGTCTTGAGTGCGAGCGCGACGGTCTCCTCGACCAGCTTCGACTCGACCGGCTTGCCGTTCGTCGAGAACTTCCATTCTCCCGGCGAGTTCTGCAACTCGGCGGTAGCCTCCGTCCCGAGCTTGATGCTCGCCGTGACCCCCTTCCCGCCGGCGATGGCGTTGACTATGCTGACCGCTCCGAAGACCGAACCTTTGCCCTTCAAGCCGCAGCCTCCAGTGAATTCAGCAGCGCCCTCCTCATGGTCTCGACCGGCGCCTCCCTTCCTGTCCATATCTTGAAAGCCAAGGCTCCCTGGTGCAGGAGCATTTCGTACCCGTATATTACAGAGCAGCCCCTGAGCTCCGCTGTCTTCAGAAGGTCGGTCTTCATCGGTCTGTACACGGCGTCGAACACTGTCGCGTGCCCATAGATAACCCGCTTGAGTTGATCCGGGAGCGTATGCTCTGACGAACCTATCGGCGTGGCGTTGAAGATCAGGTCCGTATCGGCGTGCGCGAGCTGGGGTAATGTGGCAAACCCGAACCGAATGTTCGGGAACGCCCGGCCCATCTCCGCGACGAACCTCTCCCCGCGGACCGGATCTCTGACGACCACGGTTATCGAAGCGCAGTGGAGCTCGTTCATGGCCTCACAGAACGCCCTCGCCGCCCCGCCTGCGCCGACGAGAAGCGCGCTGCGCGGAGCTCCCTTCCCGTGCTCCTTGAGCGAATTCACTATCCCTCCGGCGTCCGTGTTGTAGCCAATGTACTTCGAGCCTGAATGTTTGATGACGTTTACGGCCCCTATCCTCGAGGAGACCTCGTCAAGCTCGTCGACGAGCGGAATCACGTCTGACTTGTACGGTATCGTCACGTTCATGCCGCTCGACTCCCGCTTCAGCTCCGGGAACCTCACCGCGAACTCCTCCCTAGACAGACTCACCGCCCTGTACTCCGCGTTCATCTTCAGCTCGGCGAAAGCGGCGTTCATCATCGCCGGCGATGACGAGCGCGAGACATGCTCTCCTATCAGGCAGTATCGTTCTGGCACTATTCCGCCTCCCAGAGGTGCTTCATCCCGGCGACCGTCCACACCGAAAGTTGCCCCGGGGCGGCAGGTTCGTCCGGGAGAGATGCGTAGACGACCGGGCTCCCGAGTCTGAGGCTCTCGATTCGCGTTGCCGTTCCGAGTTCTCCCATGCAGAACGCTACGAGCCGCCGGGGCTGCCTCCCGTAGAGCTTCAGGACCCTGAGGTTGTCCTGCTCGCTCCTCGACGTCGTCACGACCTTCGCCACGTCGCCGAGCTTCGCGGCCGCGGCGCGCGTCTTCTCCAAGACAGAGAGCACCGGTGTCCCACCGAAGTCGTGCCATGAGACTATCTTCTGTACGGTTCCGGGCAGGCTCGAGAACCACTTCGGGTTCTCTCTGGCGGTGCTGAGCTCTATGTCAAGGTAGACCTCCCCGAGGCCTGCCAGCTCCGAGATCGCGGCGAGCCTCTCCTCCTCACTCCCTCCGAAGCGGCCTCCTTCCTCCTTCTTCCTGACGGTGATTATGGCCCTGTCCGAGTATGCCGCTATCCCCTCGGCGAGCCTCGCTGCCGGTTCCTGCGCGTAGTCGACCCTGAACTCGACTATGTCGGTCCCTAGCCGGACCGCAAGCGCCGCCTTCCTGGCCATCTCTTCAGAGGTCTTTCCCATTATCGTGGTGCAGACCCGACCTAGCTTCGCCCGCCCGCTCCGGGAGCGGGCGGTGCGTTCATCTCTCAAGGATGTACTCGTCTACCTCTCCGCCGAAGTGCCTCGCCTTGTTATGGGTCACGTGAACGAGGATCTCGTCCCCTGGCCTGATCTCCGTGACCGATACAGGCGAGCCATCGGGGCGGACGAGCCTGATGGTCTCGGCGTTCTGAAGCATGACGGTTCCCTTGTCACCCCCGGCCTCCGCCTCGATCATGATGAGCGGCCTCCTTTCAATCTTGACCCTGCCGATCACCACCTGCCTGGACTCGCCGTCCTTGTCGACGGTGAGGACCTTGTCCGCGGCCTTGAGCTCGGCCAGGTACCGTGTCTTCTCGCCCTCCCCGAGGACGTAGCTGTGTATGGCACCCGCGTTGACGCGGAACTCCCTCGTCGGGATGTACTCGGAGGGGACCGTCTCGCTGTGGACGAGGAAGAAGAAGCTCGCTCTGCTCCCGATCAGCAGACCCTCGCCGAGGGACAGCTGCGACGCCGTGTCGATGCAGGCGCGCTCCCCGGTCCCCACATCGACGACCCTCGTGATTTTGGCCGCGGATAACGAGTACAATTCTTCCTTCTTGAGCCTCGAGAGGACTTCTGCGGCAGCCGTAAGGGACTCGGCCGGAGCGACTATCCCGTCGACGCCCTTCTCGAGGATGGAGAATGCCATCTCCATCTCAGGCTTTGTGTGCATGTAGGCGTAGATCCTCTTGCCGTTCCTGTGGAAGTCGGCTATGAGGTTCTCGAGTGGGATTATCTTCCAGTTCGCAGGCTGGACCACGACGAACGCGTGGCCCTCCTTCGAGGCCTCGACGGCCTTGTCCATGTCCTTGGACCCTGTGATTTCGACCCAGGCCGCTGTATCGGACCCTGCGTCAGCGGAGACGCGTATGACCGATATCCCGTCCGGGGCGGGGAACTTCGCCGACGGGTCCCTGGAGATCACCCTCGATATCCCGGCAGCCTTCGCCTCTTTCAGGACGTGCTCGAGCGAGCCTGCCCTGGTCACGTCGATGACTATCTCTTTCTCAGGAAGGGGCAGGCTTGAAGACCTCCATCGCCTCTTCCACGCTCGCCTTGTCTATGACCACCCTCTTGAGGGCCCTGGTGATTAGCATCGGGTTCTGGTGCTGGAAGACGTTCCTCCCGTAGGTGACGCCCATGGCGCCCGCCTTCATGACGTCGTCGGCCATCTTCAGCAGGGCCTCGTCCGAGTCGGCCTTGGAGCCTCCCGCCAGCACCACTGGGACAGGACACTTCCTGACGACCTCCCTGAACGTCTCCTGGCTGCCGGTGTAGACCGTCTTCACGATATCCGCCCCCGCCTCGGCCCCTATCCTCGCCGTGTGCGCGACTACCGTGGGGTCCGACGGGTCCTTGACGTTCTCTCCCCGCGGGTACATCATCGCGATGAACGGTATGGAGTGCTGGTCGCATTCGTCGGAGACCATCCCAAGCTGCTGCAGCATCTCGGGTTCCTCCTTGCTCCCGATGTTGACGTGGATGGATATGGCGTCGAACCCCAGCCTCGCGCACTCCGCTACGCTCGCTATGAGCACCTTCCTGTTGGGCGAGAGGCCCAGGGTCGTGCTAGCCGACATCTGTGATATCGAGCCGATCGAGACCACCTTCCTGAGGGACTTGAGTATGCCCTTCTGTGCAAGGAACGCGGTAGCTCCGCCCCTCGCCACCTGGATTATCGTCTCCTCGGTGTTCTCCAGCCCCTGTATCGGACCCACGGTCAGCGAATGATCCATCGGGATGCACAGCATCCGTCCGTTCCTGGTTATCCTCGAGAGCCTGATTTCCTTACCAGATACCAATCGATGTCACCCTGTGTACCCTTCCCTGTCCATGAGCTCCGCCGTAAGGATTGCCGTCCCGGCCGCCCCGCGGATGGTGTTGTGAGAGAGAAGCGTCAGCTGGATTGCCTTCTTGTCTATCCCGCTCCTCACTCTGCCGACGGTCACGGCCATGCCCGGAACGCTTCCTGCCATCCTGTCGAGCCTCGGCTGAGGTCTGTCGTTCTCGGACCTGACGACTATCGGCCACTCCGGCGCTGTGGGGAGTTTCAGCTTCTGTGGCTCGCTCCTGAACCCGGCCAGCGTCTTGACGATCTTCTGCGGTTCGACCTCTTCCCCGAACTCGGCGTAGAGCGTCTCCGTGTGTCCGTCCATCACTGCGACCCTGTTGCAGGTCACGCCCATCGGGATGTCGTGCGGCTTGATTGTCCCGTCGCTCAGGGTACCGAGTATCTTCCTGGCCTCTTTAGCCACCTTCTCCTCCTCGTTCTTGATGTACGGGATGACGTTGTCGGCTATGGCCAGCGAGGGCACGCCCGGGTACCCGGCGCCCGAGAGGGCCTGCATCGTGGTCACTATCGCCTTCTTCGCCCCGTGGGCGTCGATGAGGGGTTTCAGCACCATCGCCAGACCGGTCACCGTGCAGTTCGGTGTAGTGGCTATCTTCCCCTTCCAGCCTCTCTTCTTCCCTTGCTTCTCCAGGAGCTTGAGGTGCTCTGCATTGACCTCGGGTATCATAAGTGGGACGTCTTCGTCCATCCTGTGTGCGCTTGCCTCGCTGACCACCGTGAACCCGGCCCTCGCGAACTTCTCTTCGATGTCGCGCGCGACCTCAGTGGGAAGCGCCGAGAAGACGATGTCGCAACCCTTCGCGGACTCGGGGTCAGCGGTCTTCACCATCGCCTTGGCGTACTCCTCGGGGATGGCTTCCGGGAAGAGCCAGTGCACGGCTTCCCCGTACTTCTTGCCGGCCGACTCCCCTCCCATCAGGATCTCGAGCTTTATCGTAGGGTGCTTGCCGAGCATGTTGATGTAGCGCTGGCCCACCGCACCCGTGGCTCCAAGCAGCGCTGCTTTGACCTGTGTCATCTCTCGACCACCATCGCTTCCTTCAGCAGGTCCAGGGCCTTCTGCGCCTGGTTCGACGATACGAAGACCCGTATCGACGAGCGGATAGTCACTATGCCGTAGAGGTTGATGTCTTCCCTCGCCAGCGGCTGCGTTATCCTCTGGATGATTCCGGACTCGGTCTCGAGTGCTGTCCCCTTCACCGTGATCATCGAAAGTCCGTCAAAGGAGGACACGGCCTTGCCTATGGCCTCGCCCACGAGGACGTTGTGCACCTCGTCGAGGACGTTCTTTCCACCTGCCACATAGAATATAGCCGCAGTCGACTCGAGCGACATCGCCAGCAGTGCACCACCGTCCGCCCTCACTGCCTTCGTGAGCTGCGAGACCGACTCGAGCTTGCGCTGGTCGAGGCCGACTACCGTTATCATGGAGACTCCCTGCGGGAATATCTCGAGGTTGATGGAGTCGAGGTCTCCTTTGATGATCGTCCCCGCGTTGAGCTTGTCGAGGCTGGTCACTCTGATTCTGATTCCCCAGCCCTGGTACCTGAGGGCCTTCACATGGAGGAACTTCGCCCCGCCCGCCGCGAGCATTTCTGCCTCCTCGCCATTCAGCGACTCGATGAACTGGGGGTTCCTCACCTTGTCGGGGTCGCTGGAGTAGACGCCCTCCACGTCCTTGATGAGCACGACCTCTTTTGCGTCAAGTATATTGCCGAGCAGAACGGCGGTAGTATCGCTCCCTCCTCTGCCGAGTGTGGTCGTCTTGCCGTCCTCGGTCTTCCCGAGGAAGCCGCAGACCACCGGGACCTTGCCCTCCTTCAGGAGCGGCATAATCCTTTCCTGAGCCCTCATCCGGCTGGCCTCGATCAGAGGGTTAGCGTCGAGATGCCTGTTGTCGGTAACTATTGGCCAGTATGGGGTGTCCGGGTCGACGAGCACGGACTTGATTCCGTGTCCGGACAGGGCACCCGCCATCAGCCTCGCGCTGGTCCTCTCTCCAGACGAGATCAGCTCGTCGATGAGTGACGCGTCCATCTCGGGGTTAACCTTCTTCGAGAGGCCGAGCAGCTGGTCTGTGACGCCCTTCATCGCAGAGACCACGACCACGATGCCTATCCCCTTCGTCACGACGTCGCTGACGAGCCCTGCCGCCTGCGTTATCGCCTTCTCGTCCTCCAGCATCGAGCCTCCGAACTTGACGACGATTGTTTCCTTATCCACTCTATTGCTCATTAGCTTTATTCACCAATGTCCAGGAGAGACTAGAATGTTGTCTAGAAATAATAAAAGCCGAAGACGCCCGAATAAACTGAACCGCCTCTTGCTAGTCTCAACTTCTCGTCCTCCTCGGACCTGGGCACGTTATTTATGCGTTTTCACGAAGCGGCCTTTTGACCCATCGTGAGTATGGCGATGTAAACAGCTCCGGGGCTCCTCCTGCGGGAGTTATGAACAGATCATCAGATGGTGGGCTTCGTTCCGGGCGCTCAACTAAATCTGACAGTTCCGCGATTAGCCCAGTAATTGTCTACACCCTCTACACCATATTTCCCCGAGATGGAAGAAAGCTACCATCCTCGCCCATCCCAAGGACCACCCTATGGCAGCGTTCCAGCCAGACAGTCTTTCAGCAGCGACACCATCTGTGTAGACGACGGGATGTTGTTGCACGTCCCTTGGCTCACCGCGACCGACCCGGTCCAGCTAAACGTCCCGCCTGCGTAGCCGCCGGCGCCCTGTGGCTCTGCCGACGGACAGTTCAGGGAGCCTGTCTCAGGGTAGGTCCCAGGAGCCAGTGTGAAACTGAAGGTGCCCGTGTATGAGGAAGCGCAGGATGGAGTAGAGAGCGCCGGCTCCTTGTTGTAGGTACCGCAGGTGAATATGATGGCGTTCCAGGGCGCGTATTCGGTCGAGTTGGCAATCGCCTGGCTAGTGACGCCTCCCGTGAAGCCAAGGACAGCACCCGTGTTCGGCTGATAGTAGTTGGGATTCGAGATGGTGCTCGAGCTCCCGGAGCACGAATAGGCAGGGTCGTTCTGGGCGGGTATCGCGACCCAATTGGCCGAATATGTCATCGTCTCCGTGGTAGCATCCATGTCGTACGCCGTCAAGTAGCCGCCAACCCCGGGCTGAAAGAGGTAGTAGTAGACGTAGCTCCAGTTCCAGCTGGCGCTGTCGTTGAGAAAGGCATCGCACGGGTAATCCGCGCCGCACTGCTCGTTGGGCTCTATCGGTATGGGGTTGTTGGAATCGGTCGCCGCCCCACTTCCCGAATATACGACCTGGTAGACTTCTAGGTTGGTGGTCCCCGCCGTGGAACTCGTCGTGGAGTTCGTGGTGGAACTGCTGTTCTTAGGAAATAGGTCGCCATAATAGGCCACTCCGAACACGATGGCAACGAGGAGCGCGACCATGGCGAGAACCGCCGCGTAGCCGGAGTTGCTCATGCCTCTCCTCCTCAACTTAGCAAACTTACTGGCTGACGAGCGGTGACGGTCGTCTGCTTGCAACTTGGTAGAAAGACTGAACGCGGCCGCGTTCTAATAAAGGATTCCCCTCTCGAGCTGCCTGGAAGGAAAGTAACAACATGATGCGCGTTCCAGACACGGGACGACGGAGATATGCGAAGGGCCTCCCTCATAGCCCACGCGTTATGCTGGGTTCGGCGTGGTCCCCTCTCGGGGTTCCGATATACAACATAACCACGTGAGCCTGCGTCCGAAAATGACATCCAACAGGCTCCAGGCGAGGATGAACGCAACCATGAGGACTCCGGTCTGGGGACCACGTCGTGCGAGCGATGCTGGGGTCCTGGTCGTGGCGGCGGGGCGACCCCATCCATCATGTTTGTGACTCTCAGGCTGCTCTGTCCTTTGGCTTGTCCTTTGCGCGTGCCACAAACTCATCCGCCGAAAATTCCGAGAAGCTGACCCCGTCGGCAAAGTCGACAGGGCCTCATCCTGCTTCCGGAAAATGGCGAAAGTTCAGAGGAAGGAGACCAGCAGGATGACCACGGAGACGAAGACTAGGTGATTCCGACCCAGGTGTAAAGCTTCTTGAGCTGCCTGACGTCCTTCGAGAACATGAAGAACGCTCCGACCAGTGTCCAGAAGCCCGCAATGAGCAGGACGAGACCAAGGGCTTCCACCGGCGTGACCAAGCCTAGCGATGGGATGACGAGTGGTGTGGGGGTTGTCGTGAGGATGTGCGAATAATACAGGACGACGAACCTGGCGAGCTTGGAGACCATCTCGCCTGACGCTTCTATTCAGAGGGCCTGCTGTCCAGTTACCAGAGCTTCCAGCTCTTCACTGTGACGCTCTCGAGGAATCGTTCGTCGGGCTCGACACCTATCCCCGGGCCCTTGTTGGGCCTGATCCTGCCCTTCTCCATGCTGAACGGGTTCTTGACTACGTCTCTGGCAAAGTACTTGTCGTTCGGTGACGTGTCTCCGGGGTAGTCGACCAGTCTGTTCGCGGCCAGAGCGACGTTGAAAGCCCTGCCGAACCCCGTCTCGAGCATCCCGCCTATCCACACATGGCCCTCGTTATCCTCCGCAAGCCTCGCTATCTTGAGCGAGTTGACGAGCCCGCCAACCCGACCCGGCTTGATGTTGACAACCTTTGCCGCGCCTATCTCGAAGGCCTGCCTCGCCGCGTCCAAAGTGGCTATGGATTCATCCAGACAGATGGGTGTCGAGAGCTCCTTCGCAAGGGTGGCGTGGTCGAGAAGGTCGTCGTGCGCCAGCGGCTGTTCCAGATAGACCAGCCCAAACCTGTCCAGCCGCTTCAGCAACGGCAGGTCCTTCAGGGTGTAGCACGCGTTCGCGTCGGCGCTGAGCTGCACATCGGGGAACTCTTCCCTTGCCGTCCTCACGATGTCGTATTCTTTCCCTTTCTCTATCTTCAGCTTCACCCGCCTGTAGCCGCGGTCGATGGCCTCCCGCACCTTTCTGAGCGTCACTGCGCGCTGGTCCATCCCGAGCGAAATCCCGACATCGGCGTAACCCTTGGACGCGCCGAGGGCCTTCTCGAGCGAGACGCCTTTCTTCTTCGCATGATAGTCCCAGAGCATCATCTCGACCGCGGCCTTGGCCATGTTGTTCCCCCTGAGCTGAGCTGACCTCGTCAGGAACTGTTCCGGCGAGGGAATGTCCTTCACCATCCCCGCAAGATAATCCCTGATCATGTGCAAGGCCGTAGTGTTATCCTCATACCCATAGAAGGGTCCGATGCTCGTGACGGACTCCCCGTATGCCGTCACTCCCCCTTCCTGCAGTCGCAGGATGAGGGCGTTCTTTATGGTCTCGGTCCCGAAGCTCGTCGTGAACGGGGATAGGAGCGGCAGCCGGACCAGGCTGATGGAGAGGGTCAACAGGCTCTTCGAGCCGCGCAGCTCGTTTTAACCTTCACGATTCAATCCGAAACCGAGAAAAGGCGCTTTCTCTCCGGTACCGTAGAGCTTGTACCGAATCCAGCCGGAGACATGGGGAAGTAGCGCGCAGCAGTACGACTCCTTCGAAAAGAAGTGGCATTTCTACGGCACAGTGGCCGATGCCATGCTGCGGGAACTTCCACTGAAGGAGGACTCGCGGGTCTTGGAGCTCGCCTGCGGTACCGGCGTCTGCACGCTCAAACTCGCCGCGATCGCGCGGAGAGGCGAGGTGGTCGCGCTCGACTTCGCCGAAGCGATGATCGAGACAGCCAGGAAGAACACAATCGAAGCCGGCTTCTCCAACGTGGACTTCGTGAGAGGCGATGCTGCAGAAGCGTCGCGTCTGCTCTCGGGAAGGAAGTTCGATTTCGCTGTGTGCAACTCGGCCTTCTGGCACTTCCCCGAACCAAGGAAGGTCCTGGACGGTCTGAGGGGGCTTCTCAGCCCCTCCGGGGAGTTCGCGCTCACCAGCCCGTCATGGGTGGAGGTAGACAGCCCGGCACGGGACGAGATCCGGGCAAAGATTAGGGAGATTCTGCTGAGGAACAGCGTGAAGCCCGACGACATCGACAAGGCACGCGAGCAAGCGCGCCAGCGGTCGAGCAGGGCAGACCTGAGCTCGCTCTTCCGGGAGCATCGTTTCGAGCATCGCGAGGTCCAGTTCGAGTTCTCGTCTACCTTGGAGTCCAGGCTGGAATGGAGACAGATACCTGTCTTCTCATCGAACAGATGGATGCAGTGGGCGGACAACCTCGACCCCTCCGTCCAGAAGGAGATACGCGAAGAGATGGAGGCGTGGAGGAGGACGAACCCTGGACGAGACCCGCTCCTGTCTCGATGGAAGGTCTACATCGCGCGTCCTGTCCCCGGGTGGCCCACCGCTTGAAGATTAAGGTCGGCACCCTCGAGCACCCGAAGGAGTTCGAGGACGCGGAGGAGGTCCAGCTTTCTGCCTGGGGTATGACGCCGAGGATGGCCACACCCAAGGAGGTGATGATCGCCATAGGTGATAACGGAGGTTTCGTTCTCGGCGCGTGGGACGGCGAGAGAATGGTGGGGTTCGCCCTGACGCTCCTCGGGCGCGCTGGCGACCGGCTGTACATGTACTCCCACATGACCGGGGTCTCGAAAGAATACCAGTCGAAGGGCGTCGGCTACCTCTTGAAGCAGAAACAGAGGGAAGTCTCGCTCGAGCGTGGCTTCGATCTGGTCGCGTGGACCTTCGACCCGATAATATCGCTCAACGCCCACTTCAACCTCACCAAGCTGGGCGTCATAGCAAGGAACTACTTCCCAGATTATTACGGCCCTATGCACGACTCTATCAACTTCGGCTGGCCCACCGACCGCTTCCTCTGCGAATGGTACGTCAGGCCAAACATGCAGTCGAGGGTTCGCGAGCTCGCAAAGGTCGACCTCAGCAATGCGCACGTCGCGATTCGGAAGGACGGCTCGCAACCATATCCGCGTTGCCTCGACTGGGAAATCGATCTGGAAGCCGAGAACGTCCTCGTCGATATCCCCTCGGACGTGACCATGCTCAAGGCCGCCAGTATGGAGGACGGGACGCGGTGGAGGCTCGGCACAAGAGATGTCCTCCAGAAATACTTCGCAGCCGGCTACGTCGCGGTCGCGCTGATAGAGGACGGCGGGTTCAGGTACCTCCTCAGGAAGGCGGAGCTGCCCGACAATGTCTTCGCGCGCGGCCACAGACCATCGCGATAGCTTATTACCGGTCCATGCCGGGCAGAGGAGGTTTTCATTGAACTCAGGACTCGCAGGCCAGAGGGTTCTCGTCACGGCGTCCAGCACCGGCATCGGCTATGGTGCCGCAGAAGCTTTCCTCAAGGAAGGTGCAAGGGTGGTCATAAACTCCTCTAATCAGGGCAAGCTCGACGCGGCAAGGGCTAAGCTCGCGACCCTCGGCGAAGTCCACAGCGTGCTGGGGAATCTCGCGGTGAAGGCAGACATCGAAAAGATCGTCGGCGAGACGGTACGGGCCCTAGGAGGCATCGACACGCTGGTCTACGTGACGGGTTCGCCCAAGCCGGGAAGGTTCCTCGAGTTCTCGTACGAGGACTGGAGGGCGGCGGCGGACCTCCTTGTTGTCAGTCCGGCGTATCTCACAAAGCTCGTCGCAGACCAGATGATCAGGGACGGCGTCAAAGGCAGGATGGTCATACTCTCTTCCTACGTCATACGCGAGCCAAGCTTGGGGATTGCGCTGTCCAGTGTCTGCCGCGTCTCGATGCTCTCGCTGGTACGGACCCTCGCCAGGGACCTCGGGCCAAAGGGAATCCGTGTGAACGGGCTTCTCCCCGGGTACATCAAGACCGGCAGGATCGACCAACTGGCCCAGGATGCGTCGAAACGCCGCGGAATCAAGCCAGAGGACTACATCACTGAGATAGAGAGAGACGTGCCCGCAGGCAGGATAGGCACCACCGAAGAGCTCGGCAGAGCAATAGTCTTCTTGGGGAGCGACCTTTCCTCCTATGTCTCTGGAGTGTCCTTCCCAGTCGATGGGGCCCTGTCTAGGTCCATCTGAGCGCCCCGCGCCCGCGTCGCATCGTTAATATGGGGTCTCCGCGGCCCTCTTCCGGTGCGGATGGGATGAGCAGGGACCACTGGTCCGGCAAAGACGTGCTCAGCATCCTCGATTTTTCACGGCAAGACCTCGAACAGCTCTTCGCGCTGGCGGACGAGTTCATCAGGCGACCCGGCGCTGTCGAGAAGAGCCTCAGCGACCGGATCGTCGCGACTGCGTTCTTCGAGCCGAGCACAAGGACGAGGCTCAGTTTCACCACCGCAGCCCTAAAGCTCGGAGCGAAGGTGGTCGACCTCTCGCCGGACGCATCATCGGTGATGAAGGGGGAGAGCCTTCACGACACCATACTCATGCTCGAAGCCTACTCGGACCTCATAGTCATGCGCCATCCGTCCGAGGGAGCGGCGCTGCTGGCCTCGGAGGTGGCCAAGATACCGATAATCAACGGCGGGGACGGTTCACAGCACCACCCGTCGCAGGCTATGCTCGATCTGTTCACGATAAAGCGCCTCAAGGGGCGCATCGACGGCCTCAGGTATGCAATCCTCGGCGACGCCAGGTACGCCAGGACCGTCACGTCCCTCCTCTACGGCCTCTCGAAATACAGGCCTGCCTCCGTCTACCTCGTATCACCGGAGGGGCTTCGGCTCAGGAGCGAGATCAAGGCCACCCTGGAGGGCTTCAACCTGGAGACGCAGGAGCTGGACAAGATAGACGACGTGCTCGGGAAGGTCGACGTCATCTACATGACGCGTATCCAGAAAGAGCGCTTCCCTGACGTGAACGAATACGAACGGGTCAAGGGGAGCTACAGGATAGATAAGGCGACGCTGGTAAAAGCGAAGGGCGCGATCGTGCTGCACCCACTTCCAAGGATGAACGAGCTGGCATACGATGTGGACTCCCTTCCCAGCGCGGCATACATGGAGCAGGCCAGGCTGGGCGTGCCCCTCAGGATGGCGCTGCTCGATTCGGTGCTCGGGAGGACGAAGAAATGAGCGCCGAGGAGACCATGCGCGTGCAGAAGATCAGCGACGGCACGGTCATAGACCACATAGCTGCTGGCAAGTCGCTCTCGGTCCTCAGGCTTCTGGGCAACCCCCAGAACAGGGGCGTCACGGTTGCGCTCGTCATGAACGTGAGCAGCTCCAAGATGGGGAGGAAAGACATAGTCAAGGTCGAGGGTGTCGAGCTCACTGACGAGCAGGTGCAGAGGCTCGCGCTCATCGCTCCACGGGCGAGCGTTGTGATAATCAGGTCCTACCGGGTAGCCGAGAAGAAGAAGGCGGTCCCACCGGAGGTGGTCACAGGCATCCTCAGCTGCACGAACACAACCTGCATCTCGGTCAAGGAGAAGGATTCCGTGCAGTCCATCTTCTCCCTCGCCAGCCCGTCGCCGGTCTCCTACCGCTGCAGGTTCTGCGGCCGCGTCCTCTCGGAGCAGGAAATCTCCGCCCAACTCGGGTAGCGATCTTGTTCGACCTCGCCGTATACGGCCGCGTCTGCGGTGGTCCCAAGTCCTGGGTCTCGGTCGAGGAGGGAATGATCGTTAGGGTCTCTAGGGAGAGGGCGGGTAAGTCCGCTGCGGAGATGGTCCTCTCGGACTCCCAGTTCCTGATGCCTGCCGCCACCGACCTGCACGTACATCTCAGGGACTTCGCCCAGAAGAAGAAAGAGACGGTCGAGACGGGGACGAAGAGTGCCATTGCTGGTGGCATCACGACGGTGGCCGACATGCCGAACACCGACCCGAAGGTCGACTCTGCCAGGATGGTCGAGAAGCGGGTCGACCTCCTAAGGTCCGACAGCTACACGGACTTCGCGCTCCACGCTGGCGCCCCTGACTCGCCGCAGGAAGTGGCAAAGATGCACGCTGCCGGCGCGTTCGCGCTCAAACTCTATCCCCCCGAGCTGGGAGGCTTCCACGAGCTCCTGAAGGAGACCTCCCGCGCCGGGATGAAGATGGCCGTGCATGCCGAAGAGTTCGCTCTGATCGGGACTGAATCAGCCCCTCTCGCCGAAGGCGTCGCCGTCAGAAAGATACTGCAGCAGGTGGGGCAGCGCTCCGACGTCAGGTTCGCGCACGTGTCAACCGCCGACGGGGCTTCAGAGATAGCGCGGGCTAGGCGGATAGCCGGGCGGCTTACCATGGAGGTCTCGCCGCACCACCTGTTCATGGACGAGGAGATGGCCGATAAGCGCATCGGCGTGACGAAGAAGGTCAATCCCTCCCTTCGCTCACGCTCGAACTCAGCGAAGATGAGGCGGATGATGCTCAGGGGCATCTTCGACTTCTACGCCTCCGACCACGCGCCCCACACCGTCGAGGACAAGTTCCAGGGGTCGCCAGGCTTTCCGGCGCTTGAGTTCTCCCTTCCGCTCTTCCTGACAAAGACGGATGACCCGGAGCTGGTTGCCAGGATGTATTGTGAGGCTCCGGCGACATACCTTGGGCTCAGGAAGGGGAGGGTACGGAAGGGTTACACGGCGGACCTCGTGGTGGTGGGCAGGAGGGACTGGAAGATAGACCCTGAGAAGTTCGTCTCGAAGGGACGGGTCACACCGTTCGCAGGAGAAACCATGAGATACGCTATCGACCACGTGCTGAAGGCAGGGAAGACCGTCTTCGATGGAAGGAGAGTGACCAAGACTGAGACCGTGCTCGTGACCGGCCGTCCGCAAAAGTCGAGCCGCGGAGGAGTCTCGAGATGAAGATCAGGATGTTCACGGCTGGCGTGGTCGTGCGCGACGGCAAGGTCCTCGTACTGAAGCGCACCAAGGACGACGACACTTACCCGGGTCTCTGGGACCTGGTGGGAGGCCACTTCGAGAAAGACGAGACGGCCGAGCGATGCATGCTCCGTGAGGCGATGGAAGAGTCGGGACTGAAGCCCGAGATAGACAAGGTCGGGAAGCTCATCGAATACCGCGACGAGTACGGCCGCGCCGTCGCCGTCCCGTTCCTCCTTCGCTCCCGCGCGGGCAGGGTCAGGCTGTCTGAGCATACAGAATACGATTGGGTCACCCCCAGGGAGGCCCGGGAGCTCGAGTCCGTCCCCTCGCTCGTCATGGCGCTGGACGGCTTCGGCCTGTAGTCTCCGCAACAGTTCTAGCCTACACTTATAACGAAAGAAGTGCTGACGTAAGGTCGTGCAGCTAGCCAATTCGCCTCAAAAACGGCTGTACTTCTTCGACGAAGGCGTCTCCGACAAGAAGTTACTGGGCGGAAAGGGCGCGGGCCTCTGCGAGATGACCTCCCTCGGTCTCCCCATACCACCAGGCTTTGTGATTACCACCGCCGTCTGCGAGGAGTTCTACCAGAACGGGCAGAAACTACCGACAGGCGTTATGGACTCTGTCCTCGCCGCGATGTCGTCGCTGGAGCAGAGGACGGGGAAGGTGTTCGGCGACCCTGCAAACCCCCTGCTGGTCTCTGTGCGTTCCGGCGCACCGATATCGATGCCCGGGATGATGGACACCATCCTCAACCTTGGTCTCAACGACCAAGTGGTCGAGGGGCTCGCCAAGCTGACGGAGAACAAGCGCTTCGCATACGACACCTACAGACGGTTCATCCAGCTCTTTGGCAAGATAGTCCTGGGGGTGGATGAAGAGGAGTTCGCCAAGCTTCTCGACGGGGAGAAGAGGCGCAGGAACGTGGCGCAGGACAGCGACCTCGACGCGGACTCCATGAAGAGGGTCGCCGACGCGTACAAGGATCTCTTGAAAAGGGAGAGCAAGCCGCTTCCGCAGGACCCTGTCGGGCAGCTCGAACTGGCGATAGACGCGGTCTTCAGGAGCTGGAACGGCAAGAGGGCGATAGAATACAGGAAGCAGTACCGCATAACCCCGGAGCAGGCGAAGGGGACCGCTGTCACGATAGTCTCTATGGTCTTCGGCAACCTCGGGAACGACAGCGCAACGGGCGTGCTGTTCACGCGCGACCCATCGACCGGGGCCAGGGGGCTCTACGGCGACTATTTGACCAACGCCCAGGGAGAGGACGTGGTGGCGGGGGTCCGCACCCCGAAAGCCATCGCGGATATGCAAAAGGAACTCCCTCAGGACTACGCGGGCCTTGAGGAGATCTCCCAGAAGCTCGAGTCGCACTACAGGGAGCCTCAGGACATCGAGTTCACGATAGAACACGGAAAGCTCTACCTTCTGCAGACCAGGGGCGCCAAGATGGGGCCCATGGGCGCGGTTCGCGCTGCTGTGGACATGGTGCACGAGGCACTGATCTCCAAGGAAGAGGCCCTCCTCAGGATACCCCCCGAGCAGCTCGAGCAGCTCCTTCATCCGAGGGTCGACCCCGCGCACAAGGAGATTCCGATATCCGTCGGCGTGCCGGCCGCGCCCGGCGCCGCCTCTGGCAAGGTCGTCTTCGACGCCGACACGGCGGTGGCTTGGACGAAGAACGGCGAGAAGGTCATCCTAGTCAGGGAGGAGACCAAGCCCGAGGATGTCCATGGGTTCTTTGCTGCGCAGGGCGTGCTGACGAGCAGGGGAGGCAAGACCTCCCACGCCGCGGTCGTCGCGAGGGGCATAGGGAAGCCCTGCATCGTCGGCTGCGCCGCTCTTACGATCTACCAGCAGAGCCGCCTCATGCGTGTTGGCGGCGCGGCGATAAATCAGGGAGACGTCATTACCATCGACGGTTCCTCGGGTAACGTCTACGCAGGTGTCGTCCCGCTCCTGCAACCGGAACTGAAGAACGAGGTCTTCGAGCTGCTGGCGTGGGCAGACGAAGTGAAGATGCTCGGGGTCTGGGCCAACGCCGACACCCCCGAGGCGGCCGCGAACGCCCGCAAGATGGGGGCCGAGGGTATAGGACTGGCGAGAACCGAGCGCATGTTCAACGCAGAAGACAGGCTCCCGCTGGTGGTCTCGATGATAATGGCCTCCACCGAGGAGGAGAGGAGGTATTATCTCGACAAACTCCGGCCGCTCCAGAAGAAGGACTTCAAGAGGATCCTGCAAGAGATGCACGACCTTCCGGTGATCATACGGCTGCTCGACCCGCCGCTGCACGAGTTCCTGCCTAGGACCGACGACATGTTAGAGCAGATTAAGAAGCTCCAGCAGCATGGTGAGGAGAAGCAACTGGTGCAAGCAAAGAGGATGCTCGACAAGGCAAGGAACCTCGCGGAGGCCAACCCGATGCTCGGGCACAGGGGAGTGAGGTTAGGCCTGACCCACCCCGAGATCTATGAGATGCAGATCACGGCCGTGATGGAGGCGACGGCGGAGCTAGTAAAGGAGGGTGTGAACGTCAAGCCCAAGATAATGATACCGCAGGTCGCCCTTCACCAGGAGGTCAGGATGGTCCGGGAGCAGTTCGAGCGGGTGAAGTTGCTCGTGGAGACGCGGGAGGGTGTGAAGCTCGACGTGAAGTTCGGTACGATGATAGAAACCGTGAGAGCCGCTCTCGATGCCGACGAGATAGCGAGATATGCCGAGTTCTTCTCCTTCGGCACCAATGACCTCAGCCAGGCGACCTTCAGCTTTAGCAGGGAGGACGCCGAAGCGAAGTTCCTTCCCTTCTACCTCGAGAAGGGTGTGCTTACCGACAACCCCTTCGAGACGCTCGACGAAAAGGGCGTTGGTAAGCTGATCAAGATGGCGGTGGAGGCGGGAAGGGCGACCAGGCCGGCCCTTGAGGTCGGGATATGCGGCGAACACGGCGGCGACCCTCGCTCGATTTACCTGTGCCACAAGGCCGGACTCAATTACGTCTCCGCTTCCGCGTTCAGGATCCCCGTCGCACGGCTCGCTGCGGCGAGGATGGCGCTGCTCGACAAGCAGCAGAACTGAGGGAGGTCTCCCGAGCACGAAATTCAGGATAGCCCTGGCGCAGGTGACCGCCTCAGAGGACAAAGAGGAGAACCTGAAGCGCGGGGTCCGCCTCACAGACGAGGCTGCGAAGGCAGGCGCGCAGCTCTTGGTCCTTCCGGAAAACTTCATGGCCTACACCACCCTCCAACAATCGCCGGCCGAGCTGCATGACATAGCCGAGGAGGCCGACGGCCCCTTCGTGAGCGGGCTCGCAGCGGGGGCGAAGAAGAGACGCATGTACCTCGTATTCGGGATTACCGAGAGGTCGCGCAAGAAAGGAAAAGTGCACAATACCGTCGTCATGATAGGCCCGGAAGGCGAGCGCATCGCCCTCCACAGGAAGCTGCAGCTCTTCGACTCGTTCGGCTATATGGAATCGAGCCGGTTCGAGCCCGGCGAGGACATCGAGGGCGCGTTCGATACCGGGCTTGGCAGGATGGGCCTGATGAGCTGCTACGAGCTCCGGTTCCCGGAGATCGCCCGGATCCTCGCAATGCAGGGTGCGCAAATCATCATCGTACCAACCGGCTGGGTCGCGGGCAGGATGAAGGAGGAGCACCTGCACATCCTTGCTCGTGCGAGGGCGCTCGAGAACACGGTGTTCGTCGCCGTCGCCTCGCAGACGGGCCGGATATTCAGTGGCAGGAGCATCGTCGTCGACCCCTTCGGCGTCTCGATAGCCGACGCGGGCGAAGAGGAGCGACTCATCACCACGGAGATTGACCTCGACCGGCTCGCCAGGGTCAGGAAGACCGTCCCCAGCCTAGACCAGGTTCGGATGGACGTCTACAGGAAACACTGGGCGTAGTCCGCGGCTCATTCTGGAAAAACCATTATATTTCGTCGAAAGACCGCGATTTCCGGGTCTTTCCCAGTCATCTGAATGGTCTCCACCATAAGGCGCGGCTTCCTCGTCGGATTGCTCGGAGGAGCGCTTGCGCTGGGCCTCTCGTACCTCCTTAGAGTGCTCGTGGGCGGGGTATTCCTTCCTGAGCTTGCGGCGCAGACCCTGTTCTCGCTTACACCCGGTTCGGTCGAGTCCGTCTTTGTGGTGAACCTGCAGAGCCTAGCAAAATATTCCGCTTTCGCCAGCGCCGTGGTCATCAACCTCGTGGTCTACGGCGTGCTCGGCGCTCTGCTCTATCGTTCGAAGAGCATCTCTGTGGAGTCAGGGAGGCTCGAGCGGCTCTTCAGCTATGTGATCCTTCCGTACGTGATATTCGGGACTCTCGGCCTGCTTCTTCTGTTCACGACCGCGATCCAGTCATCCCCGGTCAGCCCGTCCGTCCTCCTGATTACGCTGGCCCCTCCTCAGATAGTCTTCGGTCTCGTCCTAGGTCAGTTTTGGGTCTCTGCACCCGTAAAGCCCACCGAGGTCTGCGTCCCTCCTGAGGTCCCAAAGGTCGTCAAGACGAAGGGTAAGGGGAAAAAGTTCGACCGCAGAAGGAGGCTCATAATCCAGGCGGGGCTCGCGTCGGCCGTCGGGGCAGCGATTCTTGTGTATGGTGTCGGGTTCCTCCTGCGTTCCAGTTCCTCGTCATCCGTGACACAACCTGCGAACCCCTCTGCTCTCTTCGCACAGAACATCACTGCCAACAGCGACTTTTACAGGGTGGACGTCAACATCTTCCCACCATCGGTCGACGGGTCGACGTGGCAGCTCAGTGTCTCTGGCCTGGTCAGCACGCCGATGACGCTCACACTCTCCCAGATACAGCAGATGACCTACTATGACCAATACAACACGCTGGAGTGCGTAAGCAACACGATCGGCGGGGACCTGATCAGCACCGCGCAGTGGCGCGGCGTCCGCCTCAGCGACGTCCTAGCGATGGCGGGTCTCCAGTCGTCGGCCGAGTATATCGTGTTCAGGGCGGTCGACGGTTACGATGTCGCGATACCGCTGGCGAGCGCGATGCAGGACGGGACCCTGCTCGTGTATGAGATGAACGGTGAGCCTCTCCCCACAGACCATGGCTACCCGCTCAGGGCAATCGTGCCAGGGCTCTACGGGATGATGAACTGCAAGTGGATAACCAGCATCGAGGCTGTGAGTACCCAATACGAAGGATACTGGCAGGTGAGGGGTTGGGAGAACGATGCCCACTATCAGACCGGTTCCGAGATTGTGATCCCCGGGGGTGCCCAAATCACGGACAGATTTGGCATCACCGGTTCGTCTAGCGTGCCACTGGGCATGGTCCCTATAGCGGGGATAGCATTTGCCGGCGACAGAGGAATATCTCTCGTCGAAGTGAGCACGGATGGCGGCAACGTATGGACACAGGCCTCCCTCGTCCCGCCCTTGTCAGAGAACACCTGGGTCTTCTGGTCCGCGCAGTGGAACCCGCCTTCGAAGGGACAGTACAAGCTCATGGTCAGGGCGACTGACGGCACTGGAGCCGTACAGACCGCCGTCGTAACGGGTCCCTTCCCGGACGGCGCGACCGGGTATCACGTCGTGGATATCTCGGTCATCGCGACCCCGACCTCGTCGACGACTAGCGGGACGTGACAACTCGCAAAGTGCTCTTGATGTAGAGGATTATTTGGATACCACTTATTGCATCTCGTGAAACCTGTTTTCATGGAATTGAGTTCAATGGTCTCGACACGCCCGTTTCTCGTTGGTGCGAAATTACAGATAGGAGACGAGCGTCTGCAGCGGTTGCTCTCCGAAATCCTCTCCAGGATTCCTGAGGGGACGCAGCCCCTGACCTCCGTCAAGTGGGTCTCGATGCGCAAGAAGGGCCGTCTGCCCGGGCTAGCCGGTCTTACGCACTGGACCGACGGTAAGCAGACGATAACGTTCTACTCGTCGCTTCTCGATGCGCTCTCGGACGATGCCTGCATGGCCATCGTCGCCCACGAACTCGCCCACGCGTGGCTTAACGAGCACCTGGGACCGGAAGAGTCGGCGGGAAGGGAGAAGGAGGCAGACGAGCTCGCGTCAAGCTGGGGGTTCGGAAGGGAACTCGCGCAGCTGGCTCACGAAGCGGACAGCATCGGCGGCTCGGTCTACTGAGGCTAGCGCAGTGAGCGCCTCTTCATGAATGCCGGCCCATACTTCTCTGCGAGGACGTTCAGCAGTTCGGCTGTGTGGCTGCCGACCATGTGGTTCAGGAGCTCCACTATCGCCTCCGCTCTCTCCGACTGGTCCGAGTCGAAGGCCTTGTCGGCCAAGTCGGCGCATATCTCACACTCGGGGATGGGCTTTGCGTCGACCATGGTCTTCAGGAGCTCCAACTCTCTGTCGAAGTGCCGGCTGAGCATCACCAGCCTCTGACCCGGGTCGAGCGTGCTCAGGAGCTCTATCCTCTCGTCATGGGAGAGCGTGGGAGACATGGCGCAGAGGTCGGAAAGTTCTGAGGCGCTCTTCGCGCTCTGAAGTAGCGTCGTTATCTCCTCGGGGATGTCCGGGATCAGCTTGCGGAACTCCTCCAGTTGAGCATGCACCCGCATCAGAGAGACCACATAGTCCCCGGGCGCTTCCTCCTCCTCGGCGAGTTTCTGAACCATGACGAGCGGCCCAGACGACAGGCCGAGAGGGTTCTTGACCCTGACCCTCCACAGACCCCTCAGGTCGACGCGCAGCCCCTTCAGGGTCTGCTCGCTGCTGACGACGAGCGTCAGGACCCCGATGCCCTCTCTTTCTCTTTCGTAATCCGCAGGGACGAAGGCGACGAGGTGATTTTCATGAAGCGCCCGTGAGATAGCGCTTTTCCCCCTCTCCTCTCCCAGGACCAGCGCGATCTGCATGCGGGGGAACAGGACCACGTCGCGGGAGAAGAGGGCGGGCACCTCCTCCCCTTTATCGGGCAAAGCATTCTTCTCTATCAACGCAGATGACGGAACGTCGAATGCGGCGAGGAGATATTTCAACGTAAGGAATTCGGCCGTCTCAACTAGCGGTTCAGTTTTAAGCCGAGGCAGCCGGGCACCGGCCGCATGGAGGTCGTCAGCCCTGCCCTCGACGAGCTGAGGTATGGGGTGCGCAGGTACCTGTCGATGAAGTCGGCCTCGGGCGCTCGCTTCTCGCCCGACGGCAGGAGGCTCGCATATCTCACGGACCTCACAGGCGTCCCCCAGCTATGGATGGTCGGCCTCGATGAAGGGAGCTGGCCCCAGCAGGTCACTCTCGGCAACGACCGGGTGGGCTTCCTCAGATACGCGCGCAAGAACGACATAATCGCCTGTGGCGTCGATACCGATGGCAACGAGAGATTCCAGATACAGGTGATTGAGAACGGCGGAGAAAAGCGCGGCCTAGTCACCGATGAACGAGACATTATCCATACATGGGGAGACTGGTCTCCCGACGAGCGGTCTCTCTGCTTCGCGTCGAACGAGCGCAACCGCGCCTTCTTCGACGTCTACACTTTCTCCTTCGACACCGGGCTGAAGGAGCTGGTCTACCGGCAGGATGGTAACAATACGCCCGTCTCGTGGTCAGCTGACGGCGCCAGCATCCTCATCATGAGAGCCGATGCGCCGTTCGACCAGGACCTCTATCTCCTGAACCTGAAGGACAGATCGGTCGACCACTTGACCCCACACCACGGTGATGCTGCGATCTATACTCCGACCCTTGATCCCTCCGGCAGGTTCGTGTACTGCGTGACCGACAGGGACAGAGAATACCCGGCGCTCGCGAGAATCGACCTCCGCGACCACTCCCTCACCTATCTGTACACAGAAGATCACGAGGTTGAGGCACTCGCCCTAAGCCGCGACGGCCGGAAGATCGCGTTCACTGTCAACGACGAAGGATATTCACGGCTGATGGTCCTGCGCGAGGGTTCCACGGAACCGCAGCGCATAGATGTGCCAAGATGCGTCATCGGAAGCCTGGACTGGTCCGGTGACGGCGGGAAGCTCGCGATCACCATCACCTCGTCCACGACCCCTTCGGACATCTGGGTCTACGAGGAGGGTACCGGGCAGCTCAGGAGGATAACGCACAGCTCGACATGCGGTATCCCTGAGTCAAGCTTCGTCGATGCCGAACTCCTCAGGTTCAAGTCCTTCGACGGTCTCGAGATCCCCGCATTCCTCTATCGTCCTCGGTCGAAGGGGCCCGCGTCCCTGCTCCTCTCGCTCCACGGAGGACCAGAGAGTCAGTATCGCCCGGGGTTCAACCCACTCGTCCAGTACCTGCTCCGACTCGGGTTCGCAGTCGTGGCCCCGAACTTCAGGGGAAGCAGTGGCTACGGGAGAAAGTTCACGCACCTCGACGATGTGCGCGGCAGGATGGACACGGTGAAGGATGCCATATACTCCGTGAGAGAGACGCAGAAGATTCTCGACGTGGACCCGGGGAAGATAGTCGCCTGGGGTGGCTCTTACGGCGGTTTCATGGTGCTGGGGTGCCTGTACACGGCGCCCGATCTATGGGCTGCCGGGGTAGACATCGTGGGGATCTCGAACTTCGTGACCTTTCTGAAGAACACGGGACCATGGCGGAGGAAGCTGAGGATGGCAGAATACGGGGACCCCGAGAAGGACAAGGAGTTCCTCGAGAGCATCTCTCCGACCACCAACGCCCACCTCATCAAAGCTCCACTTTTCATCATACACGGATTGAACGACCCGCGGGTGCCGGTGGGGGAGGCCGGCCAGATAATGCAGACGATGCAGTCCCTCGGCCGCGAGTCTCACATCATGACTTTCCAGGACGAGGGCCACGGCCTGATCAAGCTGCAGAACAGGATAGAGGCCTATACTAACGCGCTCGGTTTCGTGATGTTCCACGTGACCGTGAAGGGGCAAAATCCTTCCGAATCGCTTTGGCAAGGTTGACCCAAATCTGCGCGTCCTCCTTTGCTAGCTGCTTCGACCTGCTAGCCACCTTCGCTGGCGAGGGCTTCTTCAGGGCCTCTTCCGCCTGGGCGCCATAGAACTCGAGCCTGCTCGCGTTCTTCCCTTCCGGTACCAGCTGGTATACGAACTGGGAATGCTTGCCTGCCTCCGAGAGGCGCGTGTTCGTCCAGAGCAGCTGCTCCGGGAAGAGACGGACGAGCCTGACCTTCGTCGTCGGACCGCTACCGTAATCCACCGTATCGGTCAGGATGAGCGTGGCATCATCGAGCTTCTCGACCTGCCTGGTGCCCTTGTTGCCCATCAGGGGGATGTCATCTTCCCTGTAGTCGGTCGACCAGTCGTAGATGTCACGGGCTGGGAACGGAAAATGTTGCGCGAACTTGTAGTGGACGGTGTAGCGTACCATGTGACGCGTAGAGGGGCTGCAGGTTAAGAGCCTTGTGCTGACGATGTTACCCTGCTTGCAGCTTCGTTGCTTGACTTCGTCATTGCCAATTGAGGCCGGGTCTCACCGGCCGCACTTCAGATTTAGATCTTATTTCTTCCTCTCTAAGATAAAATAACCTCAGAATTGGCTTAGGCAAGGCACCGGCGTTACAAGTGGATTTGAACCACCGACCCATGGACAGGAAATTGCTCGAAACGAGGGTGCTACTCGAGAGTGATCTAGAGGCTTTTAGGGAAATCCAGTCAGAATATCTCGACAAATGGACGCCTGCCCTCTTGCGTGAACAGTTCTCAAAGTTCCCTTCGCTCTATGTGGGGTCGTTCCTTAACGGAGCGCTCATAGGAATAGCCTATGGGACCGCTGATTCGAGTTCAGCAACATTGCAGGGTATTGCCGTCAAGTTCTCGCTGTGGAGAAAGGGTATTGGAAGCGCGCTTCTGAGTTTCTTTGAACAGCAGACCAATGGGATGGGCGTTCACAAGGTCGGCCTAGGATGCGGAGAGGGCTTCGCAGAACAATTCTACGTGAAGAACGGGTACAGGCCCGTGGAGCTCAAGGCCAGATCGGCCGATGGTCGAGTGCTCGCAGTAGAACCCATACGCGACTATTCGGATGGTCTGGTGAAGAGAGAGCGCCTGAGAAGGGAACTGCATCCCAGCGAGGTCATCTTCATCATGGAAAAACGCCTTGATCCTTGATCACTGTCAAGGATGAGCGGCGCGAAAGAGACCGGGAGAAATGGACACCGCGAAGCGTGCGCCATTCCGATAGTAGGCTGCGACCCTACGAAGGTCCGTCCCGTTCAAGCATGATGGCGGCCTCCGGGCACGTTACGATGCACAGCCCGCACGCCCGACAGGCGTCAGCTAAGGGGGTCCTGGCGGTCTTGCGACCATACGATCGACCTGTACTCATCCGGAGTCTAAGGCTCACCGGCCCCACCAA
>JASHPA010000015.1 GCA_030038365.1 Nitrososphaerales archaeon
GGAGCAGGAGGATTACGAATACATGATAAGGATGAAAACGGGTGCCCTGATAGGAGCCTCCTCGGCGAGCGGCGTCGTGGTCGGCGGAGGGCTCCATGACGACAAGCTGCTGGACATCGCTTTCTCCTCGGGGGAGTGGCTGGGAATGGCGTATCAGGTCCGGGATGACCTACTCGACATAATGAGCGACGAGCAGACCCTTGGCAAGCCTGTTTTCGCCGACATAAAGGGAGGGAAGAAGAATGCAGTACTCATCCATGCCATGTCGAAGTCGTCCGAGGATGACAGGAGGTTCCTGCGAGCGCTGCCCCACAGGAATGGACAATTCTCGGAGGCGGAAATCGACAGGGTAAGGGACCTTCTGGTAAGGCACGGTTCGGTCGAGTATGTGAGGGACTTGTCAGCGCTATATGCTCAGAACAGCCTGAAGCTCGTCGAGACGGTAGAGATAGGCGACACCCGCAGAAAGCTGGCCGAACTATCCGAGTACTTGGTATCGAGAAAATACTGAGACGCGAACGCTGCCCGCGGATGCCCTTTACCTGCCGTGGATTACTTTCGACGCCGAAACCGACTTCTTGCCCTTGAATGACGCCCTAGCAAGCATCCGATAGTAGCTCTCCTCTTCCAGAAGGGTCGGAGGGGGAGACCAGTGGTCACCCTGGTCATCTTCCTGATAGTTGAAGTAGACTCGCAGAGCGATGTCCTCGAAGCCGGGCCCTCCGGTCCCGTAGTCTCTGTCCCAGTCCACCTGCCCGTCCGGAAATTCCTTCTCGAAGCTCCTCAGGAACTCGGGCAGCCGGACCAGCCAGAATGGACGAACGCTGGAGACGAGACCGTCCTTCCAGTAGATCGGAATAACCACATCATCGATCACGCTACTCGACACCAGCTTCTCGACGCTCTCCTTGTCGGCTCCTACCGATAGGAGCGCCTTTTTCAGTGTCGCTGGATCTGAAGGTGCATCTGAAGTCTTTCGCGCCAATCTCCCGAAACGTCAATTCTTCCCCGGATAAATGATTATGCCCAGCGGTGGCGGTGTACCCGCGGGAATCTTCCATGCTCGTTATATACCATCGTGACCAATCAATTGTGAAGGTCGTTGCCTTCGGGCGATTGGGCGGAGGAACGTGACCCGCGCGCCAGCGATGACCATAAGTCACTCGGATTCGATGCGTACGCGAACTCAGACTGTGTGTATTGCGCAGGAACTACTGAGAGGAAGACCGCCGAGATACTCTACATGTCCCTCAAGTGGGACTACTACTACTGCTACAAGTGCCGTGGCTGGTTCAAGCGGTACTACGGCGACAGGAAGGTGTTTCTGCCGGTCAGGGATGAGCGAGAAGTCAGGAGTCTCACCCAATCCTACATCGACCAAGTGCGATCGATCTATGAACGCGGGTGGTTGTACGACAAGCTTGCTGGCCTCTGGCACACGGTAGGCCGGTGGTCGCACAAAACGAATCAGGATGGCGCCTGACTACCGTAGAACTCCCAAATTTTCTGCTGCAACTTCCTCACGTACGCCTTCTCTGCCTGCGAAAGTCTGGGGTCCTGACACTTGCCAGCAGGTCGCCTTAGCTCCGGGGGAACATCATCCCAGCAGAAGAAACCGCCGCCCGGATAACCGGTGTCCTTTCGTACAACTATCGCCGCGAACCCGGGCGCCCCTTTTCCAAATTCCTCCCGGTCCACCTCTCCGACCATCCCGAGCACGGTGTTTCCAGAGCTGCCGCGTGTGAGACCAAAACGCACCATCAACTGGCCGTACGTCACAGTCTCGCGTCTACGAGCCGCGGAGAGCAGCTCCTTTCGCATCTCGTCGACAGACATGGTTTTCTGAAGGCGTGCGGAAGCTAAAAACGGTTTCCACGCGACCGATAATTAGTTATTCAGGATGCCAACGGGACCTCTTCACACTGCCGTCCGTCGAGATTGAAGGATATCGCATAGAGTACTTCGTGACCAGAGGCACGAGCAGGAGATACACGTACTTCCGGTTCGGTTCAGACAATAGGCTTGAGGTGGTCGTCCCCAGAGGAAGGACGATCGATGTCCGGTCAGCGATAATGAGCAGGGAGCGCTGGATTCTCAGACGCTTCCAGCGGCTCGACGGCGACCCAAAGATATTCGACAAGGAGACCGTGATGTACCAAGGAAGGGCGCTCTCGCTCGTATTCGAAAAATCACTGGAAAAAGAGGAGCTCCTGCTCGAACCCCTTGCCGACCAGGTCGTCATCAGGGCGAGCGATACTTCCCGGATACCGGAGTTGATACGCAGGTGGTTCATCCGCGAAACCTCTAGATACGTGATCGGGAAGCTGGGCGAGTTATCGGCAGGGATTCCTGTAAGGTACAAGAGGGCAGACGTCCGCCAAATGAAGAACTGGGGCTACTGCACCCGGGACGGCAGGCTCTCCTTCAGCTGGCAGCTCATAGCGCTCCCTGGCCCTCTCAGGGATTACGTCATCATGCACGAACTTGCACACCTCACAGAATTCAACCACTCCGCGGCCTTCAAGAGGCGGCTGTCCGAGCTGTGCCCGGAGTACAGGGAGAGGGAGAAGGAGCTCGATAGGATTCTGCCGGGCAGTCTAGCAGGATACCTCGATTGATCACGACCTGCTGCTACCTCCCGTGAACCTTGGTCGAGATTCTAAGCAATCTTGCAATAATTGCTTAAAGATTTGGGAACGATTTTGGAAACTCGTTATATTATGTAGCGAGACAGGCCACTCAAGACACTAATGTCGTCGCTGAATCTGGCCGTGAGGAGCCTTCGTCGCCGTAGGACCAGGACAATTCTCACGGTCTCGGGGATTGTGATCGGTGTGGCGATGATACTAGTCCTGCTTTCTATTTCGGCGGGAGCTTCGACACAGACGAACGGGCTGCTCAGGAATGCTCTCGGTGCACAGATTACCGTAGTCAACGCGACTACTCCCACATTCCCTGGATTTACCGGCAACTTTACTGGCTTTAGTTTTACGGGCGGCGGTCCTCCATCTGGATCGGGAGGGAGTAATCCTGGAGGATTCGCGCAGTTCTTCGGCGGCGGGAACACGCTGAATGAGTCCTTGGTTACCAAGATTGATGCCATCTCGGGGGTGTACGCAACTTCACCTGAACTTGACACAACGGGTTACGTCAATGGGAACTCCGTCCTCCTCGACGGAATAGACCCGAGCACCTATTCCTCGGTCACCAATGGAATCGATATCAGTAGCGGGTCCATGTTCAGTTCCTCATCGGCAAGCAATAGCATAATTCTGTCTAGTGCCCTCGCGACCAATCTAGGAGTATCTGTCGGCTCGACCGTTGCTGTGGGCGTGAATTCGACGGGCGGGGCAAGCTACACTGTCACCGGAATCTATACCCCGACGAACTCCGCCTTCGGCGCCGCTTCGAGGTCGGCATACATTCCAATTTCGGCAGCACAGGCAATCAGCGGCGACTCGAATGAGGTGACAGAGATCTACGTGAAGGCGGATACCCCGAGCCTCGTCAACTCGGTTGCATCGCTCATCGACTCCGAGATATCTGGGGTCACGGCGAACACGGCGTCATCGATAACCGTAGCATCCAGCCTGAGCGGCACACTCAGCACGCTCTTCATCGTAATAGGAGTCGTGGCGCTGATCGCAGGAGCCTTCGGCGTAATCAACACAATGATGATGTCAATAAGCGAGCGGACGAGAGAGGTCGGGACTCTCCGCGCCATCGGCGCGCAGAAACAGACGGTCATGAAGATCTTCATGAGCGAGGCGTTCATGATAGGTATAATCGGCGCTGTAGCAGGCGTGGTCGTCGGGCTCATCGTCTCCGTTGCACTCCCCTCCATCACCGGCTCAGGAGCAGCGGGTGCCGCAGGTAGGTTCGCCGGAGCCTCGCTCATCAGCAGCCTGAACACTTCGATAACACCCGAGAACGTGCTTCTGAGCCTTGCGCTCGGCATCATCGTCGGGACTCTGGCTGGAATCTACCCAGCGTGGCGTGCATCGAGAATGGACCCGGTGGAGGCGCTAAGGCATGTCTGAGATGGCAGTGAAGACCGCAGGACTCGCTAAGAGCTATAATCGCGGGAAGGAATCGGTTCAGGCCCTCAGAGGAGTAGACGTAGAGATAAGGAAAGGGGAGACACTAGCCATAGTGGGCAGGTCGGGGTCTGGAAAGACCACGCTGTTGAACCTAATCGCGGGTCTCGACAAGCCTACTGGAGGAAAGATTCTGGTCGACGAAACGAACCTCCGGGAACTCAGCGACCATGATATGACCGCGTTCAGACTGAAGAACATCGGTTTCATCTTCCAGTTCTACAACCTTAACCCAACACTCTCCGCGCTGGAGAACGTGGAGGTCCCGATGTCCCTAGCTGGAATGCCAAGCGCGGAGCGGCGTGAGAGGGCCATCGAGCTCCTCACTTCCGTAGGACTTCAGGCGAGGACGAGCCACACGCCCGACCAGATGAGCGGTGGAGAGCAACAGAGGGTGGCTGTAGCTAGGGCCCTCGCCAACAAACCACAGATACTCCTTGGCGACGAGCCTACGGGTGACCTCGACTCGAAATCTACCAAGGCTCTCATGGATCTGCTCAGATCGCTCAGGAAAGATACGGGCATGACCATGGTCTTCGTGACCCACGACCCATTGGTCGTCTCTCGTTGTGACCGGGCGATCGCACTCAGAGATGGCAAGCTCGTGCAGGAGCTCTCCAGAAGTGATATCGAGAAGGCGAGAATCGGCACCATGGAGAACGAAGTGCTCGAAGGCGTTTACTGAACTAAGCTCGTGAGCTCGTCACCCCTTACCTATCCTTAAATCGGAGCCTAGGGCCGAACCGGGTCTGGCATGGCCTCCGACAGGAAACCAAATCGGCTCGCGGACGAAAAGAGTCCCTACCTCCTGCAGCACGCCTACAACCCTGTGGGCTGGTACCCGTGGGGTGCCGAGGCACTCGGGAAGGCCAAGTCGGAGGGCAAGCCCATCTTCCTCAGTATAGGTTACTCCACATGCCACTGGTGCCACGTGATGGAGAAGGAATCATTCGAGAACGAGCGCATCGCGAAGATGCTCAACGAGAGATTCATCCCCATCAAGGTCGACAGGGAAGAGCGTCCTGACATAGATGAGATCTACATGAAGGCGGTAATAGCCATGCATGGGCAGGGTGGCTGGCCCCTCTCCGTCTTCCTCACGCCTGATCTGAAGCCATTCTACGGGGGCACATATTTCCCACCCATTCCGAGTCACGGGCTGCCTAGTTTCCCCCAAGTTCTCGAATTCGTCTCAGACCTGTGGACGAACAAGAAGGACGAGATCATCAAGGATTCTGACGAGATCGTCAGGGTCCTCCAGGAGAGCTACACCTCTCAAGGTCGTGACCACCTCTCGAAGTCGATTCTCGACGAGGCCTATGTCCAGCTCATCTCGTCCCTCGACGAACAGTACGGCGGGTTTGGCCCTGCGCCGAAGTTTCCGGTCCCGACCTACACCGAATTCCTGCTGCGCTACTACCGAAGGAACCGCAAGGAGCCTGCCCTCAAGGCAGCGAAGAGAACGCTGCAATCAATTGCCGCGGGCGGCATACACGACCATCTAGGGGGCGGCTTCCATCGGTATTCAACGGACAGGTTCTGGCTCATTCCCCACTTCGAGAAGATGCTGTACGACAACGCCCAACTCGCACGAGCGTTTCTGGAGACGTATCAGCTCACGACAGATAATTCCTTCCTTGAGCCGGCTATTGACACTCTCGAGTGGATGCTGAGAGAGATGAAGAGCCCCGAGGGTGGCTTCTACTCGGCGCAGGACGCGGACACACGCGACGGAGAGGGCTACTACTATACTTGGACGCCCGAGGAGGTGGCCCAGGTCGTCGGCAAGCAAGAGGCGACGGTGTTCGACGAACTCTTCGGGGTCACCACCGAGGGCAACTTTGAGGGAGGACGGTCTATACTTCACGTGAGCTCGCCCGTCGAGCGCGTAGCGTCAAAGAACGGCTTGGAAACGGGAGCTGTCGACCGACTTGTTACCGAAGCCAAGACGAAACTGCTTGCTGCTCGACTGAAGAGGGCGCACCCCAGCACAGATGACAAGATCATCGCCTCGTGGAACGGCCTTGCGATCTCAGCGCTTGCCGTAGCCTATCAAGTGACCGGAGAGCAGCGGTATCTCGATGGAGCTCGCGGTGCTGCAGATTTTGTGCTTAGCAAGCTAGTGAAGAATGGTCGATTGCTGAGGCGCTATAGGGATGGGGATGCAGCATTCGATGGCGCGCTCGACGACTACGCGCTCGTAGCGGCCGCGTTGCTCGACCTTTACGAAACCACTTTCGAGGGGCCTTGGCTGAGTCAGGCGGTGAACCTTACCGAGAAGATGGTCGAATTCTTCTGGGATCCTGAGTCTGGCGGGTTCACGAACTCGTCGGGAGGTCTCCTACTGAAGGTCAAGGAGGCGTACGACGGACCGACCCCATCGGGCAATTCCGCGGCAGCTCTGACGCTCCTTCGGCTGTCCAATCTTACGGGTCGGGAAGACTACAGGGCTAAGGCAGAGAAGACGATGAAATTCTTCGCGGACGCGATGGAGTCGTCGCCCACTTCCCATACCTACATGATGTGTGCCCTCGACTTTTGGCTGGGTTCGCGCGAGATAGTCCTCGCAGGAATCAAGAACAACCCCGAGTCGCGTCAGGTGATGGCGGAGATTCGCAAGAGATTCCTCCCGGACATGGTCCTTGCTGTCCCGGACGACTCCGTCTCTGAGCTCGAGTCGCTCACCCAGGGGAAGACCAGTATCGACGGGAAGCCGACGATCTACATATGCCAGAACTTCGCGTGCCGGAGTCCCATAACCCAGCTCGACTCATTGAAGACGGCACTAGATGCCTGAGGACATCGAAGAGGAGACAACAACGAAGGCTATCATCCTCACAGACCCGGAGAGACCCAAGGCTCGGAAGGAAGACGTGATCCCGATGTTGGACAAGGCAGGTATCGGTTTCGCAGGTCGGGGCGCAGACTTCGGGGTGGTCGTCGGCGGGGATGGCATATTCAGCCACTATGGTCGGCTCATCTCCATCCCGCTTCTCTTCGTCAGCGTCAGGTCCAGCGAGTCCACGGCTTCGAAGGGCTACCTCGCTGAGGTCAACCTACACGACCTTCCGCAGGCTCTAGAAGAGATTGCTCGGGGAGAGTATCACGAACTCGAATACAGGAGGCTTCAGGTTTCGATGAACGGCACCATCAAAGGCGATATCTTCACCGACGTCTATCTCGAGAAGGGCGCGGACAGCAACTGCTTGAGATACCGAATCGATGTGCATGGCAAAGGTGCGAGCTTCACCGAGTCAGCCATAGCCAATGGCATCATAGCCTGCACGAGCGCTGGCTCGACCGGCTACTACTCCTACGTCGACAAGCTGCAGAACGGCGGCAGCTTCAAGGCTGAACAGTTCACGAAGATAGACGCGGACCAGATAGGAATCTGCCATATAGCTCCCGTCTACACAAAGAGGGATGGCACTGGGGAGACGCCACTCAGGTACACGCTGCCTTGGGGAGCTAGAGTGAGGATCACTCTCACGAGGGACGCCGATGCACGCCTCTTCGGTCTCACGAGGTCCAGGAAGGGGATACGGACAAGAGTGGGGGATTATGTGGACTTGGCTCCCAGCAAAGCCAAAACGCGGGTGCTCAAGCTCGGATCTGGCCATAGGTGAGCTCGCGGAAGAGTTCGACGAGTTTCTTTCCGTCCGACGCGACCGGCGTCGAGTCGATGTCCACATGAATCGACTCCTGATCCTTGAGTCCATTCCCGGTCGCCACGCATACGATTAGTGAATCCCGCTCCAGTTTAGCACCGATTTCGGTCAGTGCGGCGATAGGTGTCGCGCTGGCCGGCTCGACGAACAGTCCTTCCCTTGATGCGAGGAGCTTCCTCGCAGCAATTATCTGCTCGTCAGAGACCGTGAGAACCATGCCCTGCGATTCCCTCAGGGCCGCCAGGGCTTTCTTTGACGATGCGGGGTTGCCAATCCGTATCGCCGACGCGACCGTCTGGGGGTTCTGTACGGGGGTTATTGCATCGCTTCCTCTCCAGAACGCCTTGGCTATAGGCGCAGCCCCCTCGGCCTGGACTCCTACCATCCTAGGTACTTTGTCGGTTATCCCGCAGAGCCTGAGCTCCTTGAACCCCTTCCAGATCGCGCTTATGTTCCCGGCATTTCCGACCGGAAGCACAAGATAATCCGGAACCATGAACCCGAGCTGCTCGTAGACTTCAAAGGCAAGCGTCTTCTGTCCCTCGAGCCTGTATGGGTTGACCGAATTCATTATAGCAAATTCGGGCAGTCCAGAGATGGACTGGAGCAGAATCTCGAGAGCGTCATCGAAGGTCCCTTCCGTCCTCACTATTTTCGCGCCATAAACGACCGCTTGCACCATCTTGCCTGACGCGACCTTTCCCGATGGCAGGATTATCGCTGCGGCCTTGCCCGCTCTGGCCGCGTAGGCAGACATCGAGGCCGAGGTGTTGCCAGTAGATGCACAGACGAGGACGCGCGCCCCGCTCTGCACCGCTCTCGTGACGGCAACCGTCATACCTCTATCCTTGAACGACGCGGTAGGATTCTGCCCTTCGTTCTTGACATAGAGATTTCCGGACGAGGTCTCCTTCCCGATGTTTCTCGTCCTTACCAGGGGCGTCCCTCCTTCGAGGAGTGAGACGGGGCTGACCTCCTGCACGATGGGGAGAAGCACCCTGAAGCGCCAGACTCCTTCACCCGACTTGGCGAATAGCTCGTTGCGGGACACAGTGTACTCCTTCTTGACAGCCTCAAGCAGTCCACCGCAGTTGGAGCAGAAGTATCCGGGCGGATCCTGTTCGAAGACGGTCTCACAGTCGATGCAGTTCAGCGTCCAGCCGGCGGTTACCTTCAAAGGACGCTCGCCCCCTGACCTACAACGGTCGTCAGACCAGTTGCCTCCACACCGACACTCCCGAATCCACGTATCATCTCTTTGAGTACGTCCCGAGGCGAATATCTCTTGGCGTCGACTAGGGCGAGCATTGACGGCCCTGCTCCGCTGATGCATACTCCTGCTGCCCCCGCGGCTACACCGGCCTTCCGCACTGCGTCGTATCCAGGTATGAACCGCTTCCGCGCTTCCTCGACGACTCTGTCATTCATCCCGGACCCGATCATCCCGATGTCCCCCCTGGCGAAGCCCGAGACGATGAGACTGGCATTAGCGACATTAGAGACCATCATGTCAAGGCGCACGCTCGAGGGGAGCACGGACCTCGCATATTCGGTTTTGCGTTCCGGAAGGTCCAGCTTTGGGGTCGCCAAGCAAAGAGCCATGTCCTTTGGCGCCGGCCAGCTCATCGCCGCAGGCCTTTTGCCGACCCTCACGACCACGAACCCTCCGAGAATCGAGGCCGAGACATTGTCGTAGTGCGCTGTCCCCGAGGCGCACGCTTCCCCCATCCCGGCATAGAATATCAGGTCGTCACTGCTCATGCCCAAGCTGAACAGCTGGTCCATGGCCAGAGCAGCCGCCGCAGCGGACGCACCGCTGCTCCCCATGCCTAGCCCGATTGGCACCTTCTTGACCATCTCTATCGAGATTCTCTCCTTTATGCCAAAGTCCTTCGCTATAGCCAAGCAGACTGCGCCTGCTCCGTTTTTCGAGGCCGTAGATGGCGTCTTGATTCCCTTGACGCTGTCGATACCGACCGAGGCTCGGGTGGACTTTTCCGCCTTCAGCGTTACCGTGTCTCGGGGATTGTCCAGAGCCAGCGCAAAGACGTCGAACCCGGGTCCCAGGTTTGCCGATGAGGCGGAAGCTTCGACTGTAACCTTCAATCTTCTTCGACTCGCTCTCCGAGGCAATTATATGACTATCGCGCGAACTTATTGGTACCGTCAAGATAGCGGAACAGGTTTGACAGCCAACCGGAGATTTGAGGCCGTACGGCATTCTTGGCGAGATTTTCACCTTGCCATCGGCAGCTAACAAGATCAATCAATTGGTGATTTGACAGTCAATTCACAGGTCTTATCTCGACGGTGTCGGACTTCTCCGGACAAATGCTTTTAGCGGAAAAGAGAAGCCCATGAGAAACCCCTTGGCAACTGAGCACGCGCTCCAGCCGCGCGAGTATCAACGTCGCATAGCGGAGACCGCGTCCCAGACCAACACCCTAGTCGTGCTTCCAACCGGGCTCGGCAAAACGATGATAGCGATGCTCGTTGCGAAGATCAGGCTCGAAAAGTTCCCAAAGGGCAAGGTCGTCATGCTAGCGCCTACAAGGCCCTTGGTCCTACAGCACTACGAAGCCTTCAGAGGCACTCTTGGTCTAACAGAAAACGAGGTAGCCGTCATGACTGGGGAGACCAATCCCACAGAGCGCAGCTACCTGTGGAGGAGGTCGCGGTTCGTCTTCGCGACCCCGCAGACAGTCCGTAACGACCTCAGAGGCGGCAGAATCGAGCTCAATGATGCGGTCCTCGTGGTCTTCGACGAAGCCCACCGGTCCGTCAAGGACTACTCGTACACGCAGCTCGCAACAATGTACAAGCAGCAGGGCTGGACCCCGCTGATACTTGGCCTCACCGCGTCGCCGGGAGGCTCGAGGGAGAAAGTCGCCGAGATTGTGAAGAACCTCTTCATAGAGAAGGTCGAGGCTCGCACAGAAGAGGACGAGGACGTCAAGCCGTACGTGGAGCAGACCAAGCTCGAGGGGATCAAGGTCTCCCTCCCCCAGGAATACTCGACACTCCTCAACGCTCTCAGGGTCATCTACAACGAGAAGGTGACGAGACTGGTAGAAGGCGGGTTCCTTCCGAAGACACGCCTCTCAAAGAAAATCCTGCTTCAGGCGCGAGGCACCATCATAACGCGCCTCCGAAGTGCCGAGGCTAGCGGCGGCAATAAGGGCTACATCTTCGGAGCCCTGGTCAACCAAGCCCAGGCGATTATAATCGTACATGCCATCGAACTGCTCGAAACCCAAGGGCTGGCTGTACTCGAAAAGTACCTGGTGCGACTCAGGGAGAAGCCCGAGCAGGGGAAGTCCGCGCAGGCGCTGCTCAGGGACAAGCGTTGGTCGATAATCGAGAAGGAGGCGGAGAGACTTCGCAACGTCCCCTATCCCAAGCTTGAGAAGCTTGCCGAGATAGCGGGAGAGCAGGTCTCCAGAAAGAAGGACTCTAGGATAATCGTATTCACTCAGTACAGGGACACAATAGAGACGATAGTCGAACGTCTAGCGAAGAGCAGCATAACCTCGATGAGGTTCGTGGGTCAGGCCAACAAGACCGACAGCGAGGGAATGGACCAGAGGACCCAGACAAAGGTCCTCGAGCGTTTCCGCGACGGAGAGTTCACAGCGCTCGTGAGCAGCAGCATCGGCGAAGAGGGGCTTCACGTGCCAGATGTCGACCTCGTGGTCTTCTACGAGGCGGTCCCCTCGGAGATTCGTTCAATACAACGCAAGGGTAGGACTGGCAGGACCAGACCAGGCAGGGTAATCATACTTCTGGCCGAAGGAACGGTCGACGAGGCTTACTACTACAGCAGTGTCAAGCGTGAGAAGTTCATGAGGAGCTTGGTCTCGAACCCGAATGTCAAGAAACCGGAGAGACGCACGAAGGCTACTACGTTACTGGACTACATGTAACGAAGCGCTCAGGCCGGGGCCTGTTCCATCGCCTTCCTGATCCCATCGAATATCTCCTTGACCTTCTTCTCCGCGAACCCCTTCAGGATGCTGGAGCCTATCCCGGCCATAACTCCCGTGATCTCTGCATCTGCGACCCACTTCATCCTCGTCGGGGCATCCCCGTCGAGGTCAAAATCGCTAGTTATCTTCATGCTGCTCCCGCTTCCCGTGCCATCGACGAGGAGCCTCGCATGCTGAGGCGGGACCTTGTCGGCTATCTTCATGTGAACGTTCATGTTCGTAGTGAGGAACGAAATCCCGATCTTCATCCTCGCGTCCAGGCTGTTCTCGTCAATCACCTTGGTCTCCTGCGCATCGGGCAGGGATTTGGCGATAAAGGCAGAATTCGTAAGCAGCTGGAAGACCCGCTCCCTAGGCAGCGTCAGATTCTCTTGTCCTTCGAGATGCAGCTGCATGCGCGGCCCCCTGCTTGTCTCCGTCTTATTCCTTCTCGTCCTACCGGTATGCCTCGAAATCCCTTCCGAGGACGGTCGAGGCTATCTTCAGCTCCATGACCTCATCCGTCCCTTCGTAAATTCTGGCTACGCGCGAGTCGATCAGGTGTTTCGCAACGGGAGAGAGAATCGAGTAGCCGAAGCCTCCAAAGCACTGCACCGCGCTGTCGGCAGAGTCCCACGCCGAGCGCGTCGCGACGTACTTCGCCACTGCGGAGATGCGGTCCGCCTCGGCGCGCAGCCCCAGGTCGGTCTTCGTGTTGTCGTATTCCTCCTTCTTCAGCGCGGCGTGATAGACCAGCCACCTCGACGATTCCAGATTCGAGGCTATCTTTGTCACATGCCGCTGGATAAGCTGGTGTTTGCCAATCAGCTTCCCGTGCTGTGTTCTCGAGGAGACCCGCTCCTTCACCTGGTTAAGGCAGTCCTCCATCACACCTATGGAGCCGGATGCAATCCCGATTCTTCCGTTGAGGAGGCCCGAGTACGCTACCGCAAGGCCCCTGCCTTCCTCCCCTATCACATCCTCCTTCGGGACCCTGACGTCCGTGAACGACAGCATCGCAGTGTCGGAGGTGAACAGACCCATCTTCTCCTCCAGTTTCATGTCGACCGCGAACCCGGACTCCTTAGCGTCCACGAGAAAGGCCGTCATGCCCTTCGTCTGACCCTCGGGATATGCGAAGACTATCAGACGATTCGCAACTGAGCCATTTGAGATCAGATATTTGGAGCCGTTGAGATAGTAGTTGTCGCCATCCTTCCTGTACTGCGTCTTTAGCGACGCGGGGTCGCTGCCCGCCTCCGGTTCTGTGAGCGCGTAGGCCAGGACGACCTCGCCCGTGGCCGCCTTTGTCAGGTACCGCTGCTTCAGCTCCTCACTCCCCCACTCCTGCAGAGTCAGGCTCCCAAGTGCCTGGTGGACGTCCACGAATGTCACGACTCCCAGACCCACCTGACCGAACCTCTCGAGGGTCAGAGCGTGGACGAGTGGCCTTGCACCGCTTCCGCCGTACTTCTTGGAGATGGGCACGCCCATCAGGTTGTACTTCTTCAAGACCTCGGGGACATTGTCGTCGAACTTCCTCTCCATGTACTTTTCGAACTCCGGCACGAGGAGTTCATTGCAGGCCTCGTCCGTCCGCTGAAACAGCGCGTAATCATCATCTGTGAGCTTTACGAGCTTCGAGGCGTCGGCTACCGACCTCTCGAAAAGCGTCTCCACGTGCGGCCGTCCCGTCCTCCGCCATTAAAGCCTCTCGGAGCAGCCTTTTTAGTCGTCATCAGTCGCGAATTACCATGGAGATAGATGGCGCCGACGACCTGACATTGAGAACCTACTATATGGTCGACTGGAAGTCGGCTTGCCAGACCGACTCCAACGCAACATGCGTCACCTGCGGCGGCAAGATGAGAAAGTTCGAGCCTTACCGCGACAAGAAGGGAATCATCTATGACGGGCTCGTGTGTCACACGTGCAAGCAGGTCTACTGGCTCAAGCGCGACTAGAGCACTACGAGCCTTCCGACTATCGCCGCAATCGCGACCACGTACACGGCGTACTTGTAGATACTGAGCAGGTAGAGTGCGTCCTTCCATGCGGGCGACTCCCTGCTCATGATTGCTAGGTGATGCATCATCACCACACTGAAGCCGATGAAGACCGAAAGTCCAACGGCGAGAAGGCTGATCGTCGAGGTTTGTATGAAGTAGGCACCGAGGAAGGGAATCGTCCCCCAAGTGAGGCCGAAACCGGCGTACGAATGCATGACCTTCGGGTTCTCGCGTGGATACGACAGTGCAGCGAAACCTTCGACAAACACGAAGATGAGGAATCCCAAGTTCCACCTGAACGCCATGTACGCCCCGACCGCGACCCCGAGAGCGACCGCTATGATGCCCACGGCCAGCATGTAGCGGGGTATCCGGAGATAGGGCGAGAATTTCTTCTTGCTCGACCCGATGTCGATGTAGTGAGCGCCGACGACCAATCCGAGGAATGTAGCCAGAAGGGTGAAGAGGTATATCTCGAGGTTGAAGCTCGGCCCTATCGCTTGGGCCAGGGTAATCCAGCCGATGAAAATGAGGCTGAACGGGACGCGTAGTCCGTAGACCCAGGTGTTCGCCTTCCACGGTCCGACGAGGTCGGGCTCGACGGGTGGAGTCTCCAAGGCGGGCAATTCTCGTTGCGCAGATTATTAAGCTCTGCACGGGCTCAACCACCATGGACTCTGGCGCCCAGCCACTGGCCCGGCAGATCTTCGAGGGTCTGTCGCCCTCTTACGACCGGACTTTGGCGCTGGTCACGCTTATGCAGGATAAGTACTGGAAGAGCTGGCTGATGATTCGCGCCGGACTCACCCGAGAAAGCAGGGTCCTCGACATCGGCTGCGGCACCGGAGTGTTCGAGGAAAAAATCGATGGCGGAGTGCAGATCATCGGCATCGACATCACAGAGGAGATGGTCCGACTTGCGCAGGGAAAGCGTATCCGCTCGCTGACCTCCCTGAACCTAGCCGACGGGGAACACCTTCCCTTCAAGGATGGCTCGTTCGACTGCGTCCTCTCATGCTACGTCGTAAAGTACTGCAATCCATCGCAACTGGCCAGCGAAGCCGCGCGGGTGTTGCGGCCAGGCGGGGTGCTTGTTCTCTATGACTTCTCGGCCCCTCGAGGGGTGCTGGCTCCCTTTCACGCTCTCTACGTCTACGGGCTCCTGAAGATAATCGGCAGGGCGATGCGCCTTCTCGACCCAAAGGAGGCCCTGACATATCAGGCGCTCCCTGAAGTCATCCGTTCAAGGATATGGGATGCCCGCTTCGGTGAAGTTCTCGAATCCGCGGGTTTTCGCGATATCGGGAGCGAGCGACTTACTGGCGGCGTGGTCACGGGTTTCTGGGCAATGAAAGCCTAAACACATCGTGAGCTTTTTTAGTGCTCCCTCCCGCATCGGCCTCGTGTCCGTAGTCAGCGGAAAGGAAGTCGCAGGCTGCTGCAAGTCTGTGGTGAAGATCAATCCGAACGGCGTCGACCTTGCACCAACGGCCGTGCGGGTACTGCCAGCCGACCTCACGATTCTTCTTCACGGGGAGCACAGAGGCTACATCGGCCCTGACGGAAAGGTCTCCTCCGAAAAGCAGACCATCCACCCAGATACCGATGGGTTCTACAACTTCGAGAGAGGCAGACTGTATGAGCTCCGCTTCCCCGAGGTCTCCGTGCCGCCTACCTGCACCGGGCTGGCCTTTCCCCGATCTTCCATGAACAGGCTCGGAATCATCAAGCTCGAGTCCGCGGTCTTCGACAGCGGATACCGCGGGGAGCCTACACAGGTCATATTCACACCGATTCCGGCCAAGGTCCACAAAACCGAAGCGGTCATACAGCTTGTCTTCCTCCGCAACGAGAAGACTGCGGAGACGCTCTACAGTGGATTCTACCAGAACGAAAAAGGCTGACCGCTATGCCTTCGACTTGGGCGCGACGATCTCGTTGTAGTACTTGCAGTATGATTTCAGCGTGCAGATGCCGCATCTCGGACCTATCGGCTTGCACGTAGTCTGTCCGAATCGCACAAAGAGCTCATTGAGCTCCAGCCAATATCTCTTGGGGATTGTCTTCGTCAGCTCCTCCTCGGTCTGCTCAGGAGTCTTGGTCTCGACGAGGCCCAGCCGGTTGGCGATTCTGTGGACGTGCGTGTCTACCGGGATCGCAGGTTCGTGAAATCCGTAGACAAGGACGCAGTTCGCCGTCTTCCTGCCCACGGCATGCAACGTGAGCAGGCTCTCTAAGTCATCGGGGACCTTCCCATGGAATTCATCGACTATCTGCTTGGCGACCCTGATGATGTTTCGTGTCTTCATGTTGTAGAACCCCACTGACTTTATCAGATCCTTCACCTTACGGGGGTCGGCATTCGCGAGCTTCTCGGGTGTGTCGTACACCTCGAACAGCCTGTCGGTCGCCTTCGAGGTGCTTTCGTCCCTCGTCCGGTGCGAGAGAACCGTCCCTATCAATATCCTGAACGGGTCGCTTCCCTCCGCGTCCCGCAGCTCGGAGAGAGCAGTTGCACGCTTGTCCGTACTGTTCTCTATCATCCTCCTGATCCTCTTGAGGACCTCGCCTATGCCAAGTCTTTGGTAGCCCACGGTTCTTTGCGATACCATTCCGAAACCTCCTTCACTGTCTTCTCCATCGTGTAACTTGGGACGTACGAGATTTTCTTCCAGAACGCCTGTTCGCCGATGGTCCTGCCTGCCTTTATCTGATCCGCCGCGTACTGCCGGATGAGCGTCTTTCCCGACAGGAGCCCGCTCGACTTCACATCCGCCTTCTTGCCGGTCGCTTCAGACAGTTTCTTCGAGAGACTCTCTATACTCGCGTCGAAGGACTTCACAAGGAACTCCTCCCACTGTCCTTCATAGGTGGCGGCCCTGAGCATCGACTGTGCTATGTCCTTCGGATGGCTCAGAGAAATGACGTTCGTCGAACCGGGTGGGAGTACCACTCTGCCGTCCTCGACCATCTTAAGCAATGGCAACGTTATTCCCTTGTCTCTCGGACCGACTGCTCTCGCTGACCTCACCACCCGTACCTTCATGTCGGGATGGTTCGTGCCGAAATCGGTGACGAACTGCTCGGCCGCCAGCTTTCCTTTCTGGTATTCATCTATCGGCCTCGGGGTGGAGTTCGGTCCTATCGCGCCCCCGAACCCGTAAACGTCAAGACAGCTCAGATGCACGAACACCTTCGCCCCGTGCTCGTTCGCCTCCTCCAAGAGGTTGTTGAGCGCGACCGCGTTGAACTTGGTGTAGTCACCGCTGCCTGGCGTGGGAAACGCCAGATTGTACACTACATCAACCATGTCCAGTGGTTCGTGAAGACTGTGACGGTCCATCAGGTCCGCCTCGATACACTGCACACCGCACTGATCCATGACCCTGAGAAAGGACCCTTTCCTGAATATACCCTTGGATATCTCCCCCTCTTTGAAGAAGTACTCCGCAAGATGTCCACCGACGAGTCCGGTTCCACCGACGATGAGGTTCGTTATCTCGTCTCTCCGAGATGCTGATGTTCGTGGGCCTTGGCGCTCTTCGGGTCGACGTCGAAGTCGCCCTCCACCAGTCTGAGCTGGAGGTCCTCCTCGAAGGCTGCAAGGTCGCCGAAGATCCCCTTCAACTTCTTCCTGGCGGTGGGCGACAGCTTAGGGGCCACGTTCTGGCCGCCATACCTGCCATAGGCTATGGCAGTGAACTTCACCTTTTCGGCGCCAACAAGAATCTGGCCTCTGATTATGTTGGCGATATCGCCTCCGCTGACATCATCGATCACAATCTGATACTCTCGAAGGTCGCTCTTCCGCTCAGGCCTCACGATGTGCGCACCTTCCCTTGGAAGTATATGAACGATGGGACTATTCGGTCAGCAACGGATACCTAAAGTCCTCCTTGTACGTGTTGAGGACAAGATGGGTATTCGTACGTTCTACGTACGGGACGGAGAGTAACTCCTTCGTGAACTTGCTCACTTCATCCCGGTTCTTGAACTTCGATATCACGATGCTGTCCTCGATTCCTGTCACATCATAGACTGCGCAAACCGAGTTCAGCTTAGCGATTTTTTCCTGCACCTCCACAAGCTTCCCCTTCGAGACTGTGACCTCCGTTATCGTGGTGATCTCGTAGCCGAGCATCTCTTGATTGAGGATCCCGGCATATCCTTTGATAATGCCATCGTGTTCCATCTTTCTCACCCTCTGTGCCACGGTCACGACCGAGACACCGGTCTTTTTGGCGAGCTCCCGATAGGATTGGCGCGCGTCGCCCTCCAGCTCCTTCAGAAGCGACCTGTCAAGGTTGTCCATTTTCATCTGTGAACGGTTAACTCCCGACATCTAGCATTTGATAAGCGTTGTTATTACTTCAATTAGCAATTGTCAAATTGCTTGGCAAGATTTATAACCGGTAGTAATTGACGCGTTTCGATGCCTTTCGATAAGACACCAAAGGGATTGGTCCCACGGAAGCGGACACCTAAGCAAGTTGTCGACGAGGTGGCTTCCAAGGGTATCCGTTTCATAGACCTGCAGTTTACAGACGTGCCCGGCCGCTCCCAGCATGTCACGATTCCATACAACATGCTCGACGTCGAGACGTTCAAGGAAGGGGTTCCCAAACTCGACGGGTCCTCCATCAAGGGGTTCGCTTACATATTCGATTCTGACATGCTCCTGCTTCCCGACCCTTCGACGTTCGCCGTTATTCCATGGGGCGATCAACGTTTCCCTACAGCCAGGATGATTTGTGATGTCCACTGGGGCTACGAGAAGGGCCGCTTCTCGAGAGACCCGCGGTACGTGGCACAGAAAGCCGAGGCCGCCGTAAGAGCCGCTGGCTTCACCGAATCCTACTGGGGACCCGAGATGGAATTCTTCGTCTTCGACTCGGTCACCTGGGATATCGCAAGCCCGTTCGGAAGTAGTCACAAAATTACATCAATCGAGTCCGCTCACGAAGCGAGGGGCACCAACTTTCCCATCAGGTTCAAAGAGGGTTACTACCCCACACCGCCTAGTGATACCCTGCAGGACTACAGAAGCGAAGTAGCGTATCACCTAGACGAGTCGTTCGGTGTCATCAACGACGCGCACCATCACGAGGTCGCGACGGCAGGGCAGTGCGAAATCAACCTCTACAGGGACACCCTGACGCCGGGCGCTGACAGCATTCTCACGTACAAGTACGTCATCAAGAACGTAGCAGCCAACAGGGGACTAATAGCGACAGTAATGCCAAAGCCAATCTTCGGAGACAACGCCTCTGGTATGCACGTGTCCTCCAGCCTCTGGAAGGGAGACAGGAACTCGTTCTACGACGAGAGTGACGAGTATGCCAACCTGAGCCAAATTGGACGCTACTACATCGGAGGACTTCTCGAACACAGCAGGGCGATCTGCGCTATAACCAACCCCACGACCAACTCGTATAGAAGGCTCGTCCCAGGTTACGAGGCCCCGGTCTTCGTCGCCTGGAGCAGAGGAAACAGGTCAGCCAACATCAGGATTCCGCTGCACTACAAGGGCAAGTCTGGCATGAAGGGCAAGAGGGCAGAGTTCAGGACCCCCGACCCTTCGGCCAACACCTATCTCGCGTTTGCAGCCATAGTCTCGGCCGGACTCGACGGCATCAAGAAGAAGATCGATCCCGGAGACCCAGTCAACGAAGACATCTACGAGCTGACCCCGCAGAAAAGGAAGCAGCTCGGTGTCAGAGAGTTACCCAGGAGTCTCATGGAGTCGATAGACTCGTTGAAGAGCGACTCCAGCTTCCTGAAGGGAGTCTTCTCGGACGACCTCATCGACACGATAATCGACCTGGAGACACAGAACTATAACGCCGTAGCCGCGAGACCAACGCCTTACGAGTTCTACCTCTACTTCGACATATGAAGAGTCGCCAAGCGGCATGAGATGGATGGGTTACCGACCGAGTTCGAGTCTGCGCGGCCGTTCACAAAAACGGTCAGGTTACTCGAAGGCCGGGAGAACTTCTTTCGCGAGTATTTCGAGCTGTTCGGCATAGTTACCTATGGGCCAGAGGTGGATGCGATGGGCCCCAGCCTCGGAGAATTTTCGCAGTCTCTCAATGCACTCCTTTGAGTCGCCAAAAGGAAGCGCTTTCTCGAGTTCCTCGGGCGGCCTTCCTAGTGTGGGAGCTAGTGTCTCTCTGATCATCCTGAGGGCTCTTTGCTTGTCGGAAGTTATGTAGCAAAACATGGTCATGACCGATATCTCGAATCCAGCTCGACCCCGCCCGCTTTCTTCCTTGTATGATAGCAGTATATCGGATTTCTCCTTGAGGTCATTCGGCGTGGCGTTGTACGCCGAGGCCATCCAGCCATCCCCAAACTTCGCGATTATCCTGAGGATTTGCTCGGACCCCCAACTTCCCACCATCAGAGGGGGGTGAGGCTTCTGGAGGGGTATAGGTGTCACTGGGATGTTCTCGATTTTATAGAATCTTCCCCGATAGTCTATCGAATCCTTACCCCAGAATCTAGAGAGGATCTCGGTACTTTCTCGAAATCTCCCCCAGCGTTCCTCGAAAGGGACTCCTGCAGCTAGATAGTCGCCTTTGTGGGAACCGGGTCCGATTCCTGCGATTAACCTGCCCGACGAGAGTATGTCTATAGATGAAAGAGCCTTCATGCTTACGATGGGATTTCTTACGACAACGTTGAGAATTGAGGTTGCAATCCTGATTCTGTCGGTAACAGCCGCGACGGCGGCCAGTGTCTCGAGAGAGTCCAGCCAGCTTGTCCTATACGAGATGTGATCGTTGACCGATAGCGAATCGAACCCCAGTTTTTCTGCTAGTCTTGCGGACGACAGAATCTGTTCTCTTCCGAACTCTTGGTCCCCAATTCCCATCACCGGTGAGTGAACTCCAAGCAATAGCTTCCTCATGTTCCAGGCAGCAGTCAGTGATTGGCTCCAAATAGGTTTGGCAAAACCCGCCAGAATTCACGAGCCACGCCTAGTCATGCAAAAACACTCCTGACCTCGGATAGAGGTAGAACTTGAGTTCTATAGATACTTCGATATCTAGTCAAATGTCATCAGATAAGTGGAACTCTCCAAATCAACAAGACTGGCTGCAGCCGATTGCTCGGAGTCTCGTCCTTAATGGTTATCAGACCTGAGCCCGTGAAGCGTGAGAACGTTCAGACGCAAAAATCCAGCAGCCATTCCAGAAAATCCGAACACGCGGTTCACGATGCAGAACGCCTTCCGAATAGGATACCTAGTTAGTGATAGGTATCGAAGCTTCGAACAGCGAAGCTTGTCGCCCTATCCGGACTAGTATGTGATATTCGCTCTCTTGAATATCTCTGGGAAACGAGAGTCGCTCCTTGCCTTTTCAAGCATGGGGTTGTATCTTAGAGCGGAGACCGCGAGTGTGTGGTCGTCAGCCGCCCTGAACATGTACTCGAAGAACTTGTCCATGTTTCCCAATGCAAGGTAGATGTACCCCGCAGACGAGGATCGTGCCCATCCAGGGCTATGAGTGCTGTCCAACCTTCCTATCATTTCGTAGGCGGTCCTTGTGTCTCCCGTTAAAGCGGCGAAGAGGCCCCGATTGAGGTAAGTGAACTCCAGCGTCGGGCCAATCCGCTCGAGTTCCTTCAGAGCCTTCTCTGCTTCTTCATATTCTCTTCTGCTCGCATAATAGTCGAACATCACCCGATAGGTACCGTAACGGTTGAGGTGCATGGTTCTCTTCCAGTGGTTGAGGGCATCCTCATACCTACCGGCGTACAGGTAGGATATGCCTAGCAAACGGACGGTTGAAGGCGATAGAGGGTCAAGCTGATAGGCTCTCTCGGTCGCCTCCACCATTCCTTTGATGTCGCCAGCCACCCCGGCCTCCTGCGCCTCTGCAGATGCGGCCTCGGCCAGGTTGGGATTGAGTTCCAGAGCCCTCTTGAGCTCTGTTCGCCTCGCCTCTAGGCTTTCGTCGGCCATGAACATGATCTCCGCGAGCCTGCAGTGCGCTTCTGCCAGCTGCGGGTCGATCTCGAGTGCCCTCATCACCGCAGTCTTGGCTTTGTCGATGGCTTCCTGCCACTGCATGTATCCATTGTTCCCGAGTCTATTGTAGCACCATGCTAGGCCGGCGTATGCCCTGGCAAACTCCCGATCCCTCATCACAGCCTGCTCGAAAAGAGCGAGGGCATGCCTTAGAGGCCCCTCCTCACTTTCGTTGACGAGTTGGCTCGCCTGCAGGAACTGAGTGTATGCGACGGTATCCTGAGTCTCTTTTTCTGTCTGCGCCGGGGCCCGAGGATGCAGGACTATCCCGGGTATCGATCCGGCGACCTTCTCTGCGATATCGCTCTGGACGGAGAAGATGTCGTCGAGGTCGCTGTCGTAGTTGCTAGAGAAGAGGTGCCCTTCGGTGTTGGCGTCTATTACTTGAACTGTGACCCTAATCTTGTTACCTGCCTTCCTGACGCTCCCTTCCACAACCGTCCCAACGCTCAATTGCTTGGCAATCTCTGACACCATTTTGTCCTTCTTCTTGAAACTCATCACCGATGTCCGGGCGATGACCTCAAGTCCTCGTATGTGGGAAATCTTCCCAATCAGCTCCTCCGTGAGCCCGTCGGCGAAGAATTCATCGTTTGGATCGGGACTCATACTCACGAATGGTAGGACAGCAAGTCGCTCCCTCGGAGCTGTCGCCCTATGAGGCGCGGCTTCGTTCCAGGGCATCTCCATCTTGTACAGCTCCACCGGGGAAGACACATTCTTGAGCATACGTGAGCCGATGCTGGACAACTGGATGTCAAGCTTGTTGTAGACGTGGTCGTATACCTGCTTCGTGATGCAAACGCCTCCGTCCTCCGCCAGCGATTCTATCCTCGAGGCAACGTTCACTGCGTCCCCTGAAATGTCATTCTGGGACTCTTCGACTTCGCCTAGGTGAACTCCAATACGGAGATGAATCCTCTTTTCGGCGTCGAGCGAGACGTTAAACTCTCTTATCGCCCGCTGAATGTCATAGCTGCATCTGACGGCGTCAACGGCGTTAGGAAATTCTACCAAGAATGCATCCCCAATTGTCTTCACCTCCCTACCGTTATGTCTCGATAGGACGGCCCTGACGACCTTCCTCTGCTCTTCGACAAGAGCCAATGAGAGGGATTCATTTCTCTGCCCCAAGGCAGTATAGCCGACCATATCGGTAAACATGATTGCTGCTAGCCTTCGCTGCTCTTGGGACAAGTTCTGCTGCGCAGATTCCGTGTTAATTGGCGATAAATCCGTTATGGGGCGTTTGACAGTAGAGGAGTCGAATAAGAGCCGGGCAAGGATCTCTAGGTGAACGGACCAAAGGTTGCCAAGGAGACATTCCGGATCAAGTTCAAGCTAGACAAGGTTCGCTCGGCTTGTTTCTTCGTGGGTCAGTAGGAACTCTGTTGTGTCGTCGGGGGATCAGCAGACGATATCTTGGTGCACGTAGGCCATCATTACGCTATGAGACATACGGTAGACCTCCGCGATGATGGAGATCTAGGCCTCTCAGCAGACAAACAGATATCTCCGTCTCGCTAGCCTCATAACCGCTTGATTCGCTGGCCGGAGAAGTACAGTCCTGAAAGGACGGCTGTCCACGCGCACAATGAGCTGGACATGCCTGTCACGCCCGAGCCCATCTGGGCCTGGCTAATCAGAGCCGACCTGTGGTCGACATGGTACAGCAACGCAAGGAATGTCGTTATTGCTGGAGGCAGGCACGAGCTTGGACCCGGAGTCACTTTCAGGTGGACGACCTTCGGAGCGTCTCTGAAGTCGAGGGTTGAGGAATTCGTGCCCTTCGAACGTCTTGCATGGACCGCCAAAGGTATGGGGATTGATGTCTACCACGCATGGCTGATTGAAAAGACTCCTTCGGGATGTCATGTGCTGACGGAGGAGAACCAGAACGGCATGCTGGCCCGGATGAGCGCAACTTTGCGCCCCGGGAACATGGAAAGATATCACCAGGTGTGGCTGCAGAATCTGCTGGTGAAGGCGAAGCAAGGATATCCTCCACCTGCGTAGATTGTTCGAGCAAGGTACCCGGTTATTTTCACCGGCTACCTAACATCAATTATGATGTCGATAAGCTATTATTAATAGTCAAGTGGCAATCACTCTTAGCTAATTTAATAGTAATCCGAATATATTTAATAACCACAGCAGGAAAGGTCCTCCGGTCATGCAAACATCCGGTCCGAAAAGGAGCAGATACGTGATTCCGGCTATAGTGGTGGTAGTGATTCTGGTTGTGGCTGCGGCGGCGGGGCTGTACCTTGCCATTCAGCATTCCCAGAGTTCTACGATGAGTATTGCGAGTACCACTTCTAGCTCGACGACGGGCACCTCCTCGGGGCCGATGATTAACATCGTCGCAGCCGAGAACTTCTGGGGCAGCTTGGTATCGCAGCTCGCAGGAACCCACGGCAACGTCACCAGCATAGTGTCGGACCCGAACACTGATCCTCACCAGTATGAGGCCAACGCAGCCGATGCGAAGGCAATCGCTAACGCACAGCTCGTAATCATCAACGGGATGCAGTATGATACCTGGGCCTCACTGCTCATCAACGCCAGCGATACACCCGGCCAGATTGTGCTGGACGCTCAACAGGTAGTGGGCCTTCCAGATACCCCAGCAACCTATGCCAACATAAACCCGCACCTTTGGTACAGTCCCTGGTACGTGAACGACACCGTGCATGCGATGTACAATGCTCTCGTAAAGATCGACCCGACGGACGAAGCGTACTTCAACGCTAACTATGTCAGCCTGAATTCGTCGCTGTACCAGACCTACATGAAGGTAGAAGATTCGATGAGGGTGCAGTATGGTGGCTCATCTTCGACAGTCGTCCAGGACGTACTGCGACAGTATTCGGGCAATGTCACCATAGAAGCGACCGAGAGCATCGTCCAGTTCTTCGCCAACGCGACGGGCCTGAACATAGCCACTCCTGTGAGTTTCATGTTCGCCGTCGCAGAGGGGAATGACCCTTCGCCCTCTGCCATCGCTACAATGGAACAGCAGCTCTCAGCCGGGAATCAGACGATCAGGTGCCTGGAGTACAACATCCAAACAGTGATGCCCATCACGCAGACGATAAAGCAGGTCGCTACCCAGTATCAGATCCCGATCGCCGACGTCTCGGAGACCGTCCAACCACCGGGTCTCACATTCCAGGCCTGGCAAGGAGGCGAAGTGGCCCAGCTCCAAAACTGTCTTAACTCAATCGCGCTAGGCAACCTGCCTGCGCATGTCGGAACAGCCTCGCCAGTCACCCAGACGACCAAGTCCGTCGGCTTCCAGTATCAGATCCCGATTGCCGAGCGATGGGCAACTCGCTCGCAATAGCGCTAGGAAATCGGAACGATGACCATCACGGAGACCACGTCCGAGCGCGTCGGAGCATCTTCGGACCTCATAGTCGGAGAGAATGTCACCGCCGGCTACCGCGAAAAGGTCGTCTGGAGGAACGCGAGCTTCTCGTTCGGCAAGGGGGAGTTCGTCGCCGTCATTGGACCTAACGGAGCCGGCAAGACGACCCTCTTCCGGATGCTTCTCGGTCTGCAGCCAGCGCTGAGCGGCAGCCTCAAGATACTCGGCTCCAACCCAAGGAAGGGCAACGACCGGATCGGCTATGTTCCTCAGCGGCACATAATCGACTCGGATATGACTGTCGAGTCGCAGGAGCTTGTCAGACTCGGTGTCTCAGGGAAGCGCTGGGGGTTCAACCCGTTCTCCCGCTGGGACACCAAGGCGGCCAAGGAGGCATTGGAGGCAGTAGGGAGTGAGGACATCGCCAATAGGCCGCTCGGCGTCCTTTCGGGCGGAGAGCTCCAGAGAATCTTCCTGGCGGAGGCATTGGTGAGCAATCCGGACATTCTACTGCTCGATGAGCCGCTCTCGAACCTTGACATCAGACGCGAGACTGAGCTCCTGCATCTGGTCAATGATGTCGTCCGTAATCGGGGGGTGACCGCGCTTTTGATTGCCCACAACATCAACCCGCTCCTGCCTCACCTCGACAAGGTCATGTACGTTGCGAATGGAAAAGTCGCTACGGGCACTCCGAGCCAGGTCCTGACTTCGAAAAGTCTCAGTGACCTGTACGGGATTGAGATAGAGGTGCTTCGCGATCCGCACGGAAATGTGGCCATCATAGGCGTGGAAGAACACCACGGCGACAGGGCGGGTGTCTGACACGGTATCCTTCACAGCTCACCTGAACCTGATTTCCGACTTCCAGGAGATGTGGAAGTATGCGTTCATGCAACATGCCTTCGAAGGGGGCACAATAATTGCGATCCTGGCCGGTGTCACGGGTTATTTTGTTGTCCTCCGGCGTTCGGCATTCACCGCACACGCCTTTTCCGAGATTGGATTCGCAGGGGCTGCAGCGGTCATCCTCGTGAACATAGCGCCGATATTCGGCCTCCTCGCGGGCTCCATCCTTGGCGGGATTGCTATTGCAATCCTCGGTCGCCGTGCTTCGAACCGTGACACGCAGATAGGCATCGTCCTAGCCTTCTCGTTCGGGCTCGGACTCTTCTTCCTCAGCCTCTACAGTGGGTACGAGACCGAGGCTTATTCCATTCTGTTTGGTGAGATCGTCGGCATAAGCACCGGCATGGTCTACCTGACGGCATACGCCTGCGTCGGGGTTCTTATTGTCGTCGCATTCCTCTACAGGCCCCTTCTCTTTGCATCGCTCGACGAGGACGTAGCCGAGGCGAAGGGATTGCCCATGTTCTTCCTCGGGGTAGCCTTCATGCTGATCGTGGCGGTCTCGGTGTCCTTCGCGGTGCAGGTGACGGGGGTCCTGCTGATTTTCTCATTGATGGTGACACCCGCCGCGACCGCGTCGTACCTGGCCAGGAAGCCGCAGCGGGCAATCATCATATCTGTCGCAATCGCGCTCGCCACGACATGGTCGGGTCTCTTCATCGCGTTCTACACCATATACCCGGTCAGCTTCTTCATAACCGCGGAGGCCTTTGGGCTGTACATACTGGTCAGAGCAATCAGCGGCGCGCTGAAGTGGCGGGTGCGAAGGGAAAGCATGGAGACGGCTCCAAGAGCGACATCTGCAATTCTCCCCGGCTCGATCATGCGACTCCCGGATTCCAAGAAGCGACCGGATACCGCGCAGTAGACATCCTCAGGCGTGTCCGATTGACGAAGACCCGCTGAGGGCCGAACTGCGCGTCGCGATCCTGGCGCCGGTCTTTTCGCTTTGGACCAGGCCGGGAGCGAATGCCACCAGAGAGCTGACCAGCGTGTCGATGGTCAGCATGATCTCCCGATTCAGCAGAGAGCGGATAGTAATCTTGAGCTCCACCTGGCGCCCCGTTCCCTTGATCAGCAGACGCCCCCCGAAGAGCTCGGTCGGCTCGTCGAAGATTATCTTGACGACGTTCTCCTTCTGCATCTCGAAGTCCTTGGTAGAGATTATCTTGTCGGCGACCCCGAGAGCCCTTGAGCGGTTTTCTTCGCTAGGCTCGGAGCCGGGTGAAATGTAGACCCAGAAATCGTCGGGGTATTCGGGCCGGTAGGCGCCTACGATGCGGCTGTCGGTGATCAAAAGCGAGTATCCTTCACTGTCGTTTCTCCTTATGTCCCATGAGGATACGATGCCTATCAGCCGCTCGCGGCGCAGCGTGTTCTTCTCCCTCCACGCGCTGAAGCGGCTACCTGTTTATCTCTGCCTGAATCAGTTCTTCAAGCTTCTGGAAGTAGAGGCGCGTGGCCATAGGCATGGCCTCGAGGTTCTTGTCAATCGCTTCAAAGACATAGCCGACAGCCCTTTTCGAGGCCTTCAGCTCGAACTTCATGGGAAGTATCTCGTTCTGGATGACCTGGATGCTGTCCCTGAGGTGTTCTGGGGCCCGCGCCCTTGCATCGGTCTCTACCTTTCGGTACCATCCGGACAGCACTGCGGGGTCGAGGCCGAGCTTTAGATTCTCGATCTCCTTGACAAGCCTCTCAATCATCCTCGTCTCTTCGTCGGGCATTTAGCTGCACCTCGTCTGGAACAGCTCACTCTTTTCGTACTCGGCTTCCCACGAGTGTGTGCTGTTCCTGGCCCTCCTCAGGGCCAAGAGAGTATAGCCCTCGGGCTGTTCGGAGAGGGCCAGCCCAAAAATCTCCTGAAGGCTGTTCCTGTCCTCGTCGAAGTTCTTCACTATGTGCTGCCTGTACTTCTCGATCTCCTTCATGTGATCTTTCAGGCACAGGTTCTTGCCCTGGAACCGCGACGAAGTCAGCCGCTTCACCTGCTCGCCGCATACCTCGCATACGACCTTCTCCATCCCGCAGTTCATGCAGACTCTGCCCACCCCGATGACCTGAGGGAATGTACCGGGAGTGGACTCCTCCTTCCCACAGACGGCGCACTTCGCCGGCTTCTTGGAACTCAGGTGCTGCATTGTAAAAGCGGCTGCGTTCTTCGCTTAAGATGGTTTCGCTTCGGAAGCGACGAAAAATTCCCTCTACATGTACTGCAGCAGCTCGTCTACGTTGGATATCACGGCCTTCGCCTTTGTATTCGTACTCCCATCGAAGACTCCTGTGAGCACAAGAATTGAGTCTATACCCGCGTTCATGGCCCCTTCGACATCGGTGTCCTCTTGGTCACCCACCATCACGGTCTCCCTCTTGCTGCAGCCGGCCTTCTCCATAGCCGTCAGGAACATGAGAGGCTGGGGCTTTCCGACGGTGAAGGCCTTCTTCTCTGCCCCATACTCTATCGCCTTCAGGATGGGACCGACGGCTATCGCTGGGCCCCTCTTGTACATGTAGAGGCGCGCGGAATGATTGGCGACTATGTGTGCTCCGCCGCGTGCAAGCTGCACCGCCTTGTCGAGCTTCGCATAGGTCAGCTTCCTGTCGAGTCCGATCGCGACTACGTCCGCCTTGTCCCCGAAGACCCTCCTCAGACCCGCCCTCTCTAGCTCCTTGCTGAATCCCTCCTCGCCAACCAGGAAATACGTTGCTTTCCCGTACTTCTTCGCTACGTACTCTGCGGTCACCCGCGCGCTGGTGAGGATTTCGCCCTCACCGACATCCAGCCCCTGAGACCTTAGACGCTCCAGGACTGTCTCCACGGTGTCGGTCGAGTTGTTGGTGACGATGATGAGCTTCTTCCCCTTCGACCGTATCCTTTCGATGACGGTGGCACCCCCGAGCCTCACCGGAGATTCCTTTCCCTTGAGGAGCACTCCATCGAGGTCGAAGAGGAAGAGCCTCTTCCGAGAGAGGTCGATCATCTGACGCGACCCGTCCCATCCCGGATAATATCCTTATGGCGAAACGAAGCAAAATCTAAATATGCATCCAAGGAGCCGCAGTTGAACAAATTCATGCCCCAGTACGCGCGCATCAAGCTCACGAGCAGCAACCTGGAACAGCTCGACAGACTTGCAAAAGAGATCAAGGACATCACCGAGAAGACGGGTGTGAAGATGAAGGGTCCTCAGCCACTGCCAACCAAGAGGCTCAAGATAACCACGCGAAAGGCACCCACTGGGGAAGGCACACACACCTTTGACCACTGGCAGCTCAGGATTCATCGTCGCATCATGGACATCGAGCCCGACGATAGGACCATGAAGCAGATAACGAAGCTTCGCATCCCCGAAGATGTGAAGATCGAACTGACTCTGACTAGCTGAGTTTCTTCACCCAGTCGACCGTCCTCTTCAGCCCGGTCTCAAGGTCGATGTTGTAGCTGTACCCCAACCTGTCCTTCATCTTCTCGAGGGAAGGATAGCTCACCATGGGCTCCGATTCGGCCTCGCTCCTGGGTGGGAGCAGCCGCAACTCCGAGCTTGAGGCAGTAAGTTTCTTGATGAGCTCCGCAAGTTCGCGTATGCTGAGCACCCTCTCACCTCCAAAGTTGAAAGCCTGTCCGATGGCCTCAGACCTCTCAAGCAGAGCTACGACGAGCTTCCCGTAATTGGACGCATGGCAGGGAGCCGTGGTATCCCGGCCAGAGTTGAAGAGACTGATCGGCTGATTCTCGAGACAGGACTTGATGAACCTCGGTACGGCGCGGTTCATGGCGTCGTACTCCCCGAAGAGGAGCCAGGACCTCGTTATCGCGACAGGCAGACCCTTCGCCCTGTAGTATCCCATCGCGAAAGCCTCGGCAGCGACCTTCGAGTAGTCGTAGGGCACGCGCGGGTTGAAAGATGTCTCCTCCGTCACGGGATTGACCTTAGGCGCGCCGTACACATTCGCAGAACTTGCGCACACGAAACGTGACACCTTCTTCCTAGCCGCAAGCTCGAGCATGTTCAGGGTCCCGTAGCTGTTGACATCAAAGGCGGTGTGGGGGTCGTCGAGGGTCTTCTTGAGGTCCGCAATCGCGGCCAGGTGAACGACCGCCTCGAAGTCTATCTTCGATAGCGTGTCGAAGACGAACGATTTGTCGGCGACGCTCCCTCTGTTCGTTTCCCCCACGACATCGGTGGGGATTGGTTCGTGACCATGGGTCGAGAGGTATTCAATGACGTGCCTTGCCACGAACCCGGAGGCGCCGGTTACGAGAACCTTCACGCTGCTCAGGCCTCCAGCGTACTCGTTTTAAAAAGCTCAGTCCGTTAAGCGAGGACCTCTCTGTAGGACTGAGCGAACGGAGGGTCGATTACCCCGGAGACCAGCTTCTCGTTCCCCTGCGGATCTAGAATCGGCATCGCCGTCGCGTGATAGGGAAGGTCGAGCGCGTCGAGCCTCTCATCATCCTCTATCTCGGAGACCTTCCTCAGTCCTCCCTCTCCTGCCTCGAAGTGATAGACCTTGACGATCCGTCTTTCTCCGAAACCTCCTCCCCGTCCGCCAGCCGCCGTCGAGCCGTCCGGAAGCTGGAGCACGTAGATGTCGTTGGGCGAATCGGGGGTCCTGAGGTCGATCGGTTTGGAGGTGACGTAGACCCTCCTCCCCTTCGAGTTCACCAGCTCAAGGAACTCTGACAGGCCATCCATGGCCGCAGGCTCACGTTGCCACGTTTAAGGGTTGGAGGCCTATATCTGAAGGGCGGCCCTGAGGTTCTTGTAGCGATTCCGGATGGTGACCTCGGTCACGCCGGCCGCCTGGGCTATGTCCCTCTGGGTCTTCTCCTCTCCGGAGAGTGTGCTTGCCACGTACAACGCCGAGGCGGCGAGACCCACAGGGTCCTTACCTGCGGCGACCCCGCTCTGCCTCGCCCTGGCGATTATCTCCAGCGCTCTGCGCCTGGTCTTTTCTCCGGCCCCCACCTTCGACGCGATCTTAGCGACCGACTTGGCGGGGTCTGGGACGGGCATCTTGATGTCCATCTCGCGGATGAGCAGCCTGTATGACCTCGCGAGGTCCTTCTTCCCGATGTTCGCGACCTGGGCCACGTCCTTTAGGGTTCTCGGTATCTCGCTGTCTCTGCACGCTGCATAGAGCGATGCTGCGATCATCTCGGTGATTGACCTGCCCCTTATGAGCCCTCTCTCGAGCGCCTTCCTGTAGACATATGCGGCCCTCTCGATTATCTCATCGGAGAGCGACAGTTTGTCGGAAAAGGTCCTGAGCTGTACGAACGCGCGGCTGAGGTTCCTGTCGGACGACTCGTGGACCTGGCTCCTCCTGTCCCAAGTCCTCAGTCTGTCGACGGTGCTCCTCATGCTGCCAGAGATGGGCCTGCCGGTCGAGTCAGCGTTCCGTGTCCCTATCATGGTTGAAAGGCCCATGTCGTGGGCGGCGATCGAAGTCGGCAGCCCCGCCCTGCTTTCGTCCTTACCCTCCTCCCTCGAGGAGGACCTCCATTCGGGACCCGTATCCTCTATCTTCTCCTTGACCACGAACCCGCAGTTGCTGCAAACCAGCTCCCCTGTCTCAGAGTCCATGACCATCGGACCCTTCCCACAGCGCGGGCACTTGTCGAGGGCTCGCTGCAAGCGGAGCTGACGAGCCATGTCTTTTTCAACCAACACAGAAAATCACATATGTAATAAGTTAAGGATATATTTATACTTAGTAGTAGCATTAAACCTACTAAATCATCCTTACCTATCTTGGTCAACTGCCGCTGACCGGAATCTGGCGCGGCTTGCCTGCTCCCAGTCCGACTAGTTGGCGAATTCTAGGGCCAGAGAGGCCAGCGAGAGGGTGCCGTACTTCAGCACGTCCTCGTCTACCTTGAACTTTGAGCTGTGGTTGGGACTGTCGCATCCCTTCGAGGTGTTGCCCGTCCCTAGGTAATAGAACGTCCCCGGGGCCTTCTGCTGGAACCGGGAGAAGTCCTCCGCACCCATCCGAGGGTCGGCCCGTATCGTCTTCATGCGGGGTATCCTCCTGAGTGTCTTCGCGACCCTCTCTGTCACCTTCTCGTCGTTGTACACGACCGGGTACGTGTCCTTCTGGAAGTCGATTACACAGGATCCGCCATAGGCCTCGCAGGTCGAGGCCACGACACGCCTCATGTCGGCGATGGCCTTGCTCCTCGTGTTCTTCTCGAACGTCCGTATGGTTCCCTCGAGGACCACCTCGTCGGGGATGATGTTGTTCTTGGTACCGCCATGGACGCTGCACACGGAGATCACGAACGGCCTTATGGGGTTGACCATCCTCCCGGAGAGTCCCTGCAGCGCGATCGTCACCTGCGCCGCGATGTAGACGGGGTCGATTGCGCGATGCGGGGCTGAGCCGTGGCCACCCCTGCCGATCACCCGGATTTTGAAGGCGTCAGGTTTCGCCATGAAGGGTCCTCCTCTCACCCCGTACACTCCCGACGGCATGTCCGCCGCGATGTGAAGGCCGAAGACGTAGTCCACCCTTGGGTTCTCCATCGCGCCTTCATCGATCATCGGCTTCGCTCCACCGTTGCCCCCGGATTCCTCCGCCGGCTGGAAGAGGAACTTCACGTCCCCTCCGAGCTGCTTCCTGTGCTTCGCCAGCAGGGCCGCGGCGCCCAGCAGCATCGCCACATGTGTGTCGTGGCCGCAGGCGTGCATCACGCCCTTCCTCTTTGACTTGAACTCGAGGTCGACCTCCTCCTGGAGCGGGAGCGCGTCCATGTCGGCCCTGAGTGCAACGACCTTTCCGTTCTTCCCCGACCTGAGGAGACCCACGACGCCCGTGCCACCGACACCTGTTTTCACTTCGATTCCCAGCGACCTGAGCTCCTTCGCTACCAGTCTGGCAGTCGCTACTTCATGATGAGCGAGTTCGGGGTTCTGGTGTATCGTCCTTCTGATCTCGATTATCCTAGGCTCCAGCCTCTTGACCTCTTGGGCCAGATCTTGCAACGGATGCTGTTCGGCCTATCGCAATAAATCCGTTTTGATGGTATGCTGGGTGACATCCTAGACGCACGTTTGTTGTTTTTCTTTCATGGCGCCTAAATGTGTTATCTGCTTTGTACTCATGGATCAGCTAACGCAGACCGGGACCAAGCCTCCTCGTCCGGGTCGAAGAAGAACCATCCCTTCTGCGCTCAGAATCGAACTCTATGCGCGAGCCGAAGAACTTCGGAAGAAAGGACTAGTTCCGAATTGAAACCACAGGACCCTACAGAAGCAAGAGCAAAGGTACAATCTTAACGAGAAGAGGGAAATCATACGTACGGCGTGCCGATTGCTACTCAATCCGCGTCGTCATGCGAGACGCAGCTCTGTTCTACGACCATGTTGGTCTGACAATTGAAAGGAAGAAGAGCCAGTCTGGAGCGGCACCTAGGCTACCGCAAAATCTAGCAGGAGTTTCAGATGCAGTGGGGGCGGCGGGAGTTTCACCCGCCTACGCATGCTACTCCCGCGCCGGGGGTAGGATTCGAACCCACGAGACCCGGATGGGTCACAGGCTCTCAAGGCCCGCGCATTACTGTGTAGGTCTTTTCCTAGACCACTCTGCTACCCCGGCTTAGAGTTAGCTTCATTTGAATTGGCTTCTTATCTTTTGCCCAAAGCCTCGGCCTATCTGCCGCGGCAGAGTCTTCATCACCTCTTCGTGCACCCCTTCTTTTGTGCAATGGAAGCTTGTTCTTTCGAGGCTCGATAATTTCCAAGTGGAACAGCCAGGCCGACGCAAGGCTGCCGTCGAGGTCGAAATTTTCGTCCTCTTTTTCTCTCAAAATGCAGTCATAACCCGCTTCTTTATCTCGTAGCACCACCACTCCATGAATGTCCGGTCACCTTTCTGGCTTAGTACACTATCTTCTTGACTGTCGCTTTTCTCCTTTTCCTCCGAAACGGAGTCGAACCTTCTGTCCACCCAAACCTGTGAACAATTCAGCATCGGATAGGTCTCTTTCCATCGACTCGAGCCTCTTTTTCTTGTCGAGATGGAATCCAACTGTGAAAGAGACGCCTTCTTTGTGACGTACAATTGAATCAAGAAGATGTACTTAATCACCATATCACCGAAGTCGCTTTAGCCCCATGTCAATCGTTATTACCTGTGGGTCTGGTGCAGAAGTGACTTGCCTCCCATAAAGAGGGTTAGCGTGTTGGGCGCCGGACTGATGGGTCACGGAATAGCCCAGGTCTCTGCACAGACTGCGGGCTACGAAGTAACTTTGCTAGACGTGAAACAGGAGTTCCTCGATCGAGGAATGACGATGATCAAGGACAGTCTTTCAAAGTTCGTTTCGAAGAAGACGATAACCAAAGACGATGCCGAGTCAGCTCTTGCAAGGATTCACCCGACTCTCGACCTGAAAGAAGCTGTGGCAGGTTCGCAGCTCGTGATTGAGGCATCCACTGAGGACCCAAAGCTCAAACTTGACCTGTATCGAAGAGTAGCCGACTACGCGGGACCGGAGACGACACTAGCCTCCAACACGTCTTCGATTAGCATCACTTTGCTGGGAGGCGCTACCAAGAACCCTGCCAACGTCGTGGGCATGCACTTCTTCAACCCTCCCCAGCTGATGCCGCTCATCGAGATAACGCGAGGCCGGAGAACCTCAGACTCTGCGGTCGCCGTAATCAAGGAGGCCGCATCGGCGATGAAGAAGGAGACTGTCCTCTGCAAGAAGGACTCTCCTGGGTTCATCGTCAACAGGATATTGGTGCCGGCGCTCAACGAGGCCGCGTTCCTTGTGGATGAGGGGGTCGCTGACCCGGAGGATATCGACAAGGCAATCATGCTAGGCCTAAGCTGGCCGATGGGTCCGCTGAAGCTCTTGGACTATGTCGGCCTGGACACGACCCTCAACATATCCCAGGTCTTCATGCAGGAGTTTCAAGACGACAAATATCGCCCATCGCTGCTGCTCAGGCAGATGGTCAGGGCCGGATTCCTGGGTAGGAAGTCTGGCAAGGGGTTCTACGAATGGCCCTCGCCCAGCACGGCTAAGACGACAACTTAGCGCGTATCTCGTCGGGCACCGGCATCGGTTTCCCGTCGCTGCCCACGACCACGTGGACCGTGTGGCCCCTGCAGAGAAGCTCCATCGACGGCAGCTTGTATACCTCGTTCTCGAATCGCATGCTCGTCTTACCTATCTTGGCAAGCCGCGTCCTGACGAGCAACTCGTCGTCGAAGCGCGCCGGGGCCAGATAGTTGGCCTGCACCTCGATGACGGGGATGAAGATTCCCAGGTGCTCGATGTCCCTGTAGACTATGCCCTTGGAGCGTAGCAGCTCGACCCTGCCCGACTCGAACCACACGAGGAAGTTCGCGTAATAGACGACCCGCATCGTATCGGTGTCAGCGTACCTGACTCTCGTCAGAATTTCGTGCTCAACGACCATGGCCGACGCCGGACCTATCCCGCGCAGGCTCTTTTGCGTTCCCGACCCGGGAAAATCTTATCTCACGTCGGAAGAGGGATGTGTGCCGGTTCATGGTCGTCTATAGACGCGCGAACAGACAGTATGTCGCGATGTCGGAGAAAGAGGTTTGGGACTTCCTCGATTCCCGGAACAAGTTGTTCGTTGGCTTCACGAGGGAAGACGGCTTTCCCCATGTCTCTCCCCTCTGGTTCTGCATCGAAAACCGCCGAATCTACCTCAGGACCCACGACTATAAGACCAAGACGCGACTGGCGAAGACCGGCAAGGCTTGCTGCGTCATAGACGATGGGTTCCTGTACAGGGAACTGCGAGGAGTGATTGTCTGGGGCAAATCACGGGTGCTCACAGATGAGAAGACGATAGAACGGGTCAACAAGAAGCTGGACAAAAAGTACGAGAAACAGCAGTGGAGCTCCGGCGAGATGCCTCCAGGTTGGGTGGCCGAAAGGAAGCGGGAGAAGCGCGCTTTCATCGAGATCATACCCGAGAGGATAGATTCCTGGGACAATAGCAAGGTCTAGCCAGTACGCCAGACCTCATCCTCGCTACCCTCTAGGACGTTCGTCTGCCTAGCCGCATTGAAGAGGTAGGTCGAGAGTCTGTTCAGGAAGGGCATCAGCTCCAGATTGACCTTCTCCGCGCGCGCGAGGGTCACCACGCTCCTTTCCGCCCTCCTGCAGACGGACCTCGCGAGGTGCAGATGGGCCGAGAGAGGGACCCCTCCCGGGAGTATGAAGCTGGTGAGACGTGGGAGTTTCTCCTGCAGGTCGTCGATCATCTGCTCGAGCTTCTTCGTGTCGTCGCTCCCTATCCTCGGTACTCTGTCAGGCTGTCCTTCCGTCAATTCCGACGCCAGGTCCGCACCCGCCACGAACAGCTTGCCCTGAATCCACTTTAGGTTCCTAGTGATCTCCTCGTGTTTGCTGACCGAGACAGCGACGCCGATGCAGCTGTTGAGCTCGTCGATGTTGCCGTATGCCTCGACTCTGGGACTGTCCTTCTTCACGCGTTTCGAACCGTAAAGTCCGGTCTCTCCAGCATCTCCGCGTCTTGTGTACAAGGCTAGGTGAGCGACGAGAGCCTCATCAACATACATAAGCCGTTCGAAAATCCGATTTTGCTACAATAGAACGCTTTCGAGCCTTCGAGGAGGGCTGACGAAGCCGAAATGGGAATAAATTTGAACCAACCCGCTAAATTGTCTTCACCTGTCTTGCTAATAGATGTGGATGGTGTTTATCGCGTCTATGCGATCAGAACTTATCCAGAACAGGGTGGGGCGTCCCGTAAAGGACGTCTACGGGCGGTACTGTGGTTCGGTGATTGGATTCTCGATAGATAGTTCCGGGGAGCTGAAGTCGATAGGACTCGATCAGTGCGAGGGCCGATTCCAGGAGTTCGCGAGCAATAGAATCATCTCTGACAAGGACGGGTTTATCATGATACCTGTCTGGAAGGTTGCAGCGGATGGGCTCGGCAGGGAAACCGAGACGGTTAGGAGGAGAGCGCAAGCGCTTGCCGACCTCGAGAAGGAGGGAGAGGTTCCCCAAGAGCTCCGCGAGGAAGTGCATAGTCAGTATGACGGCGAATTCAAGAGACTGAGGGAGTCATACGTTAACCTCGGGGCGGAGGTGCGTGGGCTCATCGAGGCCCTGGACCGTCAGGCCAGGTCACTCGACAGGTTCCTTCTGAACCTCAAAATCCAGTTCCGGTCAGGCGAGATCGATGACGGAACTTTCAAGGCCGAGGCGGAGTATTGCGCTATGATCAAACAGAGGGACACGAAGGAGCGAGACGACATGAGGAGGCTCCTCACAACTGTGATTGACCCTGTGCTTACGGGCAACGTCGCCTCCGTAGTTGGGGGAGCACCCGTCGAGCAAAGAACCGTAGAGGTACCCGTTCCACAGGTCGCCTCGAGGTAACCAAGCCGCTTTCGCCTCAGGGAGCACAGGCCGTCGTCGCAGAGAGGAAACGACGAAAACAAAGCGTAGGATGAGGTCGAGTACATCTTCTTGATTGTCTCTCTTCCGCTGATAGCGAAGAGCGTGAAAGTCAACCGGCTGAGGCTGGTCCTTGTCGCCTCCATCTCGCTCATCATCGTCACGAACGCGACCTTCATGATGGGGTTGATGAGTTCAGCGAGGATCCTAGTGACAGTCCTCGTTTTCCTGTTCACGTTCATCCCAATCTCACTTACCTTCCTCGAGACCGTATCACGGACCAACCAGAGCCTCTCGCTTTTCAGGAGTCTGGGCGCGAAGAAACGCACTGTCGTCGTATCACTTCTCATCAGTCTGGCCGCTGCAGGCGCCGCCGGAGCACTAATCGGCGCGTTGGCAGGTTCATTGTTGCTGGTCAGCGTCCAGGGAGCGGCATCGCTTCTGCATCCTTTCCCACAGCTCTTACTGCAAGCGGGATACGTCCTGGGGTCGTTCGGAGGAGGGATTGCGGCAGCGACAATCTTCTGGGTGTTGCTATCATGGAACAGGTCGGACTGACAAGAAGGCGAACCCAGGAAAGGGCTGCCGCATACGCCATAGAGCTGGTACACGTCAGGAAAGTCTACGGTCATAACTTCCAAACCCGCAAAGAAGTATTCCTTGACGTGAGTCTCCGCGCAGTTCCCGGAGAGTTTATCGCGATTTCCGGGCCCATCGGCTGCGGAAAAACTACGCTTGTCAACCTGATAGCTGGTCTCGACAGACCCAACACTGGTCTAATCAGGGTTCAGGGTGTCGAGACGACGAGACTCACAGATGATCAATTCGCAGAACTGAGATCCATGACAATCGGATTGGTCCCACAGGTCCAAAGTCTCTTGGACGACCTGACGGTCTTCGAGAACGTAGAGGTCCCTCTCTACTTTCTGGCCCAAAGCAAACAGAAGCTCGACGGACGGTCCCGAAGGGACCGGGTAGAGGAGACGCTGAAGAGAATGGGGCTGCTCTCTGATGCCCGAAGGAAGGTAGGAGCGCTGAGCGTCGGCGAGAGGCAAATGATAGCGATTGCGAGGGCGCTCGTCACAGATCCTCCGATTCTGCTCATGGACGAGCCAACCGAATCATTGGATCCGGTGATGTCCGATATGGTGCTGGAGCTGCTGAGAGGAGACAACATGACGAGAGGAAGAACTGTCGTCGTCACGTCGCACGACAAGAACCTCTCTAGCATGGCGAGTAGAACCATAAGGCTGAAGAAGCGCTTGGCGCCTTGAACTAAGGCGCCAACCAACATACAGAAGGAAGGGAGGGTACAGTCACGCGGTGGACACGGTACGTTCTGGCGCGATTGCTCTCAATTCTATAGTCATATCGCCACCACAAGAGCATTGGGCTCCCCGCAGGTGCCAGCTTTGATGAGAAGTGACATTCAAAAATTGTTATCAACATATTTAGGCTCGGAGGTCGCATATTTTCCCGACCCAACGCATATAATCTAATCTTTCGCAGACACAAGAGCTGGGTGCTTAGAAGCTACGCCAAACGAGCTTTCTGGTGACGACATCACACACCTCTTCACGCCGCAGGAGGCCTCGAGGTTGCTGCCCGATGTCAAAATCAAACTCAAGGAAATAATGGAGAGGAAGAAGGTGGCTGATATCCTGAAGAGCGACATCGAGCGCTATGCGCTGGTGGGCTTCGATACACCTGAGCTCACAGAAAAGAACCAGGAGCTGGAGACGGTGGTCAAGGATCTTATGTCCAGGGTGTCCGAGCTCGAGGACCTTGGTCTCAGGATACGCGACATCGACACAGGCCTCGTCGACTTCCCCGCGATGCGGTTCGGGACCACGGTCTTTCTATGCTGGCGGTATGGAGAATCTGCCATCGAATACTGGCACGCCTCAAATGAGGGCTTCAACGGAAGGAAGTCGCTGAACGCCCAGATAATATCGCCGTAAACTCCACTATTGGTTAAGGTTTTGTAGCAGTCGGTAGACGGCTGGTTCATGAAAGCGGAGCGAGAACTGGCCGAAGGCGATGCCGCCCCCGATTTCACCCTGCCGTCTTCGACGGGCGACAAGGTGAAACTCAGCTCTCTGAAGGGAAAGAACGTGGTCTTGTACTTCTATCCCAAAGACGACACCCCAGGGTGCACAAAGGAAGCCTGCTCCTTCAGGGACAATCTCCCGAAGTTCCAAAATCTCGACGCCGTCGTCCTGGGCGTCAGCAAGGACTCCTTTGATTCACACAAGAAGTTCATCGAGAAATACGGGCTCAACTTCACCCTCCTAAGCGACGAGGAGCTGAAGGCGCACAAGCTCTACGACACGTGGAAGGAGAAGAACATGTATGGAAAGAAGTACTGGGGGACGGAGCGGTCTACCTTCGTCATAGACAAGAACGGGAGGATCAAGAAGATATTCAGGCGCGTCAACGTCGACGGGCACGAGAAAGAGGTTCTAGAAGCTCTGCAGTCGGCGTGACCAACGGTTGGGGTCCGTCCTAGCCGGAGCACGGGCAGGCGCCGTCGCCAGTCTCTACTTCGCCGGCTCGGTCTCGCTGTTCAACCTCCTGTTGCTCTACTCCTTCAAGACCCAGGTCCTCGCCTATCTGGCGCAGAATTATCCCTCGACTTGCTCCGCCGCCGCGACGTCGTCGTCGACCGGGTCAGCCGAGTCGTGCTTCACCGACATCGTCATCAACGGTGTCGTCACGGCAGACTTTCTGAGGGTCGCTGTCATCGGGATGGTCTTCGCACTAGTGATTGGACTGTACTTCGACCAGCTTCCGGGACGGAGCTACCTCAGCCGTGCGCTTCTGGCGTCGCTGGTGATGCTGATTGGGATGCTCTTCTTGGGGCTCTATGGTCTTGTTATCGACGAGACTCAGGCTCTGCTCATGATACTCTTCCAATCAGGGTCCGCCTTCCTGTACGCAGCCATCATCGCGCGGCTGTATCGCCACTTCACTCGCGAGATCGAGTTCCAGAATCCTGCCAAATCGGTCAAAGTGTTGGTCGATGGACGTGACGTCACCGGGAAGAAGAGGACTTTCACTGTGAACTCCAACCACAAGCTCGAGCTCGGCGGTGACCAGGTCACCTTCAAAGGATGGTCGGTGAGCGGGGGGCTAACCGTGAAGGAACCCAAGGAACAGAAGACAACGCTCCGGGTCACGGGGGACGGCATCCTGAAGGTCCGATGAGGCTCGACTTCTGTCGAACTGCCATTCTCCTTCCGCCGACTGATATATACTAGGGGCCCGGGCAAACCGCATGCTTCGGCTCAGGTTAGAAGTCGATGAAGGTTACTGCCTCAAGACTCAGAATCATGTGTCGTCCTGTAACAGTCGCAACCACTCATGCTATCGGTGCGGGATGTATCTCGGAAGATGTGACTGCCCGCGCCTGGGGTCTCCTCTGGACTACTGAGAAGCGCTCTTGTCTTCGACGGCGAAAATCTCCACCAGAGCCCTGGAACCCCTCTTCATGTAGAACCTTGCGGCAATAGCGTTCTGCGCAGGAAACTCGGCCACAATCATCTCCGCCCCCATGGCCTTGAGCCTCTGCGAAGCCCGTGAGATGATCTCCCTTCCCAGGTCCTTCCTACGCGCTTCCGGCAGGATGTAAAAGTCCGTGATGGAACCCTCCTTCGCCGGCACGTAGAACAACCTGTCCCTTATCTCTGCCCGGAGCACGCCGACCACCTTGGGACCCCTGGTCGCGACCAGGACCAGCTTGTCCTCGGAGCCGAGAGAGTCCGAGAGGT
>JASHPA010000196.1 GCA_030038365.1 Nitrososphaerales archaeon
ATCGCATATTCGCCGCAGCTGGAACCTATAGTGAAGGAGTTCCTGGAAGCACGGATTATCTAGTTAGGGCTACGGACGAGGACAACACGATTAAAGGAACCCGGACCCGCTTCTTTCTCATGATGAACCCTATGTCACCCGCATCGCAATCGCGATAGTCCTACCACGGTCATCATTGGCGCGTCACTCGTCATCTCAAGTCCGCCCAGAGCGGCGACATCAGTGAGGACGGTCACCCAAGACGTTTCCTACTGCGGTCACAAATCTGGTGATTCCCGGCTGCTCGGCCGTGGTTACCGTGACCCAAAAACCGTCCTGCGCCCCGCTACTTTCCGGGTGTCCTTCGCATGTTCTGGGATCTCGTACAACGCGACTCTGATGGCAGCTCGCTCGTGATGATGATTCAGCCCGTATTCTTCGTCCCATCAGGAGGGACATCTGTTATCTCCTGTTATACGACCTGCACTATGGACAGCGACTCGACGGCGATGGGAGACCAGGATTCAGCAAGATTGCGACAAAACATCTTTTACTGTGGCAGGTGCCTGACTCACGAAAATGCAATCTGAATCACTTTCGCTCCCACGACCCAAGCGCCTCAAGCTGGTGAACGATGTCTGCGACTATATCAGGAGGGATCCGGCAGCCCGGATTACACTCGGCGACCTCGGAAAGAGGTTCGGCGTAAGCCCGTATCATTTGCAGAGGGTTTTCGTGGAGGTCATGGGAATCTCTCCCAGAAAGTATGTCGAAGAATGCAGGGTCGGGATTCTGAAGCTCAGACTCGCGAACGGCGAACCCATCGTGAGCGCCATAAGGGGAACCGGTTACTCGTCTCAGAGCTGGCTCTACAAGGACTCGAGGTCGAAACTCGGAATGACACCTGCCGACTACAAAGCAGGGGGGCCTGGAAAGACTGTAATGTACGCGACCGGAGACTCGTCTCTCGGCCGGATGCTCGTCGCCGCGACCGAGAATGGTATCTGTTCAGTCAACGTCGGGGAGAACGACGAAGCCCTGCTGGAGACCCTCAGACGGGAGTACAGGAAAGCAAGGATAATCCGGTCCGAGCAGGCTGAACGTCTTCTTGAAGGCGTCAGGGCACACCTCAGGGGCCAGAGGGTCAAGCTACCCTTGGACCTGCGCGGATCCGAATTCCAGCTCAAGGTCTGGGCAGCCATCCGGCAGATTCCTCCGGGTTCCACCCGTACATACAGCGAAATTGCCGAAATGATAGGCGAGCCGACCGCGGTCAGGGCAGTCGCGAACGCCTGTGGTTCGAATCCTGTCCCTCTCATAGTCCCGTGTCATCGCGTGATCAGGAAGGACGGAAGCCTCGGAGGATACGGACTCGGCGTAGACAGGAAGAAGGAACTGCTTGCCAGCGAACATGCCCGCTCCCATCACGCGGATACGTCTGGCAACTGAAGCTTAGCGTACGAGCTCAAACTTGGAGATGAGCGGCCTTAGACTCACCGGGATGCCCAGAACTTCCCTGCTATGGATACAGAACTCCCGCGAAGGTCCCAGAGCCAGCTGCCGCTGCCAGGTGTCTGCCTTTCCGTCTCCCGTGAACTTTGTGATTTCCTCGATGTACGAACTGTAGCTTGGCCCGATGGCCTTGTCGGTCCAGGACACGAAGCGCGACTCGCTCAGCCTGATGTCATTCGTCACCAGTCTGAAGACACCTCCAGCGCCTTTCATGTAGTCCTTCACGATCGTTTGATGGGCTTTCCCCGCGCTCCCTGAGACGGCCGCATTCGCCAGAATATCAAGCGACGAAAAATCCTTGACCACATACCAGTCCTCGTAGAATGTGCTGTGCTCCGGTCCCCACGGGAGAGGGCCCACCCGGAAGCTGAGCGCCTCCCGCAGCCCTGGAACCTGTGCGGAGCTCAGGCCTTTGATGAACGACAGCAGCTTCGCCTCGTAGGACTCCAGAGGCACGTCGGGACGCGGCCAGTGCCAGAAGACGTAGGCCAGAGGATTGTCACCAGCAGTCAAGAATGGCCAATACAGCTCTGCCGATTATTAAAAGTCGTTTTGCGGAGGTGCGAAATCTTCGCAGCGTACAGGACTAAATTCAATTACTCACTGACAGGAGCGCACAGACTATTTCATGTATCCCAGCGTGAGGAGGTACTACAGCCTCGCCGTCGCGACCCTCGCCTTCGTCGTCCTCGGCGTGTCCCTCTTCAATTACGCCACCATATCCTCGCTCGTCTCACACCAGTTCGCGATATCTGACACCGAGTCGGGGTTGTTGACCTCAATCTTCGCCCTTCTGTACACGATAATGCAGATACCCACCGGGCACATCTCAGACAGGATAGGAGGCGGCAGGACCCTGCTGATTGCCCTCTCAATCAGTACTATCGCCCCGGCGCTCTTCATCGTCGGAAACAACTTCGACGCCGCCTTGGTTTCGAGAGCCATAGCTGGCATGGGTACAGGGATGATACTTCCTGCAGATGTCAAGCTCCTCTCTTCGTTATTCTCAGAGAAGGAACTTCACCGGGCTATGGGGATCCTTGGGACAGGGTGGGGAGGTTCTCAGTCGCTGGCGTACCTGGTTCTGCCGCTACTGATATTCGGTAACGACTGGCACCCGCCCCTTGAGTTTACCGTCGCTTTCTCACTGGTAGTCACGATCATGTCTTTTCTCCCCGCGCGGTGGGTGACTGGTGCTGCATCTGCCGCGTCGCGTGTGAAGGTGGACGTGAGAGGACTCCTGACCAAGAAACTGTTCGCGCTATCACTTGGGAATTTCACCTCACTCGTCGTCACCGTCGGGATTCTGGCGTGGATACCTAACTTCCTGACGAGCAACCTCAGTCTGAGCGAGGTCGAGGCAGGTCGCATAGTGGCCGTGATCGGCGTTACCGGTGTGACCTCATCGTTCGCGGGCGGAATCCTCGGCCATAAGATAGGACCCCGTCCCGTCATCTTCGCCTCGATGGCGCTCCTGGTGATTGTCCCCTACTTCTTGGCCACATCAACTTCTTCGCTCGCCGCGCTCTTCTGGATCGCCATGCTGGGGATAGGCGGGAACCTCTACTTCGGACCCCTCACCGCGCTCGTGCCGTACTCGTCGAAACAGGGACCAGAGGTGGCCGGGATTTCTTTCGGCATCTTCAATACTTTTAGCAACATCGGGAGCTTCATCTCGCCGATAATCATCGGCTACGCGCTCGGCGTAACAGGGAGTTATCTCGTAGGTTTCACCGCCCTGGGACTTCTCGGGATAAGCGGCGCCATCGGCTCCCTTATGATCACGGGCGCCAAGCACACCTGAGCCAGGTTTCGTCTTTTTCTACCACAGGGAGTCAGAGCTCTGCGTGGACTGGGCGAAGAACATCTTCGTCAGGAACGCCCGACTGTACGAGATGGTGCTGGAAGGTATGTGGCAGAGGGGTGAGGAGGATGCTCTCGCGATATCGGGTCTGCTCCAGGAGAGAGGAATGACCGGATGTTCGATACTGGATGTCCCGTGCGGTATCGGTCGAATCGGGATACCTTTGGCGCAACTCGGCTTCCCCGTGACCGGAGTGGACTACTCCCCACACCTGGTGGAGGTAGCGAACTCGAAGGCCAAGCGATTCCGGGTGCAGGACAGGGCTTCGTTCATGCTAGGCTCGATGTCAGAGTTGAGGCTCGGGCGACGGATGTTCGATTGCGCGATAAACGTATTCACGAGCATAGGGTACGGGTCTGAACAGAAGGACTCGGACCACTTCAGGAGCCTGCGGAAGGCGGTCAGGAAAGGCGGTCTTTTCATCATCTCAGGACTGAGGAACAGAGACTATCTCGCGGAGAATCCGGCCCAGAACATCTACGAGGAGAGCAAGGACCTTCTCGTTCTGGACAGATACTCGTTCGACTCCACACGCTCCCATGAGCGGGGCTCCTGGAGATTCTACCTCAAGGTCGGGCAGGTCATGAAGTTCGCAGGGGAGTTCCCGATCGAAATCCGCGTCTATTCAGCCGGGGAGATTGTCTCGATGCTGCACGACACGGGGTGGCTGGTCTCGGACGTGTACGAATCGATCTCCACAAAAGCACCCCTTACCAGCAGGAGCCCGGTCTATGCCGTCGTGGCAGTAGCCGTCTGAGCGAGAAGAAGCTTCTGGGACCTGCTAAGCTGCTTGATCTGGTATTCGCGCTTCAGGGCCGCCGAACGGGTCCCGCATGTCTCCTGGTAAACAAGGGTCACCGGACGCCTGCTTCTCGTGAACTTCGACCCGACCCCGCGGTTGTGCTGCCGTATTCTCCGGTCTACGTTCATGCTGCAGCCGGTATAGAGTTCGCCCGTCGAGCACCTGACCACGTAGACCTTCCACGGACGCCGCACCCAAGAAGATAAGAACCATGACGATAAATCATTGTCATTGGCCCACCAGAACAAGGAGTCAGAGATGCGCTGTCCTGGGTGCAAGCGCTTCTCCTTGCGCAGGAAGGAAGAAGGCGTCTTCTGCTCCTTCTGCGGCTACAGACTCACGCCGGGTGAAGAGGCCCGCTATCGGCTCTACGAACTCCTGAAACAGTAAGCTCTATTTCTTCGAGGAAGCTATGCCATACACGACCCTCATGCAGGCGTTCATGACGTAAGGAAGGCCGGCCGCGTCGAGGATCTCCTTCGCCTCGTCGTTCTCGAGTCCGGCCTGAGCCCAGAAGACGTACTTCTTGCCCTGCCTCTTTGAAAGCTCGACCACCTTTCTGGCCACCGCCGGAAGCTCCCCGCTCGGACGGAACACCTCGATCGCGTCGACCTGCGCGGCCACTTCCGTCGGAAGGGAGAGAAGATCCGGGAAGGCCTTTTCCCCGAACACTTCCGACGCGGTCGGGTTGACCGGGATCACGCGATAACCATGTTCCTTCAGGAATGCCGGGACGAGATTAGCGTCCTTCTCGGGGTTCTTCGAGGCGCCGACCGCAGCGATAGTCTTGATGGTCTTCATAGCCTCCACTGGCGAGATACTAGCGCTAGGCACGCCCATTAATCACGCTCCTGGTATATTTCCGCGCGGGTCACTTGGTGACCAGCGTAATGATGTCTTCATCCATCAGACGGTGGGTTATGCCCACGCGCTGCCCGCCGAACTTGGCGCTCTTGCCCCAGATGAGAGCGTACCTGAATTCGTCCTTGATGTTCCTGTGTACCTTGTTGCAGATTTCCAGCACGCTGGAGCCGTTCCTGACTATCATGGGCTCCTCAAAGTCCGTCTCTCCGTTCCTCCTCCGCATGTATATCCTGACGAAGTCCAGTCTCTTGTAGATTTCCTCCTTCAGGGCGACTATGTTGATGTTGCCCTCCGCCGAGATGGGGACGAACTTGTAGGGGAGCTTCGAGCTCAGCTCGTTGGTGAATCCTGCGTTCACGAGGTCGATTTTGTTCATGATGGTGAGCGACGAAGTGTATACCCGACTCCTCATCAGGACATCGATGAGCTGCTCGTCGGTGATATCCTCCCGTATAACCACGCGGGCGCTGGCCACGCCGTAGATCCTGAGCATATCCTTGACCAGCTGTTCGTCCATCTTTGTGAGCTTGACTGTAGCCGTCACCGAAATTCCGCCAGAGGTCGTGGGTTCTATTACTACGTTCGGAGGCTTCTCGTCCACCCTGATGCCGGTGTTCCGGAGCTCACTCTCGAGCAGAGCCCTCGCCTCAGGCTGAAAGACATCCACCACGAAGAGTATCAGATCGGCGCTCCGCGCCACTGCGAGGACCCTCTTCCCCAAGCCTCTCCCGGACGCGGCCCCCTCTATGATTCCCGGGAGGTCCAGGACCTGTATCCTTGCTCCCTTGTACTCCATAAGACCCGGGACCACGTCCAGGGTGGTGAACTGGTAGGCCGCTACCTTCGATTTGGCGTTCGTGAGCCTGTTGAGAAGGGTTGACTTGCCGACGCTGGGCAGACCGATCAGGACGACCGTTCCGTCGCCGGACTTCTTGACATCATATCCTGTCTGGCTTCCCGACCGACGGCTCTGCTGCTCCTCCTGCTCCAGTCTGAGCTTGGCGAGCTTCGCTCTCAGGAGGCCGATGTGACGCTCGGTCTTCTTGTTGACCTGCGTCCTGTGCATGTCTTCCTCTATCTTCTTGATCTTCTCAGGTATTCCCATGATTGGTCCTCCTGTACTATGTGCGGCGCCGTAGCTTGTCCAACTTAAATCTTCAAGCTGGTATGGGAAGGTCGTCCATTGATCTGCGAGCGCTGCCATGCCGGTCAGATGGTCGAATACCAGAAGAAGATTCTCTCCGGGGGGAAGGAAACCTTCCTCATCGGCAGAAAATGCGATCGCTGCGGTTACACGCAGCTCGACAACGACGATGACGTATGGGCGGCGGCCGGGCTTTGAGTTAGACGTAGTCCGCCGGATCGACCACGTTGCTTACTGCCTCCCCTTTGGCGAACCTCAGGAGGTTATCCAGAGAGTTCCTCAGCGGCCTCCCGGCTGCCGCGGCACTCGGGCCGGCAACATGCGGGCTACCTACGAAGTTGCCCAGGCCGAAGAACGGGAGCTCGGGCGGATACATCTCCTTCCCTTCCTTTGTCCACCAGACGTCCGTCGCGTAGACGAAGTCTGTGTTCAGGAGGAGGTGCTGGTACATGGCCCGCTGGTCGATGATCTCGGCTCTCGCCACGTTGACCAGTATGGCGCCCCTCTTCATGAACTCGAGCCTGTCCTTACCTATCAGACCCCTGGTCGAGTTCGTCAGAGGGAGAGCTATGACGACCGCGTCCGATGCCTTCAGGATGGTGTCCAGGCCCGCATCGCCTACGAGTGGCTCGACATCTTCCTCATCGACGCTATTCCTTGTCAGGGCCATTACCTTCATGCCGAAGGCCTTCCCGAAGCCGGCGACGACGCGGCCTATCCCTCCGTAACCAAGGACTCCCAAGACCCCGTCCCTGAGCACGATCACGTCTCTGCCGAGCTCGAGCGGGGACCTCCCCACGCTCGCCTCGGGAGCGCGGTTCCACCTGACTACCCTCTTCGCCCCAGAGAGGAGCAAGGCCCACGCGAACTCTCCCACCTCGTCGGAGTAACCTCCGGCGTTGCTGCTCACCCTGACCCCCGGCGGCAGGTCCCCGAACGGTATGTGATTGACCCCGGCGAGCGCCGATTGCACGAACGACAGCCTAGTCATCCTCGCCAGTCTCTCCCTCGTTAGTTCCTGTGGCCAGAACTGCACAAAGAGACAGTCGACAGAAGGAAGGAGCGCATCGAGTTCGCCCTCGCTCAGGTCCCTCAACCAGAAGACCTCGGCAAGCTCCGTCAGGCCCCGCATGGCTTCCTTCGGGAAGGAAGCCGCCACGAGGATCTTTTTCAACGTAAAACGGAAGGATGTGGCGTATTCAAACTATTCGACTTCAAAGCTCATTAATCGGGAAAGCAGAACGTGCGACATGGCCAAGAGGTCCTTCACTATAGACACGGGCAAGGAGAAGCTCGAGGTAGAAGGCCACGAGCACAAGAACGTGGCGGTAAAATATCTCATGAAGAGGAGGAGGAGTCTTCTCTCGACGAAGGACCAGGCAAAGGTCGAGACATTGTTCTCTGACCTTCCGTCCCACATTGCGATAATCGGGAAGCAGCTCACGAAGAGCTATGACATCAAATGGGAAAAGGTGGGCAGCGAAGAGTTCGCCGGAGCGAGGTTCACCTTCACCATAACCGAAGTCTGATAACAGAGAGGATGACCGACGAAAGAAAAGAGAGAACCTGACGACCAGTTCAAGGCCCTCGTCGTCGGTACAATCCTCGACTCCGATCCCGACCGCGCGCTGGACCTCCTCTGTGAACACTACCGGGTGGAGAGACCCAAGCTCCGCATCGGCCTGGTCAATGGCCGGAACAAGGGGGTACAGGCGGTCTACGTGTCACGCAGGAAGGAGATACTGGCGGCGCGTCGGGAGTTCCTTTACGATCCCTTCACAATACTCCATGAGTTCTACCATCATCTGAGGTACTTCGGTCCCGATCACAGGGGTACCGAGAAGTATGCTGACCGGTTCGCCATCGATTTCATCAATGCCTACCGATCTGTAGTCGCCCACGAGCTGCGGCGGCTCAAAGAAGTGGCGCCCTCCGGGTAGCCGTAGATGGCCGGGTCCTTCGGACGGGTGAACCTGCCGAAGAAGTAGCCGAGCAGAACACCGAACAGCATAGCGCTGAACAGGCCCACCGCTATGTCCTCAAGGTAGACGACGACGCCGTACTGCAGGTTTTCGAGGTCGGTCAGGACGCTGAGGATCACCCAGAGGATTATACCTACGAGGACCCCCTTGATCAGGGACGTCTTCCCGGGAATCCTCTCGAACAGGCGGCCGTAGATGGCACCGACGATGAGGCCGCCAATTATGCCTCCCGTCGCTGCTATGCCCGGGGTCAGGACGACCACTATGCCGTAGAGCTGGTTGGCGGTGAAAGGAGAGTCCGCAGGAAGCTTCGAGGCTATCGCGGGGAGTATCAGGGACTTCTCGACGATGACCGTTATGTAGCTGAGTACCCCGAGCACCAGACCGTAAATTATTCCGGCGATGAGACCGGCCTTGACACCGGTCCTTGTGTCACCCATCTAGTAAGCCGAGAGGGACGGAAAACTCCTCCCCCTAAAGTCTTGCTCCGGGCGCGTCTAGACCTGTAACTCGGTCTCTGGAGGCTTGGACCACTTCATGGCCCAGTCCCCGAACTCCTTCAGTATCCCCTTGAGTTCTTGGCCCTTCTCCGTGAGGGAGTATTCTACCCTCGGGGGACTCTCCGGGTAGACCTTCCGCGCGACCACTCCCTGCTTCTCGAGTTCGCCCAGTCTCTCCGCAAGGCTCGTGGCGCTTATGCCCTCGATCCTGCGCTTCAGCTCGTTGAACCGGGCCGGCTCCTGCAGACCCAGTGCGTGTATCACCGGAAGCGTCCATACCTTTGTGAGCTCGTTCCACGAGCCGTGGATCACCTTGCATGAATCGAGGATTTCTTGGTTAATCTGGACGGACTTGCTCAAGTCAGAATTACCTACTTAGAGGTTCCCAACTACTACATATATAAATACGACCGAGGCCTTTCCCTTTAATGAGAACCGCCATGCCCGCTATTCACAAGGACCCGCTCAACGGCCTCGACGTAAGCAACCGGGACCTGGAGGTAATGCGGTTCATCGCGGAGGAGGGGCTCCTGGGCTTCACCTTCGAAGGCCTGAAGAGAAGGCTCGGGACCCATCCGGAGACGCTCTCACGGATACTCAGCAGGCTCGAGGAACAGCACGTGCTCGAGAAGGCAGAAGACGGATACCGTGTGACCGAGAGAGGCAGAGAGGTCACCAGTATGAGGCAGCTCGCGGCCTCTGAGGCTAGAGTCGCGCTCCTCAAGACGCTGCTCCCCCATGTGGAAAACCCGCGCGAGGCTATCCTGAGACTGAAGGGCCGCTGGTTCGGTGCGCTCCGCTGGCTGGGGTACTCTGACGAGGAGAAGGGCATTACCATGAAGTGGATCACGGAGGACGGGAGCATACAGGTGGACGCCATCTTCAGCAATGGGGAGCTAGCGATCGAGGGCAGAATCAGAGAAGGCAGGGACCTCACCGACGCGATAAGGGCGGCGCACCAGCTCGTCGGGTACATATCGAGGGTCTACCCGTCTCCGACAGTCCAGCGGGTCGCCTACTTCAACCTCTACGGGAACTCTCAGACGCCGAACTGATGTGACCGGGTCCGGGCAATCCCAGTCAACAAGTACCCCATGTTCTAATATCTCCCAGTCACAAAATGAGCAGCACAAGTTCAACGGAAATACTGCAGACGCTCTCAAACGCAATACAGCAGGTCGCGGAGAGCGCAAGCCCATCTGTCGTGAGCATCAGCTCCGACGGAGGTAACGGAACAGGAATCGTATGGGATGAGGACGGACACATCGTCACGGCATACCACGTCGTACGACGACTGAATGAAGTGCAGGTAACCGCGGGCGGACAGACCCTCACCGCAAAGGTTGTCGGCAAAGACAGGACATCTGATATCGCACTCCTGAAGGCGGACACGAAGTTACAGCCCATAAAGAGAGGAGACTCCGAGTCGCTCAAGGTGGGCCAGTTCGTGCTCGCACTAGCGAATGCCTTCGGTCCAAGCGCAAGCGCCACTTCCGGAATAATCACCGGTGTCAAGCGCAACATCGGCGGCTGGTGGGGAGTCCAGATTGACGAAGCCATAGTCACCGACGCGCGGGTCAATCCGGGGTACTCTGGAGGGCCACTTGTCGACCCTTCCGGTAAGATGGTCGGCATGAACGTCGCTCTGATATCATCAAGGGGAATCGCAATACCCGTTAGCAAGGTCTCGCAGGCCGTCCAGAGGATCGTTTCGGGCGCGCCCACGGGCCGGGCCTATCTCGGGATAGTCTCCAATCCGGTACAGCTTCCAGAGCAGGCGACTAGGATCCCTGGCGTCAAGCAGGAGTATGGTCTGGTCGTCCTTTCAGTCGAGCCCGGCAGCCCGGCTGACAAAGCAGGCCTGATGCTCGGGGACGTTCTCCTTGGACTTGGGAACAACAACATTGAGTCGTTCGGCGACCTGACTAGCCAGCTCAGCCAGGATATTGTCGGCAAGGCGACGAAACTGAAGGTCCTGCGTGCAGGCAAGCTCGAAGAGCTCACGGTCTCGCCGATTACCGCGCCGGAGAGCGACTAGTCGTGTCGGAACCAAGGGGTCCTAGGCCGGGACCGACAGTCCCTGAGCCGGGACCACCCGTCAGTCCTCCATGGTGATGACCGAGATGCCACTCACAGAACTCGAGACGCAGGTCACAAGCGCGGTCGAGAAGCTCAGTGACAGCGTCGTCGGAATCGACAGCACCAAGCTCGCAAGAGACAACCGGTTCGGCATAGTACCCATAGAGGGCCAAGGCTCCGGAATCATCATCGACTCGCGCGGAACGATTGTAACCAACCACCACGTAATCGACGACGCTGCCAAGGTTCAGGTGAATCTGAGGGACGGCAGGTCCTTCATCGGGGAAGTGATAGGCTCAGACCCAGCGACAGACGTCGCCCTAGTCAAGGTCAACGCCGAAGACCTCCCCTACGCCACACTTGGCGACTCCGAGTCGCTGCACGTGGGACAGTTCGCCCTCGCGATAGGCAACGCGCTGGGACTTCCAGGAGCGCCCACGATGTCGCTCGGCGTCATCAGCGCGCTCGGAAGACCCCTGCCCGGGACCGACTTCGTCATAGAGGGACTCATCCAGACAGACGCCGCAATCAACCCAGGCAACAGCGGAGGACCGCTCGCTGACCTCGAGGGAAGGGTCATCGGGATGAACACTGCCATGATACCCTTCGCTCAGGGCGTTGGCTTCGCAATCCCCTCGGAGACTATCAAGAGGATAATCGAGCAAATCTCCAAGCAGGGACGCGTCATACGCCCGTGGCTGGGAATCTCCGGACTCGATGTCAACCGTTCCGTCGCGAGACGCTACGGTCTCTCAACGGAATCCGGTGTACTCCTCGCCGAGGTACTGAGAGATGGTCCGGCGTATCGTGCGGGACTGCGGGAGGGCGACATCGTCGTGGGCATCGGTGACGCCAAGGTGCACGACATGAAGACCCTTGTCGTGGCACTCACCAAGTCCACAATAGGAGCCGAGGTCATGGTGAGCTTCGTGAGGACGGGTTCGACCTACGAGACGAACCTCAGACTCGCGGAGAGCCCAGTGCCTGTGGCTCCAAGACGCAGATAATCCAGCTGGACGCGAAGGGTCATCGAGCGGCGCCCCGTGCCCTTCTCCCCAGAAGGAATCCTCCGGCGATTATGATAAGCCCGATTGCCGTTGCCGTAATCCCCTGATAAATCCAGGCAGGGTTGTTGAACATGAACGAACTCTGGGGGCCGACGTATCCTGAGCCCTGAAGGGTGAAGACGATACCGGCCAGCAGTATCAGCACCCCGACGGCCATGAGCAGCAGCGGAACGGGCCTCAACTTCAGGCGCGGAAGTGTACGCGCTTACTTATGGGTTTGTCAGGATTTCGCGCCCGTTCTCACGTTATATATGTCCAGCGACAATGCCGTGGCCCATTGAAGGCGAGCACGCGGCGCGTCCCTGTGTCCGGCAAGATGCAGCTGTTCCCAGAGTCGGCCATAAGGGACATGTCGCTGCTAGCCGACGAGCTAGGCGCGATCAACCTCGCCCAGGGCTCGCCAGATTTCTCCGCTCCCTTGGCGGTAAAGCGCGCCGGTGCCGCCGCGATCAGGGATGACTACAACCAGTACGAAGTGACGATTGGTTCGTCGGAACTGAGGCGGAGACTGGCCTCGAAGATGAAGAGCTTCAACAACGTCGCCACCGACCCCGACGAGGAGGTCACCGTCGTATGCGGCTCGACCGAGGGCATAGTTGACGCCATCGTCGCGCTGACCGACCCCGGTGACCGAGTCGTGATACCCGAACCATTCTATGAGAGCTACATCCCGGCGACGATAATCTCAGGTGCCCGACCAGTGCACTTCCGGATGAGAGAGCCCGACTTCGGACTAGACGAGGAAGCACTGAAGGATGCGTTCCGGAGCAGACCGAAGGCGATAATCATCAACACCCCCAACAATCCAACCGGCAAAGTCTTGTCCGGAGAGGAGCTGCGGGTCGTCGCAGATCTCTGCACCGACTACGACGTGACGGCGATAACGGACGAGATATACGAATACATCACCTACGACTCGAAGAGACACGTCAGCCTCGCCTCGATAGGTGACATGCACGAGAGGACGGTCACTGTCTCCGGCCTCTCAAAGACGTTCAGCGTCACGGGATGGAGGCTCGGCTACGTCGTGGCCAGCAAGCAGCTCACCAAGGCGATAAGGACAATCCACGACTACACGACGGTCTGCGCTCCGACTCCTCTTCAGAGGGCCGCGCTGGCCGCGCTCGACCTCCCCGAGTCGTACTACGCGACCCTCGCGAAGACCTACGACAAGAAGAGGAGGTTTATGCTTTCCGCGCTCGAGGAACTCGGCTTCAAGTTCAGCCGGCCGGAGGGCGCCTACTATGTCTTCGCTGACTTTTCAGAGATAAGCAACATGGACGATTACGACTTCGCCGAGCACCTCGCACGCGACGTCGGCGTCGCCACGGTCCCCGGCTCCAGCTTCTACCAGGGCAGAGCAGGCGGAAGGACCAGACTGAGACTTACCTATACGAAGAAGGACGCCACCCTCAAGGAAGCGGTGGCGCGGATGCGTAAGAAGCTGGCCTGAGCTAAGCTCCGGACATCTTCGTTATCTCGGACCAGAATTCCTCAGGAACCGGCATCACCGAGAGCCTCGGTATCCTGAGCAGGACGAAGCCCTCAAACTTCGCGCTCGCTTTCATCTCGACGAGCGTCACGGGTCGGTGAAGCTTCTTCACGGGCTTCACGTCGACGACGGTAAGCTTTCCTTCCTTGTCGTTCGGGTCCGGATAGGCGTTGGAGATCGCCCTCATGAGGCCGACCACCTGCTTCTCGTCTCCCGTATGATAGAAGAGAATCTCGTCTCCCTTCTTCACGTCCCTCATGTTCTTCAGCGCGGCATTGTTCTCGACCCCGTCCCATCGCGTGCTGCCGTCCTTCAACAGCTGGTCGAAGGAGTAGTGGGCCGGCTCCTCCTTAAACAGCCATCGCGCCATGGGGTCACGCAGCCTCTACGTACTTTCCCGGGTTCATAATCCTCTCGCGGTCGAAAACGGCCTTGATCTCCTTCATGAGCCTGAGCGCCTCTTCTCCGTCATGTGCGATAAGCTGTTCCTTCAGGAACTTTGGCTTCTGCATCCCAACCCCGTGCTCGCCCGTGACGGAACCACCCATCGATATCGCCTGTCTGCATATCTCCTCGAAGGCAGCGTTGGCCGTCTCCCTGCTCTTCTGGTCCTCCCGCTCGTAGAGTATGGTGGGGTGGACATTGCCGTCGCCGGCGTGCCCGTTAACGGGTATCTTGATGCCGTACTTGGCCGCGACACCCTTGACGAACCTGAGGAACTCTCCGAGCCTGTCTATGGGCACTACAATGTCCTCGACCTGGATGCCGGTCGCCAGCGTCTTGATCGCCACGTATGCCATGGCCCGCGCCTGGTAGAACGCTTCCGCCTGTTCCTCGTCTCGGGCCACGATGATCTTCACGGCGCCGCACTCCTGGAATATTTCCTCGGCCACCGGGACCTGCGTCTCTTCTACGTCGACCAGCAGGGTCGCCTCCGCCTCGTCGAAGCTCATCTCCAGCTTCTCGTTCAGGGCGTGTATGTTGTCCTTGTCTAGGAACTCGAAGAGATTCGGCAGTATCCTAGAAGACCTGAGCCTACTTATCACCTCGCCGGCGGACTCCCAATCGCCGAAGGTCACCATGAACCTCTTCGTCTTTACATCAGGAATTGGGATTATCTTCAACCATGCCTCCGTCACGACTCCCAGCGTGCCTTCGCTCCCTACCATCAGGTGGACTAGATCGTATCCAGCCCTGTTCTTAGCCAGAGCCTCGCCGAATTTCACGGCCTTGCCATTGGGAAGCACGACCCGGAGTGCGAGGACCCAGTCCTTCATCGTCCCGTATCTTACACACCGCAGACCTCCCGAACCCTCGGAAATCGCCCCGCCGACCGTGCAGATGTAGCTGCTAGCTGGGTCCGGCGGGAAGAAGAACCCGTGAGGTTTGAGTTCCTTGTTCAGGTCTTCGAGCGAAATGCCGGGCTGAACGTGGACGTACCAGTTCACCGTGTCGACCTTGAGGACCCTGTCCATCCTTCTGGTGTCGATTATGATCCCGTTCTCGATGACCGCTGCCCCGGTGAGACTGCTTCCCGCTCCCCTCGCTATAAGGGGAAAACCTGTCATTGCCGCCAGCCTGACAACCTCGGCGACCTGCCCCTCAGTCAGGGGCCTGACCACCGCCGCCGGCACTGACTCGTAGTCTGCCATGTCGTGCGCGTAGTCTTCAATCGCCTTTGTCTGTGTGAGGACGTTTTCCCGACCGACTATCCCAATCAGGCGCGAGACGTTCTCCTCGCCGAGACCACGCATAATGTCCCCGCCTGCCCTCAATTACTTAAAACCTCACTGCGTTCCCGAGCCGGGAACGTATCCTTTCTCCGCCTTGAACTTCAGAGCCTCCAGCCAGAGATAGTGATGGTACCGTACATTTGAGGGCCTCAGCAGGTTGTTCAGGCGCGCCAGCCACCCCTTCTGATTCTCCTCGGTGAGCACCCGGCATCCGCCCGGCCTTCTCTCGATGAGCCAGGCGTGATAAGCATCGACGCCCTCGAACCGGGCGCTCCAGGCGAGGCGCTCGTAGAGGGTGAATTCCTCCACAACGGACGAAAGAGTGACTCCGAAGATCCTCCACGTGAACTTGGACCCGGGCCCTAGGTCTGTCTTGCCTCCCGCTATCATCACCCCTCTCACCGTCGGAAACCACTCCGGCCAGAGGGATGCGCGGACGAGCCAGGCCCAGACCACCTCGGGGTAGGCGTGGATTTCGACCTCGTTGCTAAGGTGGACGGTGGTGTTATCCGCGTTGTACCTCTCGGGCCAGACTATCCCCATAGTCGTCCGTGGTTCGCACGATCTCGACTACTTTTCCTTTGCCAGCGCGGGGACATTCGCGAGCTCGACGGCTCTTGGCGGGCCCGGCAGGATTTGAACCCGCGACTTCTAGCTCTCCTCCTAGAGGTTAGAAGGCTAGCGCTCTATCCGTACTGAGCTACGGGCCCTGCTCGCCACGCCTCGGCGTGATTAACATAAGGGTTTGCGGCGGCAGGAAGTCGACGGGCGGACATCCCTTAAGGCTTTTAATACGAACGGCTCTTTCCGCCGAACGTGGCGTCACCCCGCGGAAAGCTCTTCGGAACCAACGGGGTGCGGTTCAGGCCGGGAATCGATGCCGACCTCCGGTTCGTGCTTGTTCTCGCCGAATGCATAGGGACATACTTCTCTGAGGGTGACGTGCTGGTCGGAAGGGACGGGAGGCTTTCGGGCGAGTCGCTTTCTCTTCTTACGACCTCCGGCCTCATGAGCTCGGGAAGAAACGTGGGGGAAACCGGCCTTGTCCCGACTCCCGCACTTCAGTTCGCGACCAGGGCCCTCGGGTACCGTGGAGGAATCATGGTGACGGCGTCCCACAATCCGCCCGAGTACAATGGCATCAAGGTCATGGGACACGATGGTGTGGAAATTCCCCGGCTCGACGAGCAGAAGATCGAGCACGTGTACCACGACAACTCCATGCATCGTGCGAACTGGGTCGAGGTAGGTACCAGCCGTCCAGAGCCATCGACTATCAGGCTGTACCTGCAGGGCATTCTATCACAGGTCAGCACCAAACTCATCTCGGGCAGAAGGTTCTCGGTAGTGGTTGACCCCGGCAACGGGGCGCAGAGCCTGGCTGCTCCAGCCCTCTTGGACATGTTGGGATGCAAGGTCATCTCGATAAATTCGGTAATCGACGGGAGATTCCCCGCAAGGGGACCGGAGCCCACTCCCGCCACCCTCGGTGACCTTAGCGCGGCAGTCCGGGCCTCGGGAGCGGACCTGGGTGTGGCCTACGACGGCGACGGAGACAGGGCGATTTTCTGCGATGAGACAGGCCTTGTCTACTGGGGCGACCAGTCGGGGACGCTCCTCGCAGATTATCTCCTAGAGAGGCGTCCCGGCGGCACGCTCGTAACCCCTGTCAGCTCCTCCCAGATTGTGGAGGTCGTGGCAGCGAAGCGCCAGGCCAGGGTGATTCGCACGCGGGTGGGCAGCGTTGACGTGTCGAGGACCATAATCGAGCGCGACGCTTTCTTCGGCTTTGAGGAGAATGGAGGCTGCATCTATCCGGCCCATATCCCTGTGAGAGACGGAGGGATGGCGACGGCCCTGATGCTCGAGTGCCTGGCCGTGAGGGGCCTGTCGTTCTCGAAGGTCGTCGCAGGCGCGTTCCCACACTTCTATCAGGCGAAGACCAAGGTCCCCGTTGACCCTTCCAAGGTCAAGATGGTCATGAAGGCTGTTGAAAGGCAGGCCTCGGGCAAGGTCGAGAAGGTCGACGGACTCAAGGTCTGGACAGACGAGAAGACATGGACACTCATCCGCCCTAGCGGAACCGAACCTATCGTGAGGATCTTCTGCGAGTCAGATACGGAGTCGAAGGCAGAGGCCGTGATGAGGAAGTTCTCGAAAATAGCAAAGTCAGCCGCTGCCTAGCTCAGGTGTATCCAGCCTTTTCTGTCGACCGGCGTCCCGTTTCGCATCTCGACGCTTCCCGACTCGGTCACCTTCCCGATGGCCTTGAGCTCCGCGCCCATCGAACTGGCGACACGTTCTGCCCTCTCGAGCCTCCGTGCGGGAATCGTACCGACTATCTCGTACTCCTCCCCTCCGTAGAGGATAAGTTCCTCGGATTTGTAGCCGTTTGCCGCTGCGAACTCCTCGAGTCCTGCGGCGTGCGGCAGCACGTCTACACTGATCCCCACGCCACTCGCCGAGGCGAGAGCGTGAAGGCAGATGGCCAGACCGTCGCTCGAGTCCATGGCGGATGAGAAGAGACTGCGCAGGGCGACTCCAAGCTTGAGCCGGGGCTCCGGCAGGTAGACGCTCCTCAGGGATAATCTGCGGAACGCGGCTCCTGCCTTGGCGTTCTCCAAGAGTATCTTCAGTCCCGCCGATACGGTGCCGAAGTCACCGGTCACCACCACGTAATCTCCCGGTCGGGCGCCTCCTCTTTCGACGATGTGCTTCGCGAAACCCGTCATTATGCAATCGATGATGAGGTCATCGGATTCGTTCGTATCTCCACCTATGAGTCTGACCCCCCATTCCTCCATCCCGTCCTGGAACCCGCGCACCATCGACCGGACCTCGGTCGGACGCGTCTTCCCGGGGATTCCGAGGGAGAGCATGAACGCCCTTGGAGCCACCCCCTTGGACGCGAAATCGCTGACGCACATGGCAAGTGCCTTCCTCCCCGCCTGCCTCCACGTCATCCCGGGAGGAATGTCGGTCCGGCCGACCAGCATGTCCGCCTTCAGTATCAGCCTGCCCGGGACGGTCTTCATCCAGGCCACATCATCGCCTATCGCGGAGTAATCCGGAGGGAGGCTCCCGGCGGCTTGCGTCAGGAGAGAGATGATCTCGTACTCGTCCATGCCTATCCGAGTTCCTTGACACGCTTCAGATAGAGGTCTGCCAGCTCCTGGGCCTCCTTCGTGGATTTGGACTCAGCCGAGACCCTGACCGCGTCCTCGGTGCCCGAGACTCTCACGAGCACCCAGGAACGTCCGGATGTCTCGATCCTGATCCCATCAAGCGCGTCAGCTTCCGGATACTCTTTCTGCAGCCTCTTGATCGCAGCGAGCCCCTTCTTCCTGTCCATCGGGACCTTGACTCGCGCTTGTTCATAGGAAGGCACCTCACGGAAGACCCTGCGCCCACTCTTCCTCAGGGCCTTCACGATTACGGACACGGCTATCATCGAGTCGCGGCAGTAGTTGTAGTCGCCGTAGATTAGTCCGCCGCTGCTGCCCTCGCCGCCAAGGGAACTACCCTCCTCTGTCATGCGCGATACGACATTGGCCTCGCCGACCTTCGATCTGTAGACCGTTCCTCCAGCCTGAGATACGACATCGGTCACCGCGCGAGATGTGTCTGCCGACACGACCACTGCGCGGTTCTCAAGACCGGGCAGGATGTTCTTTATGGCGAGCGCCAGCATGAAGTCTCCGGTCCTCTTCTCGCCTTCATTGTCGACGAGGACGAGCCTGTCGCCATCGCAGTCAAAGGCGAAACCGACGTCCGACTTACGCTCCTTCACGGTCTTCCTCAGCAGGTTCAGGCTGTCATTCGTTGGGTCGATGGTCCTGCTGAAGATTCCGGGCGTCCCCCCGATAATGCTCACCTTACAACCAAGGCCCTCGAGTATCGGCGGGGCGTGACCTATGGCGGCACCCCCGTTCAGGTCTACAGCTGCGGAGACGCCGGCGGCGCTTCCCTTTCCGTACATCTCGATCAGCTCCTGATTGTACGACGGCTTCACCCCGGACGAGATGGTCCCGCGGACCTGCGCCGCGCCCTTTTCCTTCGCCTCGAGCACCCCGTCGAGCTCCGGCTGCGTTATCCCCCTGCCGCTAAGGACGAACTTCAGCCCATTCCATTCGGGCTCATTGTGCGAGGCGGTTACGATCAGGGCAGGTAGACCCTTGATCCTGCTCTCACGGAAGAGCGCCGGCGTAGACACCACGCCGTAGTCGGTCACCTTGGCCCCCTGGCCAGCGAGAGTGCCGCAAACCAGCTTGGCTATCGACTCCCCGGAACGGCGCGTATCTCTTCCCACCAGAAACTCGGAGTAGGGCTTCACAGCCGCGAATCCCGCGACGTACCTCACGAGTTCTGAGGGAAGAAGGTCCTGACCGACTATCCCTCTTATCCCGCTTATCGAGGCGACGACCATCTGCGCGGGCACCGAGTTACAAATTCACCTGCAACAAGTGAACTGTTTTTGAGTTCCGGCCTTTTGACTTTCCGAGGTTGCCTTGACTCCACCTTGCCCCTCAAGGTGTTCAAAGCGAAGAGAAACATTTCTCTGGGAGAGTACAAGTTCACCCAGATATTCATCGGCGTAGAGAACTCCCCGACCCTTCTTAGGCTCTTCGGTTCACAGAGGAGCATGCTCAAGACGATTCATCATCTCAAGCTGAGAATAGTAGACTCCGACTGGGGCATCTGGCTCGATCACAACACCGGGTCTGTATGCATAGGCTCGAAGTACCTCGCTTCCGCAAGGATAAACTGCCTCTATCTGGACGTGATTCACGTGCTGGTGCACGTCAAGCAGTTCCTCGACGGGAGGGACCTCTACGACCAGACCTTCGAATATGTGGACAGACCTACCGAGATAGAAGCCTACCGATACACGATAGATGAAGCAAAGCGGCTTCAGATGAGTGAAGATGAGATACTGAAGTATCTGCGAGTCGACGCGGTGGACGACTCCGAACTCGGCCGCCTCATCGAGAAGATAGGCGTGCGGCAGAGACGCTAGTCAGCGAATTTGCCCAAGTCCTGCGAAGATGCTGTCGGCTTAGTGGCCGCCACAGCCACATGAGCCGGCCTGCACGTTCGGGTTTATGATTCTAAAGCCTCTCCTCTGCAGGCTCTCGCTGTAGTCGATTCTGGCGCCTCTGAGTATGTCCACGTTGTTCTTGTCGGTGACGACCTTTATACTCTCAATCTCTTCGAAGACGTCGTCCGGTCTCGCCTTGTCGTCCAAGGCCATTCCATACTTGTAACCGCCACTGCATGCGCAGCCGCCGCCGGAAGCGTAGACATCTATCCTGAGGAATGCATGCGAGGCGTTTTCCTCCTTCAAGACCTCCATCAGCTTCTGCCTTGCTGGACTGCTGAACTGGATTATGGGGTCTATCTTCTGCATATCAAGATGCGCAACCTTGACTTGGTATTTATGCGTTACTTACTTTTCCTTCGCGGGCCTCTCACTGGCCAACGTCGAATCCCTGGCCGCTCTGCGGATTCACCCTTCTGGACAGGAAGAACGAGAGGAAGAGTATCAGGACCATCGCTATCGAGATTAGCACCCCAATGAGAATCAGTGTGCCGGAACCAGGTCCGGCACCAAAAGCTAATGGAAACGGACCAATGAAAACGACCCCGCCGAACGACGTGGAAGACGAACCGCCGGCACTGCCTAGGAATAGGATGGCCGTCCCGACGAATAGGAGCAGAAAACCCACCAGGTACAGGCGTGAGGCTTTCATCATCTTCACCTCAGGTTCGTCAGCAATCCGAGTGCTAGGAGAACGATTGCCAGAATTATGGCCACTACCACCCACTTCGTGTCGTTACCGAAGATAATCGGAATGGGTCCGATCATCACGACCCCCGCTGCCTTGACCTTGGACCCATCCTTCTCTTCCTTGGATGTCGCGACAGTGGCGATGAATATGAGAGCCACGCCTGCGAGTATGACTACGATGCCCACCAAGGAGTAGTCGAACATCGTTCCCTTTTTCTCACGAGGCCGTTTATATACCCTTGAGGGGATTCGGCGACAACTCTTTCATGGCCGAGTACAGGTATTGCGAGAAGTGTATGATGCGGACGGAGCACGAGCTTGTGGAGGATACCCGCCGCTACAACCCGAGGGGGCGTGGGCTGTACAAGTGCAGGAAGTGCGGACGCGTAAAATCGATGCGGCACCTAAGGCCCAGTTCCGAGATAGGGTACTGATTCCTCCTTGGCTGCCGGTATCGTGTGCCTGGAATCGCTTCGCGTTATGAGATAGTCGGAGAGCGCCGGGACCATCAGTGCGAAACCGACGATGACAGCCGACGGAATCGGCCAGTCCGACCCCACGTACCTCAACCACCACGTGTCCATACCTCCCCGAAGGAACAGAGGCAATGTCCAGGTCAGGAAGGCCGGGGTCGATGAGTTGTACATCGGAGTCACGGCCGAGGTGAGACCAGCGATGCCGTTGATGAATACGCCGACTCCGTAGAGCGTGTAGGCGAGGGTCTGCATCCCCCTCTCCTTTTTCTCTATGATTGCCCCTGCCGGGAGTATAAGGAATGGTATGGCGGCCACCAGGAACCTGGGACCGAAACCCTCTCCGCCCGAGGGGTCGTACCACATGGAGTACGGGATGAATATACCGAGGAAGAAGGCCAGCAGAAGCACGGTCTCGTTCTTGTAGGAGGACTTGCTCATCTCATAGAATCCGAAGACGCCGAAGACGAGGAAGATGGAATAGATGAACAATCCCCTGTACGGAGAGAAGAGGTTCAGATAGGCGCCAAGATAGAGAGGATAAGAGAACTCATCGAGCAGGCTCGTTGCGTGGAGGTATAGCTGCTCGCTCCCGGTCAGGGGACTCCCGAAGTTCACGTAGTTGTACAGCCCTATGAGCACCAACCCGAGGGTGGCGGTGGAAACAAAGGCAAGGATAGGCTTCACACGCGGTTCTTTCTTGTCCCTTAGCACGAGGAAGACATAGAACAGGATTATCGGCAGGAATATCGCGTCTATGTAGTCGACGAACATCCCGACCGCGACGGCCACACCAGCCATAGCACACTCGAACAGCCTCGAATCGGGATGACGTGTCGCGCGAATCGTGAAGTAGGCCGCCAGCAGACAGAACAACGCGGAGACGTCGCTCTGGAAGAAGTAGGTCGCGAAGGCCCAGCTGATGGTCGAGAAGGCGTAGACGAACGCTAGGAACGCGGAGATCTTCTTCGAGAAGAAGAACCGTCCTACCAGGTACACGAGAGAGGAAGCGAAGGCGTTCGTGAGCGCGACGAAGAACTCGGAGAAGACCGTCGCGTGGCCGAAGACTGTGAACTGGCCATCAAGGACGAACCCTATGGCGACTATCGGGAGGGCGAGGATGGGGGTTCCCGGTGCCAGCGCACTGTAGTAGTTTCCATTGTACTCGAAGTCGTCTACGGAGTTGGGCTTGAAGTTGCTTCCGCCCAGGATGAACGAATGACGCGTCCAGAGGGACCAGTCGAGCTCGAGGAAGCTCGTCGCGTGGTCGATGGCCCATACCCCATTCAGACAGAACGTGTAGACGACGAGGGTCGTGACGAAGATGAGCAGTCCCGTCGTCAGACGCAGACGCAAAAAAACCATCGGGGGCCGCGGGCCTATTCGATATGTGTCTTTGCCCGAACAACAGAGTAGAAGGGCCAGTGACGAGTTTTGATCCAAATTACCCCCAACACTTACGAGGCGTTTGAAGCCGATGCTAGAAGAGAAAGGAGTACAGAAGAATTGTAATTTTCGGCGCAGAAGGCTGGAAATATACCGTTTGATCACTCCAATTCCGCCTAGGCATCCGGTCTTGAATGCCCAGATTGGATTGGACGCGATGAGACGGACGCCTGTTCAAAGAGAACTAGACGCATGTCCAGTCGAAGCCAGACTCGTAAGTCTAAAATATGATTCTAACGTTACTTTCCACGCTCACTGCTTCCGTAACGATAGATCGTGTCCCTGACAACCTTATTCTCCGGTCTGAATAGCTCCTCACGATTCTAGTCCGCTCTTTTCTCCCGCGTAGTATCCTAAGCGAGCCTACTATCTCCACCAGATTCCGTTGTTCTTCTGTTCCGTTGGTGCTAAACCGAATCTCTTCCTTTCGGTTTGTCTGATGTTGAACTGTCCCTTGCTCCTTTTTATGACGGACGAAGATAATTCATCGATGAATGAGACACAAAAGCTGGGAACACCTGTCTCAAATCTTGCAACCTCTCCGAAGACTGTCGTAGGGTCTCCTTTTCTGACTCGAGACGATATCGGATCCCAAACCATAGAGAAGAATGGCCAAGCCAAATCTGTGAGAATTGGACGTGACGGGAGGACCTACATATCGGCTCGGGAACTTGGTATGTTGGTCAAGAGCTCGAAAAATGCCAACGGCATCATCGAAGTTCCAGCAAAAATCACATACTCCCATTCAAAATCACTGTGCGCAGTCCCACGGGCTCCTTCCTCACCTATCACTCCTACAAAGGAGGTGCCGAATTCAGACCGGTACTCCCAAGGAATCGTCTCGCACCAGGGTAGCGTGTTTGGATAACACTGGAGCCGCTCTCCCGTGATTCTTTCGTTTACGGTATTCAGAGCTTTGAACTCGCTAGTCAAGACTTGAAGCGCTGGGAAGCTGAAAGAGTTGTTGTGTCGACTCATTCACAATCCTCGATGATAAGCTTGAGATTCACTTCATTCAGGATCATCCATTGGTCGCGCTTTCAAATTTTGTGCTGTCTGGCCGCATGGGTGAATCTCTAGGGGCAAGTAATCAGTACGGCGGGGTCTATCTGCCGTTCGTCATAGTCGACTACATTGGCAGGATGTGGATGATGAGAATCCGTCATGATGGCTCAAATCGGCCCCAGTTTCAAATTGACCGTGGTGCCGGGTGCGAAACCGTGAGCCTGATATCTTTCGACGGATTCAGGCTGACGTTTCGTTACGGAAGAAGCGGAGCCGTATCGACCTGTTATCTCTGTCCTCCTTCGGATGAGATGTACGATCTTGCCCCGCCCCGTGCCTACTCTGGAAAGTATCTTGCCTTGGTTCAAAACAAGTACTCAAGAGCGTTGATAATTGATAAGGTAAAAATCAAGAGAAATCTTGAACGCCAAATGCTCGACGCCGGATCGGTGTATGATCAGGGTAGAATTGGATCAGAAATCGCCTATCTTTGCGCTGTGAGATACCTTGGGTTGCAGAGCGTAGTGCTTGAGGAACCCTCAAAGAACGGAAAAGACCTCTATACAATGAATAAGCAGTCAGTCATACAAACAAGAATGATTAAAGCTGCACGAAGAGATCACTTCGAACTGAGCGTTCAAACAGAACTTCTCGACCTTATCAGAAAGCTGGGACAGGATTTCAGGTACAACGGTGAGATGATTCGCGGGTATGGCGCTCTCTCTTTTGTAAACCGACGCAACGATATCAAAACTATCGTTGTAGAGGTAACAAGAGACACGAGGTTGAGTAGAAGTTGAGAGCCGGCGGAGGGTTTCTCGTACTCCAGCGGAGTTAAGTCGATCCCTCGACCTTGCGCTTACGAGGCGCACGCTCTTCCAACTGAGCTACGCCGGCACAAGTCACCCGTCCGATTCCTCGTCCTTTTAAAATGTAGACGGACGCTCGGAAGAGTTTTAGAAGCGCGTCTATGAAGCGGGAGCTTCGTGCGGGGGTCGCCCAGCCTGGTCAACGGCGTGGGACTGAGGTGCCGTCTGGCTCAGACCTCCCATCCCTTAGGGGTTCGTGGGTTCGAATCCCACCCCCCGCACCATACAAACCAGGTCGAAACGAGGTTTCTATCGGGTTCAGCGCGGAAGCACGCGCCGTCCGATTGCGGAGAATCAGTGCATCCTAGGCAACTTCGTCAGCCCGTCCGCCGCCTTAGATGGCAAGACCACAGCAGAGGCCGCTGAAGGTCGCGATTCAGGAGAGAACAAGTAGGGCCTCCTGCTTCTCAGAAACGCTCTCGTCAACGACCCGAAACAGCGGAGGAAAAAGCAACCCGATAGCAGGAAAAGAGCCATGACACTTGTTACTAAGACTTTACAAGGCTTATACGTTGGAATGCTCCAATAATTACCTACGTTGGACAGACATTTGCCCACATTGACGGTTGCTCTTCCAGCCATTGTCGTCATGGTCCTGCTCTGTATGAACGGTACCAATACGATTCAGCATGTAATTAGATGCCTCAGGGTATGCCAGTAATATGGGACCATCATATTATGCTGCGTTCATCACAGAGAAGCCGAACAAGTTACTGCCCGAATTTACCACGTATTCCATGACTGCATACGCCCTGTACGACGGAGGGTCGTATGAAGGTGTACAACCGCTTTGGAATAGTGGATACTAGTTGCTTTGATGAGGGGCCTTTCTGCACCATGAAAATTCGACGGCAACAAGAACGACGACGAGCGATCTCGCGCCGCGCAGTGACTTTCGCCGCGATAGCCCTGGTTCTTGTTGCTGCGATAGGCGTTGCAGCGCTAAGGACCTTTTCGATGGCGAGGTCAGCCGAAATAAACTCTACATCTGCCGCCGCCACATCCTCCAACGGCGTCGAGCTGAAAGCCTCCGTCAATTCAACGACTCTCGCGGAGGGGCAGGTGTTGAACGTCTCAATCTCTTTGTTCAATACATTATCCGCACTCAATAACGTCACAACCTCCAACGATGACTGGATGATGCATGGATTTCCAGTCGCAATGTGGCCTCCATGCACTGACAACCTGCCTGTCGAATTTGACATCCTAGCGGGAAACTACAACGATGCTCAGATTCAGGCCATGAATCCGGACTATGGCAATGCGACATCCTACACGTGTGCGGAGAGCACTTCAGTCCAGTACGTTGCTTTCCAGCCGAACAGTGACAGCGTCAACCTCACCGCGCTTGTCGGGGTCAACGATTACCTTCACAGCAGAATGGTTGGTTCGTATGACCTGGATAGCAACTTCACGGTGAGCGGTTACTGGTGGTACCCGGTCACGAGCGCCGACGAGGGAGACCTGAACACGGTCGTGCCGGGAAGTGCACCTGCTCAATACACTTTCCAGTACCCCGAGGTGTCTCCGACGGATTCCACTCCGTTCAAGCCGGGAGCCTACACTCTGGTCGTCGGAGATGAATGGGGACAGGTTGTGCTGATACACTTTCTAGTGAAGGCGTAGCGTAGACAGGTCGAAGAGCGCATGGTCATGAGGGAGTGTCATGTCGAGCTCCTCCGCTTTGACACTCCCTTGTCACTTGGCCGCGCTATATTCCGGCTTGTTCAGGGGCAAATAGTCATCGCCGATTTGGTGGCCCTCCCCTTCAGATAGGGGAACTGAGGGAGGATAGTCATGTTCGAATCCCACCCCCCGCACCATACAAACTAGCTCAAAGCGAGGTTTGTAATTGGTTTGGAGCCTGTTTTCGGCCACACCAGCAAGAGGTCAAAGGCGGCCAAGTTCAATTGAATCTCCCGACTCTTTCAGCTCGAGGGGGCACTGGGGTTAGGGCACTCCGCTCCTATCCCTGCTTGCAGTACACTCATCGGGCCGGAGCACCTCTCTCCGTAGCAAAGCTTATGTGTATACATAGCCGTATATCCAGTTATGGCCAATATCGTCAAGCTACAAAAGATTGGAAATAGCATCAGAGCAACCATACCAAAAGAGATCGTCGATGATCTTTCTCTAAGAGAAGGGGAAGATATGATGATAGCTGAAGTTGATGATTACATTCTGCTTAGAAGGAAAAAGGGAGGCGGAGTCGGTGATGGGCCGTCACAGTTCTTCGGCAAGCTCAAAGCCAAGACCGGAGAGGTGGAACATTGGCCAAGCCCGGAAGAAATCAAGAATATCTGGGGATAGATTCCAACGTACTAGTCGCCTACTTGGTGCCAGACCACCCCGACCATCAACTAACCAAGTCCCTCCAAGCCAAGCGGCATGCGGTTAATCCCACGGTCCTTCACGAAACATATCATACATGCGTTTTCAAACTGAAGAGGCCCCCAGAAGACACAATGAACGCTTTGATTGATTACATGGACTTCTCATCATGCCTCTCGATGGATTCGGGCACAGTAGAGTTAGGTCTTAGGCTTGCCCTGCGGTATTCGCTGGGTGGAAGAGATGCACTCATACTCGCATCGTATTCTCGCGCTAAGCAGGTCAGGAAGTTTGTCACAATGGATAAGTCGCTACTTGCAATCGGAAAGTTGACTGTTGGAAAGAAGAAGCTAAACATAGTCTCTCCTTGATTGAACACTCGATGTTAGCAGCCGACTGGTGGATTCCTGTGGAGTTCGCGAACCTGCAATCCACAGGAAGTGCATGGGTTCTCATGTTCGAATCCCACCCCTGCACTGCGAATCAGCTCAAACATATCGCGTTTATCCGTCGAGCCGAAACTGAATCTTGGAGACGGGAAAATGACGAGCGGGTGCGAAAGTTAACCAGCATGTCGGTGAGGAGTCTGCCGGGGTAACTACTTCAGAGGGCGACCAATGGTGGAAACGTTCATGCTTCCTTCGACGGGAATTGGTTTTGCCCCTGCCATCATACTCGTAGTGATTGCCGGAGGCGCCGCGCTTCACTACTTCTTCCCCCGACAGGGTCTGCCGAAGCTGAACAAAGGTTCCGCAGTCGGGATTGTCCTCGCTCTCTTGGTAGGTGGAGGACTCGCGGCCACCTTCCTGAATCCGAGCGCCCCGACAATCGCGGTCGGTCCTGGTCAAGTTTCGATTAGCGCGCAAGTAATCGGGACCATGAGTTTCCAGGCAACGGACATGAAACAGGCGTGTACTCAGACGGTTGGAAGCGGTCTGCTGGCTTCCATGTTCAAACAATCAGGCACGAACTACGGGAACTACAACGTAGGCACGTACTCGCTCGACAACGGCGCTACTGCGTACGTCGTCAGTGATAATCCGAGCAATGTCGTGGTCGAGCTAGACAGCGGTTTGTATCTCGTCCTCGGGCCTCCTTCGAGTAACTTTACTGGCTTCGTCAGCTATTTTTCGGAAAATGTCTTACCCGTGACCAGCTGTTCCTGATTGGCTCCTTGATTCAAGGGTGATGTCCGAATCGATGAAGTCACTTAGAGCTCAGGCAGAGTACGTGTGAGGATCGCCGCCGAGATACTGGCCTGGTCGATCGTGCGCTGGGTATTGCTTCGCCTCAGTATGGCCAGCCCGAAGAGGACGATGGAGCCTATCACGAAGGGTATCAGGAGAACCACCCCAAGCGCTATCGCACCCGTGGTGGCAGAAATCCTGTATCCGACCCGAAGGTTGCGGCCCTCCTGGGTCACATTGATCCTAACCTCGTCGAAGAAATCCCTGTAGATCAAGTCCACTCCCTTCTCGAGCGGCACCCTGGGGACGAGACCCCTCCGCTTTAGCTCCGCCTCGAAGTTGGAGAGAAAGACTTCCTTGCTGTCTCCGAGACCCTCGAAGATGGTCTCGCTTATCGAGGTAGTTATCCCTCTGTTCAGGTCCCTTGAGAAGATCACCCCAACCAGGACGATCACCGCCAGAGCGATTCCTGTGGCTACCCCGAACAGCAACCACAGCGAAACTATAGACCCAACGGCCATGTCTTGTGGTACCGGCCCTCGCAGCTGGTCTCCAGACCTTTGGGATTAGCTTTACCCTTTGGCCAAGTAACCGTTTAAAGGGCCGGGCGTGAGCTACCCGCCCAGAATCCACTTGAGCGAACTCGTCGCGCGGAATGGGGACACGGTATCGGTGCACTACGTAGGGAAATTTCCCGGAGGGAAAGTCTTCGACACCAGCATGAAGTCGGAGGCGATAAACGCAGGACTCTTCAGCCCCGCACGCGACTACAAGCCGCTACAGGTCATCCTGGGCGCACATCAGGTGATTCCCGGGTTCGAGGAGGCGCTGGCAGGAATGAAAGTCAACGAGACGAAGGAGGTCACGATACCACCCGAGAAGGGCTATGGAAAGGTCGGGAGACACCCGATGGTAGGCAAGACCCTGCAGTTCAAGCTGCTGGTAACGAATATCAAGAGGCCATGAGCCTATCACGGCTCAGGCCAGACTCTTCCTGATACCATCGAAATCCGGAGCGACGTCAGGGTTGGCGGCGACCCACGAATAGAGTATCTTTCCCGTGTCGTCAAGCGTGTACACCGCTCGGTTGGACACGTCGTATCCCTTGACTCCGTCTATGTCGCGCCAGATGAGGCCGTATTTCCGCGTGACCTTGCGGGTAAAGTCGCAAAGCAACGGGAACTTGAAGCCGTACTTCTCGGCGTAGGCTTTCTGAGCGAACGGAGGGTCGACCGAGATTCCGACCACCTGGGCCTTCATCTTCTGGAGCTCCGCGAACATGTCCCGGAAAGCACACAGCTCCTCGGTGCATACACTCGTGAAGGCACCCGGGTAGAAGGCCAGTATAGTCTTCTTCCCCTTGACGAAGAATTCGGACAGACTGCGTTCCTTCTGGTCTGCATCGTACAGCGTAAAGCTTGGAGCGCGACTTCCGACTTGCGGCATGGAGAGGGTCGCCCGCCACTTGCAGCTTAAAGCTTTGGCCGGGGCCTAGAGCTCCCTCAGCACGGCGGCCAGGAGGTGGATCTGTTCCCAGTCCTTCGTGTCCCATGTCTGGAAGTAAATCTTCTCAACTCCTCTGTCCCTTACCTTGTTCACACCCTCCGCGAATTCTTCCGTCGTGGCGACCGCGCATCCGCGGCTGATGAGCTCGCGTGCGTAGACGTCCTCGTCTTTGCTCACTCCCTGCCGTCGCATGTCCGCTCGCACCCTCGCCTTCAGACCTCTCCTGTCCTCGGCGATTATGAACTGGCCCATCTTGGAGATCTCGATTGGTCTCTTGCTCGCCTCGAGTGTTTTCTTAATCGTCTCGAACTCCGCGGGAGGAGCACCAACAAAGTTCCATTCGTCTGCGTAGGCGACCGTCTCTCGTGCAATGGAGGGTGCTTTGCCACCTATGATCATGTGTACCTTGCGCCTGAGACTCGGCAGCCCCTTCAGGTGCGCCGAGAAGTACTTCCCACTGAAATCGACCCTGCCAACCTGCGTCAGCGGACGGATGATCTGCAGCGCCTCGTGGAACTGCTCCTTCCTTACCTTGAGAGAAGGAAACTCCAAGCCATGGGCGAGATACTCATCCTCGTACCAGCCGGCCCCCACTCCCAGCCGCAGCCGGCCAGAGGATATCGAATCGACTGTGCACGCCATCCTGGCGAGCAGCGCAGGGTTCCGGAAGCCAATCGGCGAGACCATTGGTCCGAACCTCAGAGTCTTGGTAATGGCGGCAATTGCCCCAAGGGTCACCCAGCACTCGGGCGAATCGAGATTCTGCCGGCGGGAGGTCGGAAGCAGGTGGTCTGAACGAAAGAGGTAGCCGTACCCGATCTTCTCGACGCCCCTAGCCACGTCGAGCAACTCCCTGAGACCCATGCCCTCCTGAGGTTCGAGCATTATCCCGCAGTTCTTGATGAATGCCAAGTGGTGTGGCCACCTGATCTGGCCATATAATCTAGTGCAGAGAGCGGGCGGCTGAGCACGAACAAAAATGATATATACAACTCGAAGTTGTATAGCTGACGCGAATTATTAATGTCAAGTAGCCCACAGTACATTATTCTAAAGGAAGGCACAGCAGAGTCGAAGGGAAGGGAAGCTCAGAGGAACAACATCCAGGCTGCGAAGCTCATCTCCGAGATCGTCAGAACATCTCTAGGTCCCCGCGGTATGGACAAGATGCTAGTCGACTCGCTCGGCGACGTGACCATCACCAACGACGGGGCTACCATGCTCAAGGAGATAGACGTCCAGCATCCCGCTGCGAAGATGCTGGTGGAGGTATCGAAGGCCACAGACAACGAGGTAGGCGACGGGACGACATCCGCTGTCATCCTCGCAGGCGCGTTGCTCGAGAAGGCGGAGGAGCTCATCAGTAAGGACGTTCATCCCACAGTTGTCGTCGACGGCTACATGAAAGCGCTCGAGAAGTCGCAGCAGGTCCTCGAGAAGATTGCGGAGAAGGTCGACCCATCCTCGAAGGCAGACCTGCTCAAGGTCGCCACAACCAGCATGATGACGAAGCTCGTCTCCGACGACGCTCCTCACCTCGCCCAGCTCGTGGTCGACGCGGTGACGCAGGTGGCCGAGCAAACGGAGACCGGCTACAAGGTCGACATCGACAATGTCAAGGTAGAGAAGAAGGCGGGAGGCTCGATGACCGATACCAAACTCATAACCGGAATAGCCCTCGACAAGGAGGTGGTCCACTCGGCGATGCCGAAGAGGATAGACGGGGCAAAGATAGCGCTCATCAACTCGCCTCTCGAGATAGAGAAGACCGAGTTCAGCGCAGAGATTAGGATAAGCGACCCCGACCAGATGCAGAAGTTCCTCGATGAGGAGAACAGCATCCTGAAGGGCATGGTCGAGAAGATCGAGGAGTCTGGCGCCAATGTGGTCATCGCCCAGAAGGGCATCGACGACGTCGCACAGCACTACCTGGCCAGGGCCGGGATCATGGCGGTCAGAAGGGTCAAAGAGAGCGACATGACCAAGCTCGCCAAGGCTACGGGGGCGCGCATAGTCACGAACTTGGACGATCTGAGCGCCAAGGACCTCGGGTCGGCAAAACTCGCCGAGGAGAGGAAGGTCGAGGAAGACAAGTGGGTCTTCATCGAGGGCGCGAAGAATCCCAAGGCGGTCACCATTCTCGTGAGAGGAGGTTCGCAGAGGGTCGTCGACGAGGCCGAACGCTCGCTCCACGACGCGCTCATGGTCACGAAGGATGTCGTCGAGACTCCCTCGATCGTCGCCGGCGGCGGTGCGCCTGAGGTCGAGATCGCGAGCAAGGTCAGGGAATGGGCGCAGAAGCTTACAGGAAGGGAACAGCTGGCGGCTCTCAGGTTCGCCGAAGCGATAGAGAGCATCGCAACCATTCTCGCTGAGAACGCAGGCATGGACCCGATTGACACGCAGGTCGACCTGAGGGCAAGGCACAGCAAAGGCGAGAAGTGGGCCGGAGTCGACGCGCTCTCGGGCAAGGTCGCCAACATGTGGGGCAAGAACGTCATCGAGCCGATGGCCGTGAAGAGCCAGATTCTGAAGGCTGCGACCGAGTCGGCGAGCATGATTCTGCGCATCGACGACGTCATCGCTTCGAGCAAGACAAAGGAGGTGCCAGCCGGTGCAGGAGGGCCAGGCGGAATGGGAGGAATGGGTGGCATGGGCGGGATGTAAGAAGAGGCCCGCCCGTTCACACTTTATTCTCTAAAGAATACCAATTCCGTCAAGCTTATGAAGGAGGTACCGTCGTCGCGGTGGCGGTAGTTCGTGCGGGTCGCATTTTTTGGCCTAGGCGCTGCCGTGTTGAGAACAAATGACGCTGTCGATAGCAAAGCGCGTACTCGAGGAGATACACACCCACGCGGAGTCGACCTATCCGGAGGAGTGCTGCGGATTGCTGATCTCGGACAGGTCTAAACACGTGACGGAATCCATCCGTATGAAGAACGCCTATGACGGGCCGAAGCATGACCGCTACAACATTGACCCTCTCGAACTGTTCAGGGCTGACCGGGCCAGCGCGCAGAAGGGCCTCACGATAGCTGGCATATACCACTCCCATCCAGACTATCCGGCCACGCTATCGAAGTTCGACACCGACCATTCTTTTCCCTGGTATTCCTACGTCGTTGTCTCGGTGCCCAAGGGCCAGGCCGGAGATACCAGGGCCTGGATACCAAAGGAAGACAGGACATCGGCCATGGAGGAGACGATGGAGGTCTTTGGGTGAGAAGATGGCCGTCAAGATAGTCATACCGACCGCTCTGCGGCAGCACACGAACAACGAGGACGAACTCCAGCTCAGCGCGCGTGATGTGAAAGGAGCGCTGCAGGAACTGGTTGTCGCTTTCCCCGGGCTCAGACGATATCTCTATTCCGACAATGGAAGGCTCCGCAACTTCATCAACATCTACCTCAACGAGGAGGACATCCGCTATATGAAAGGGGAGGAGACCCCTCTTTCCGACGGGGATACCCTGATGATAGTCCCATCAGTGGCCGGAGGATCGGCCCATGCCGATCCGCACAACGTCAGTCTGTCGAGCAGCGAGTTCGCACGCTACAGCCGGCACCTGATAATGCCAGAGGTCGGGATGGAAGGCCAGAAGGCGATAAAGGCGTCGAGCGTCCTGATAATTGGCGCGGGCGGCCTAGGGACACCCTCGGCGACCTATCTCGCAGCCGCAGGGGTCGGCAGGATAGGCATCGTCGACTTTGACACGATTGAGAAGAGCAACCTCCACCGACAGATACTGTACTCGGAGCAGGACGTAGGCAAGAGCAAGGCGGAGGTTGCCAAGGAACGTTTGCTGCAGGTAAACCCGAACATCAGTATCGAGCTGCACAAGGTCCGTCTCGACTCTTCCAATGCGCTGGACCTCCTGAAGAACTACGACATCATCATGGATGGTACAGACAACTTCCCCACACGCTATCTAGTGAACGACGCATGCGTGCTCCTCGGCAAACCAAACGTTTACGCGAGCATTTTCAGGTTCGAGGGCCAGGCCTCAGTATTCTTCGCCAAGGAGGGTCCATGCTACAGGTGCCTCTATCCGGAGCCCCCCCCACCGGGCCTCGTCCCGTCGTGCGCCGAGGGCGGCGTCCTTGGTGTCCTGCCGGGGATAATGGGGAGCATCCAGGCGGCCGAGGCCATAGACCTCATACTTGGAAAGGGTACGCCCCTGATCGGGCGCCTCCTGCTCTTCAACGCCCTGGACATGAAGTTCAAGGAGCTGAAACTCAGGAAGAACCCCGACTGTCCGATATGCGGCCCGAATCCGACAGTGAAGGAGTTGATAGACTATGAAGTGTTCTGCGGGGTCAACGAGACGCTCGAGCCTGGTTTCGAGATATCGTCGCGCGCCCTCAAGCAGGTGATTGACGCGAAAGGAGGCGTCGTGCTCCTCGATGTGCGAGAGCCATTCGAGAATCAAATCTGCAGGATAGACGGCTCGAGGCTCATCCCGCTTGGGCAGCTGCCGCAGAGGGTCAACGAGCTGGACACTGCGGATGACATAGTCGTCTACTGCCACAGTGGTGTAAGGAGCGCCCAGGCGGTCCGGCTGCTGAAGGGTCTGGGTTTTCGCAAGGTCAGGAATCTAAAAGGTGGGATACGGGCCTGGACCATCGAAGTCGACCCCACTCTCCAGACGTATTGATGACGGGGTGTGAACGCACCTGACAAAGTTCTCGACCGACTCCGTGCACGGGCACGACTACTACGACCCGGAGACGGGGGCGTTCAAGGTGCCGCTCTATCTCTCCACCATATTCGAGCATCCGGACCGGCGGACGGGAGAAACGCGCAAGAGCGACAGGGGTTTCGAGCAGAAGTACTCGAGAGAGGAGAACCCGACCGTAAGAGGGTTCGAGAAGGTCATCGCGAAGCTCGAGCAGGCCTCCGCCTCCCTCGCGTTCAGCAGCGGGATGGGGAGCATGGCGGCCATCTATCTTTCGACCCTGAGCTCGGGCGATAACATCGTCGTCACCAAGGAATCCTACGGCACTACCCAGGAGCTCGCCCTCAATCTTTCCAAGTTCGGGATAAAGACGACCCTTGCAGGACCGGAAACCGAGGATTTCATCGAGAAGATCAACCAGGGAGTCTCCCTCGTCGTGGTCGAGACCATGACCAATCCCCAGGTCCGAGTAGCCGATGTGAGGGCTATCGCGAAGCGATGCAAGGAGGTCGGAGCGAAGCTGGTCGTAGACAATACGTTCGCCACACCGCTCCTGTACAAGCCGCTGCTCGACGGCGCCTGGGTGACCCTTCATAGCGTGACCAAGTACATAGCGGGGCACAACGATGTGATTGGCGGAGTCATCGCCCTGGATGATTCCATGGACTTGGTCGACCTGTGGGAGTTCAGACGCAGGCTCGGCTCAATCATGGGACCATTCGAGGCCTTCCTCTCGTTGAGAGGTGTAAGCACTCTGAAGGTACGGTTCGAAGCGCAGTGTGCGTCTGCACTCGCCATAGCAGAGTTTCTGCAGGACAGCCCTAAGGTCGAGGAAGTGTTCTATCCCGGGCTGAAGAGCAGCCCGTATCACAAGACGGCGCAGAAGCTCTTCGCCGAGAAACTGTACGGTGGCCTCCTCAGTTTCAAGGTCAAGGGTGGAAAGAAGGAGGCGCTCGAGGTCCTCAAGAGGGTAAACGTCATCAAACCCTCGCCCAGCCTAGGCGGCACGGAGTCGCTCCTCAACTACCCGATCACCAGCGCTTCGAAGACGCTATCGCCCGCCGTGAAAAGGGAACTTGGCATAGGCGACAATCTACTGAGGCTCGCCCTGGGGCTCGAGGATATCGAAGACCTGAAGGAAGACCTTTCACAGGCGCTGGCAAGAGTGCCATAGAAGATTCCTGTTCTTCGAATCCCTCATAAGCACCCGTGTCCTGCCGACCGGCCGTGCCGACTGGCGGGGCTCTTGTGATAGAGGCGCTGGAGCGAAAACGCGTTCCGTTTGTCTTCGGTATACCTGCCGTCCACAATCTCCCAATCTACGATGCTCTCCAGTCGTCGACCAAGGTAAGAAGCGTCAGCGTGAAGCACGAGCAAGGCGCAGGATTCATGTCGATTGGCTTCGCGTATTCCACAGGGAAACCGGCCACCTGTGTCGTAGGGTGCGGTCCGGGGGCCACCAACATGTTGACTCCCGTCGGCGAAGCCTACCTGGATTCGATGCCGCTGCTGGTGATTGCTGGTGGAATCAGGACCACCTCCGTAGGCAAGGGAGGTCTTCACGACGTCGACCAGCTATCTATGTTCGCAAGCGTCACGAAGGAGACCGCGAGACTGACTGATGCTGCAACGCTTGGACTCTGTGTTGAAGAGGCAGTCCAAAGCTCGACAAGCGGCAGACCTCGCCCTATTTTTCTCGAGATACCTTTCGACGTACTCTCGCGCGAAGTTCCGCCCGCCTCCGCGATGTCGATACCGAATCCTGTCTCACAGCCGCTCCGCGGGGAAAAGGACGCAGTCTCCCTCGCTTCAAGGGCTCTTTCGCAGGCTGTGAGGCCGCTTATCATCGTCGGAGGCGGAATAAACAGCTCTGGAGCGTGGGACGACCTCCACAGGCTTGCAAACATACTCCAATCTCCTGTGGTATCGACTATCTCGGCCAAAGGGGCATATCCCGAGAACGACCCCCTCTCGGCGGGCCAGCTCTGGGATTCCGTTGGACTCAGGACCGCCAGCGAGGCGGATGTCGTTCTCGCCCTGGGCTGCCGCTTCTCCGAGCGTTCCACTGCGAGCTGGGGACTCAGACTCCCGGGCTCCCTGATTCAGGTCGACATCGACCCGAACGAGATCGGAAGAAACTACCCGGTAGCACTCGGAATATGCGCCGATGCGGGGAAGTTCCTGCAGGCTCTCTTGGAGGAGAAGCCCTCTGGGAATACCCACGAAAGAGCCAAGTGGACAGAAGAGGTGCGGAACGCAAGCCTGGAGAGGAAGGCCCAGATTGCCAGGAGTGTCCCCGAGTCGGGCTCGATCAGACCGCAGAGCGCTGTCCACGAGATAGCGCAGGTGCTCCCTGGCGATGCAGTGGTCGTAACGGAAACGGGTCATGCTTTCTGGTGGCCCGTAATGATGCTGGAGATGACAAGACCGAGGAGCTTCCTCGCGCCCTCTGGCAACTCAACCCTCGGCTTCGGCTTCCCCGCCGCACTAGGGGCGAAGTGCGCCCGTCCGGAGAGGCCCGTGGTCTGTCTGGTGGGAGATGGTGGTTTCGCTTTCACCTGTCAGGAGATTGCTACTTCGGTCGAGGAAAAAATCCCCATCGTGACTGTGGTATTCGACGACGGGGGCTACGCGGCCATACGGGAGTATCAAAGAAAGGGGTATGGTTCCCGTTACATCGGCGTCGATTTTTCGGTGAGACCCGACTTCGTGAAACTCGCTCAATCGCTTGGCGCCGATGGTGTCCTCGTGGAGCGACGGGATGAGATTGGACCGATCGTGAAGGCCGCACTGCGAGCATCGAAGACTACCGTGATAGACGTCGGGATAGAGCGCGACGAGGAAGTCCTTCCCAAGTTCTTCACCCAGATTTACAAGAAAGGCTAACAGAAACCTAAGGAGCGCACCCGTATATATCATGGAACATATTTTGGATAGCGTTGATCAACATCAACAAGACCGTCTACGACGCGCCCGAGCCCGCGGACGGCAAGAGGGTACTGGTGATGTCGCTCTGGCCGCGCGGGATATCGAAGGAGAAAGTGGACGCATGGATGAAGGAGCTCGGTACACCCAAGGAGACCATCAAGAAGTGGAAGACTGGCAAGATTAGCTGGGCGGAATTTGCGCGCGAGTATAGGAGGAGCCTCAAGGGTAAGGAACCGCTGTTGAGGGAGCTCTCCCAGGAGTCGAAACACAGAACGATTACCCTCCTTTGCATCGAGAAGGATCCGACGCGCTGTCACCGGTCGCTTCTCAAGGAAGCCATCGAGTCGATATAGAAGCTAGGAACCTAGGAATCAGGAATGCTCGAGCCCAGTCGAGCCGATTGAGTGGAAGGTTCTAACTGTTTGCGGCCTCTTTATAGAATACTCTTAACAAACGGGAAGACATATGTAATAGGCACCGGCCAAAGCCCAAAAATCCGTGGGTATGGGTGATTCTTCCAAAGCCGCCAGGGCCGTAGATCAGCTCAGCGACTTCACAACGGTGAACAGAAGGCTCTTTCTGGTCGCCGCGTTCAGCGTAGTCATCGGCGCAGTAGCTGCGCTGGTCGCCGCAGCGCTCCTTCTCTTGATTGGCTTCTTCACGAACCTCTTCTTCTACGGAAGGCTGGCCTTCACCTTCGTCTCGCCTGCCGGTAACAGTCTGGGGCTCTTCGAGGTCGCGGTTCCCGTGATGGGTGGATTGATCGTTGGACTGATGGCGCGCTACGGATCCGACAGGATACGTGGCCATGGAATTCCCGAGGCGATAGAATCCATCCTTACCAAGAAGAGTAAAGTCGAGCCGAAGCTGGCCGTCCTTAAGCCCCTTTCGAGCGCGATCTCGATAGGGTCGGGCGGACCCTTCGGCGCCGAGGGTCCCATCATCATGACGGGAGGAGCATTCGGCTCTGTCTTCGCCCAATTCCTTCACGTTTCCTCGAGTGAGAGGAAAACCTTGCTCGTAGCTGGTGCAGCTGCGGGAATGGCCGCCACGTTCAACAGCCCGGTCGCTGCGGTCCTGCTCGCGGTCGAGCTTCTCCTCTTCGAGTGGAAACCTAGGAGCCTGATTCCGGTCGGTATCGCGAGTATCACGGCCACTGTGGTGCGCTGGTCGATTCTGGGCACGAGCCCCATATTCCCTGTGGCTGCCACCCCGGTACCGGATGCGCTCACCGTCATTGCAGCACTCGCGGTAGGGTTGATCGCCGGAGGAGCGTCCACGATGCTTACGTGGGGGGTCTACGGGTCTGAGGACCTTTTCCGGAAGCTCCCGATTCACTGGATGTGGTGGCCAGCAATCGGCGGCCTGGTGATAGGCATAGGAGGACTCATCGCGCCCAGGGCATTGGGGGTCGGATACAATACGATCGACGCCCTCCTCCTGGGCCAGCTTGCGGTCGGAGTGGTCGCAGTGCTAGTGCTGGTCAAGGCGGTCATCTGGGCCTTCTCGCTTGGTTCAGGAACGTCGGGAGGCGTCCTCGCGCCGCTGCTGATTGTGGGTGGGTGCCTAGGAGCGATCGAGTCGCTGTTCCTCCCCGCGGGAACCCTCACCCTCTGGGTGCTCGTCAGTATGGGAGCCATGATAGGCGGGACGATGAGGTCTCCCTTCACGGGGGTGGTCTTCACGCTGGAGCTGACGCACGATGTCAATGCCCTACTTCCGCTGCTCGGCGCTGCGATTACCGCAGATTTGATCACCGTCTTCACGATGAAGCGGTCAATCCTGACAGAGAAAGTCGCCAGGAGAGGGGTGCACGTCGCGAGGGAGTATTCGGTAGAGCTCCTGGAGCAGATTTACACCGGCCCGGTAATGCACGGGGACTTCCTGTCAGTACAGGCTGATATGCCCTTTGCCGAGCTCGTGCGGTCTTTCTCGAACGGGGGCGGAACCGCCATTGGTTACCCCGTGCTCGACGAGAAGGGACGATTGAGCGGATATCTCCAGAGAAACGAGATTCTTGCCCGCGTCGCCAAAGGCGGATATGAAACGCTGCAGGTAAAGGATGTCGTCTCGAAGAAACTCGTGGTGGCGTTCCCTGACGATCCGATGAAGGTGGCGGCCGACATGCTAGCTCTCCATGACCTAGAGAGCCTGCCTGTAGTCGAGCCGTCCAATCCGGCGAAGGTGGTCGGACTCATCTCCCGCGAGGATGTCTTCCACGCCCGAAAGCTCTGGCTGGCGGAGGAGCGTGCTTACGAGAAGCATCTATCGGTGCCGAGACCATCCGCGAGGAGAATTGCGCGTAACATTATGCAAAGAATTCGACGGCAAAAGAAGGGGAAAAACTCCGATAAGGCACGGAAACAGGAGGAGGCCTAAATGTCCGAAAAAAACAAGGTCACACGAAACAAGACGCTACGGCAACCCATAACTAACTCGGCGCGGCGCTCTTCAGCATTGGACGACCTGGACATGCGGCTGCTCGTCGCATTAAAGGAGAACGCACGAAGACCGGTGCTCGCCCTGTCCAAAGAGCTGGGCGTCTCCGATGCGACCGTGCACAAGCGGATACACAACCTCGAGCGGTCAGGCATCATAAAGGGATACAGTACGAGGCTCGACGCCGAGCAGCTCGGCTACAAGGTCACCGCGTTCATCGAAGTCAGGGTGAAGCCCGGTACCTCTGAAAGCGTAGGGCAGAACCTCTCGAGAATTCCTAACGTTCTGGAGGTCTTTGAACTTCACTCGCACTGCGATATCCTGGTGAGAGTTCAGGCCAGAGACCTGCATGAGCTCCGCGATGAGCTCGTCGGTATCATAATGACCGTGCCCGACGTGGTCTCGAAGGAAACCAACATCGTTCTGAACACAGTCAAAAGCACAGAGGGTCCTCCAATCTAGAGCCGAAGCCCCGCCGCTACTTCGTGACTGCTCTCGAAACGTCAGGCTGGAGTCTCTCTTCCAGCCGGCCGGACAGACGGACATGGATACCGGGGACCCCCCATGAGCCTCCGCGACGGTCCGGATGGTCTGCTCTTAACGTAAGAACAAAGTGCCAAGGGTCGGATTTGAACCGACGACAACCCGGTAAATGAGGAGGGTCTCTCCACTTCAGCCGGGGGCTTGAGGCCTTTGGAGCTCTCTCCCAGGTTTCTCGGCTTTTTGCTCCTCTGAGCTACCTTGGCACGGGGCCGTCGTTTCGTTCGTATTCACTTAAGACTTTCTGCCATTGATTCCTCTTTCTCACGCTTAGACCGCTTCTATCATCTTGTCGATGATTAGCCTCGCTCTCAGGCCCGACGCCTCCACTCGGTAGGTCTGACCATCGAGGCACGTCCTTGACCCGCCTCCCCTCCTACGAATTGGCAGGCCCCACCGCCTGCTGACTGGAAGGAGAGCGTCCCTGTCGCAAATCGTTATTGCAATGGTCGGCGAAATGCTTACTCCAACATGTCTCTTGCGCCTCTTGCAATACGAGTATCCTTCCCCGTTGTAGAGTCCGGTGGAGTACAGTGCCAAGCCTCTATCTTCCAGATGCGGATGGTTGCCGACGATTCTTCCCATGCGTCGCTCGATTGCCAACCCCATAATTCGTACTCTGTGTTATGACTTCACCACTGAGCTGCGCCTAACCAGCGCCATAGAAACCGGCCACCTCTTAACCTCAAAGCTTAAAGTGCCTCAGGCCCACTGCAGTTACGGCTTGAAGAAGAACTTCGTCGAGACCTACAAAGCATCCCAGGCATTCAAGGCGCCTCTGGACTTTGTGTTCCAATGGTGCACCGATTTCAGGGAGGACGATGGGAAGATGGTGGGCTCGAAGGCCAAGAAGACCTTCCTGGAGAAGACCGCGAAGAGGGTCGTTTGGGTCGCCGAGTATAAGGAAGATGGCAAGCCCCGTGAGGGGGTCAGGGTCGTCTGGTTGCGTCCTCCCAATACCTGGAAACTGGACACGTGCGGCGACCACCGCGAGATTGGAGAATACGTCCTGAGCCCCAAGGGCAAGGACAAGACCCGACTCGACATGAAGTTCAAGATAAGCTACGACAGCAAGGACGACGCGCCCGACAAGAAGAAGTGGGAGAAAGAGGTTGCCGAGGAATGGCAGACCTTCGCCGACTACCTTCAGAAAGACTACAAGGGGTCACTGCACGTCGCCAAAGAGTGACCCATCTGGCCCACACAATCGACCGCAAGACCTTCCATTACAAGTGGAACAGGGCCCACAAGCCCGTCCTCAAAATCAGCGACGGCGAGACAGTCACCTTCGACATAAACGACGTCTGGAGCTGGGGAATCAAGAAGACCTCGAAGGCCGAGGACCTTACGCGCCTCGACCTGGAGAAGCTCTACCCGTTGGCAGGTCCCGTTTACATCGAGGGGGCAGAGCCCGGGGACGCTCTCGTCGTGGAGGTCCTCGACGTAACCTTCGACAACTTTGGATGGACCGCCGTCGTGCCCGGGTTCGGAATCCTAGATGAGTTCCAGAAGCCGTATCTCTACAAGTGGGACCTAAGGAACAAGAAGGTCGCGCCCTTCGAGAACGGGATAAAGATTCCACTCAGCCCCTTCTGTGGCGTCATGGGCGTGGCCCCTGACGAGAAAGGGTCGTTCAACGTCGCGCCACCTGGCAAGCACGGTGGAAACATGGACATCCGGTACCTTACCAAGGGAAGCACGATCAAGATTCCCGTCTGGATCCCCGGGGCTCTTTTCTCAGCTGGAGATGTACATGCGGCCATGGGTGATGGAGAGGTATGTCTATGCGCAATCGAGTGTGCCGGAGCGGCAAAACTGCGCTTTCATCTTGATAAGGACGCGCGCCTCCGGGGGCCGCAGTACACGACACCTGGCGACAAGAAACCAAAGAAGGGATACTACGGGACGACGGGTATCTCCCCCGACCTGTGGAAGGCAATGCAGGAATCCGTCAGGAACATGATCTCCTACCTGACAAAGACTTACGACCTGACCGCGGAGGAGGCCTACGTGCTCTGCAGTGTCGCCGCGGACGTAAGAGTCCACGAAGCCGTGGACAAGCCCAACTGGCTCGTCGGCACCATGATATCACGGGACCTCTTCCCGGACTAGCTTCGGTCTCCGCAATCGATTTGTAGCCACGCGACAGCCTTCCCGGCATGCGACTCCTTCACACTTCGATAACCGTCAAGAACATGGACGACAGCATAGGGTTCTACACGAAGGTCATGGGAATGAAGCTGAGGGCGCGTCGCGAGATCAAGGAGAACGACGCCGAGATCGCCTTCCTCGATGTCGATGGCACGAACCACGAGATCGAACTGACGTGGTGGAGGAAGAAGACAGACTATGCGGACGGAGACCAGCTTGACCACATGGCGTTCGAGGTCGAAGACCTTAACCGGGCCATCGAGAAGATGAGAGCAATGAAGGTCGAGGTCGCGAAGGAGCCCTACTCGCTAGGCTCCAGCAGAATCGCGTTCATCAAGGACCCTAACGGGATATGGCTCGAACTCATCGAGAAGAAGAGCGCTGGTTGAGTACGACCCTTGGTCCATGCACACTGGAAGGGAAGTACGTCCGGCTTGAGCCCCTGAAGGTCGAAGACGCCGGGGTCCTCACGGTGGCGGCGCAGGATTCGGACTGGTCTTGGATGTCGGTCGACAGCAGGTCGGAGTCTAACACGCGTCAATGGATCAGTGCGGCTCTCGCGGCTCAAGAGATGGGACTTGAGTATCCCTTCATCGTATACAACAAGGCAGACGACAGAGTCGTCGGCAGCACGCGCTACATGGACGTGCGCGCTGCGAACAAAGGCGTCGAGATCGGATGGACATGGTACTCGTCGAGCGTCTGGGCCACTGCAGTCAATCCCGAATGCAAGTTCCTCTTGATGCGACACGCATTCGAGGACTGGGGCGCGATACGCGTCCAACTGAAGACGGACAACAACAACCTTCACTCCCAGCGCGCAATCGCCAAACTGGGAGCCAGGTTCGAAGGAAGGCTGAGGAACCATCGCCTGCGGAAAGACGGCAGTCACGGGGACTCCATGATGTATGCAATCACGGTCGACGAATGGCCTGTCGTTAAGGAAGCGCTGCTGACGAGAATAGAGGCTTTCGAAAAACACTAGCTCGCGGCGGGGCCTGTTGAAGGAGGTGCGGTCGCTGGGATTTGGACCCAGGTATCTTGTCCGGTTCACGGATTACAAGCTTGGAGGGCTTATGTCCTAGACCAGATTGTCCTCTGCTGAGATCTGGACGACGACCGCTTGCCCACCTCGTCATTCAGCTCCCATTTATGAGTTCACGGGTCATCCTTCACGCTCGAGTTCGTAGATCAACCGCGCTGCGACCACATGGGCATCCAGAGACTCCCGGTGTATCCTCACCAGCTCGTCAAGCTTCGCTACGGTCTCGGGTGTGAAGTGTCCCTTTGGGAACCCTCCGATGAGCACTGCTGGATTGCTCGCCTTCGACAGCTCGACAGCCAGTGCCTCCAGACTCGACGTCTTCCCCTGCGTCGAAAGACCGACCGCCAGGTCGGGACGGATTCTATCCAGCAGCGCGGGCAGCGTCGACTCATGGACCGAGATCAGGCCGGACTCGGGCCGTTCGACGAGCAGCTTCTGTACCAGGTCCCTGAAGCGGGCGTAGCTCTTGGGCGGGCGCGTCCTCTTTTCCAAGTCAAGCACGGTGTTATCGCCCGTGTGGATGTAGACCTTGACGCCACCCTCTAGGTACAGGGGCGTGCTTGTGATGCTCAGCAGGGTGAGATGGACAAGGTCCGGCCGACCCCTCTTGGCGCCGTCAAGCAGTTTCAGCATGGCGTGGTGGTGTATGCTCCTGTCGAGAAGAGTCTCCGAAGACTTGATACCCCTCCTCTTCGCCTCGTTCCTTGCCGAAGCGTGTCCAGATATCTCGTGCGGGACAAGCTCCAGAGCCGCCTCGGCGATTATGAGGTTGAGCACCCCGACCGAGGCTCCCAGCTACGATTAATTCTTTGTTCGCATGTGGCCATGACGTGAAGCGACGGGAGGCTAAGAAGGAGGCTGCCCGAGTAGCCAGTGGCCTGATTGAAACGGCGGCGAGGACGGCTACGGAGGACGTCGAACTGGCGAAGCGACAGGCTGCCCTGGCGCGTCGGCTCGCTCTCAAGTTCAACCTGAGGTTCGACTGGAGCCAGAAACGCTTCTTCTGCCACGGCTGCAAGGCCCTGATCTTCCCCGGAGCCAACGCGCGTGTCCGCCTGGGTCCGGATAAGATGCTACTCATAACCTGCGCCGACTGCGGTCGCGTCAACCGAAAGAAACTCGGCGCACGCTTAAATAGACAGCGGAAAGGCCAGAGCAATTCACTCCGTGAGTAAAGAATGGTTCGCGTCTACGACGTCCCTGCGGACAAGCTGATCACCGCTTTAGCGGAGCACCTCAAGAAGGTGCCAGAGCTCGAACCACCCCAGTGGGTACCCTACGTCAAGACAGGGTCCCACGCGGAAAGGCCGCCTCAAAGGCCGGACTGGTGGTACTCGAGAGCGGCCTCTATCCTGAGGAAGGTATACGTTCACGGCCCGGTCGGTCTGCAGGAACTGGAGTCAGCGTATGGCGGGAGCAAGGCGCTCTCTTATTATCCGAAGCATCACCGCGACGCGGGAGGATCGATAATCAGAAACGTGATGAAGGACCTAGAACAGGCAGAGCTCGTGACGAAGCAGGGCAACAAGGGCCGTGTCCTGACGCCGAAGGGCGTGGCACTGCTCGACAAGATAAGCAAAGACGTTTTTAAGGAACTAGTCAAGGAAGTTCCCTCGCTAGCGAAATACGGGTGACCATGCTTGTACGAGCAGAAAGATGACCAGCAAAAGGGCGACTCACAGGAAGATAAGGAAAAGAAAGCCTTCAGAGAGAATATCATACGTATGGCACTTACTTCCGAGGCCCGGCAGCGCCTCGCGAACATCCGGATGGTCAAGCCTCAGATAGCCCAGACGATAGAGGAGTACATAGTGCAACTGGCCTCCTCGGGGAAGCTCAAGCAGGTGATAAACGACGACCAGCTCAAGGAGCTACTCGGATCGATTCAGGGGAGGAAGAGGGAGTTCACAATAAAGAGGATATGAGCATGGGTAGCGTCAAGGACAAGTCCAAGAAGAACCGGCTGGTCAAGGCAAGGAAGCAGGCGGCCCCCGTACCGACCTGGGTCGTGATGAAGACCAACCGCAACGTGAGATTCAACCCCAAGCAGAGGGACTGGCGGAGACAGAAGCTCCGACACAGGTGATAGTCTACGTCCACGAACGTCGAACCGTTAACCCGCGTCTACACCGTCCCCCTTCGCAGGGCCTTTGAAGCTCCCAAGTACCGGAGGGCAAAGGTGGCAGTGCGATTGATCCGGGAGTTCACTACTCGGCACATGAAGGCGAAAGAGGTCAAGATTGAGGAGGGAGTCAACCAGAAGTTGTGGTCTCGCGGCATAGAGAATCCTCCCAGAAGGATAAAGCTGGAGATGGAAAGGGACGACGAGGGCGTCGTCTCAGTGCGTCTCGCCCCCGAAGCAGAGTCATCCTAAATTGGGCCTTTACCTGGTGGACATTTACCGGAGCCCCAACGTAGGCATCTTCCTCCGCGCGAACGACAAGTTCCTCCTTGCCCCGAAGGGAATGGCAAGCACAAAATCCGATAAGCTGGCTGAGGACCTCAAGGTGACACCCTGCTTCGTCTCCATCGAGGGGACCAGACTCCTGGGACCTCTGACGGCGATGAACAACAAGGGGATAATCGTCTCGAGGATGGTCGAGGACTACGAGATGAAGGAGATCGGGTCGAAGACCGGACTCCCTGTCACCAGGTTCGATTCCAAGTACACAGCAGTGGGGAATCTCGTGACTGCCAACGACCGGGGCGCCGTGGTCTCACCGATCCTGGACGCAAAGGCAGTCTCCCAGGTGAAGGACGTTCTCGACGTAGAGGTGCATAAACTGACGATCAACGACTACGTCCAGGTAGGAGCACTCACCGTCGCGACGAACAGAGGCGCAGCCGTCTATCCCAAGCTGACGGAGCTGGAAGTCCAGCACGTCGGCGAAGTGCTCGGCGTCGAGGCCTATCCGGCCTCTGTCAACGGAGGCATCCCGTTCCTGTCTTCGGGCCTGGTGGCGAACTCCGAGAACGCCGTAGTCGGAAACCTGACGACGGGCCCAGAGCTGGTTTTCCTCACCAAGGCCCTGAAGATATGAGCGCGCACTAGTCTTAAAAAGGGGCTCGACAACCTCGGGCCGATTTCCGCTTGAGTTCCGACGAGGAGGTAGTAAACAACCTGGTCGCAGAGATCAGGGTGCTCGAGAACACCTTCAACGAACTTACCAGCCGCCAGAATCTCCTCGAGAGGATCCTCATCGAGACGAGGGCATCAATAGAAACGCTCGCAGGGCTTGGTTCCTCCAAGAGCGATGAGGTGCTAATCCCTATTGGCGGAGCCGTCCTGATACGCTCTACTCCTCCGAACTCTGACAAGGTGCTCCTCAACGTCGGCGCGAACGTGGTAGTAGAGAAGAGCAGGGACTACGCATCCAAGTTCATGGAGTCCAGGGCGAAGGAGATAGAGGAGAGCATAGTATCCATCGTCTCTCAGCGGAACCAGATCGCGCAGAGACTAGATTCCGACAGAAGAGCCGTTCAATCCATAGTGAACAAGCAGGGTTAAGGGGATTCCTGTGTTCGAGAAGCTCAGGCAAGCCTTCTCTTCTCTCACCAAAGTAGTCTCGGAGAAGAAGCTCTCAGAAAGGGATATCGACGATGTGCTGTTCAACTTCCAGCTCACGCTCCTGGAGAGCGACGTTGCCCAGGAAGTCGTCGAGAAGCTGACGAACGACCTGAGAACCCAGCTCACCGGGGCGAGTATCGAACGCTCCAAGGACGTTGGAGATCTCGTCCAGACCAGGTTGCGCGACTCCATCCTCGAGGTCTTCAAGAAGGCAGGCAGCGTCGATATTCTGGAGCGCATCGAGACGTCGAAGAAGAAAGGTGAGCCCTTCGTCGTGCTCTTCCTCGGGATAAACGGGACGGGAAAGACCACGACCGTCGCTAAGTTCACATATTTTCTGAAGCAGAACGGCTTCTCCGTCGTAATAGCTGCAGGTGATACTCACCGGGCCGGAGCCATCGAGCAGCTCACGCAGCACGCCGACAGGATTTCGGTGAGGGTCATCGCGCAGAGGTACGGCGCCGACCCGGCCGCCGTGGCCAGGGACGGAGTCCTCTACGCCAAGTCCCATCACATAGATGTGCTGATCGTGGATACAGCCGGACGCATGCAAACCAACCAGAACCTCATGGAGGAGATGGGCAAGATAGTGAGAGTCGTCAGTCCCAATCTGAAGATCTTCATCGGAGACTCGCTCGCAGGCAACGATGCCATATCCCAGGCTCAGATGTTCAGGAAGTATACCGACTTCGACGGCGCCATCCTGACCAAGGCTGATGCTGACACGAAGGGAGGGGCAGCGCTGTCCATAGCCTACGTGACGGAAAGACCGATCATGTTCCTGGGGGTCGGGCAGGAGTTCAAGGACCTGAGGAAGTTCGACCCCACGGCCTTCGTGGACCTTTTGCTCGGCTGACCGGCCTCACAGCTTCACAATCTCAAGCGAGAACTGTTTCGCCAGGCCTACGATCCCGTCCTTGTACTTCCCCATTCCCTTCCAGTCGATTGCCACGAAGCGGGGAAACTTCGTCGTCTTCTGTATTATCTGCCCAAACATGGCGCTGTCCACGCCCTCCAGTGAGTGCTTGGCGACGGCCGTCGTGATTGCCATGTCGGTGTTGAGCAGGATATCATTAAACTTGGCAGGGTAATGGGTCCCGCCGAAGGCCATCGCGACTTTGTCCCATGACTTCCCCTCGGTCAGGCACTCTACCAGCGCGTCCCCTATCACGGCGCCCGCGTGCTCGTCCCCCCATTGCTTCTCCGACGAACCGAGCTCTACGAAGAGAACAGGCTTCTGGAGCGAGGTCGGTCCGTGGTGCGTCGCCTCGATGGTCACCTCATAACCCTCGATTTCCTTGCTCCGCTTCTTCAGGGCGATCATGTAGTTCTTCTGAAGATCGGGGTCCACTCTGCCCACCTCCATCGGCTCTCCGCCGAGATACGGTGCGTTGGTGAAGTTACCGGTCGTGTGGACCGTCAGCGACGGGATGTTGGATTCGGCCCTGTGCCTGCAGAGGAAGATGTACGCGTGCGGATTGAAGTACGTGTCAAGGTCCGGCGGCTCGACCAGTTCCGTATCGACCGTCGCGAGCAATAGGTGCCCATACTGGAGCAGAGGCCTGCCCATGAACATTATCTTGGTAGACTCGAACGGGTGGTTCTTCGTCAGCTCCTTGGCTATGGTCGTCGATGCCGTGTCCTTCGTGGACGTGACGAGTACCGTAGTGGGTCGTGAGGTGGTCTCCATGTCGCCGTCTGGCCCACGCGCCTTTGGGTAGTTTTATAAACAGGCCACTTGACTGGCGCAAAAAGGGGTTATTGGGATGGGGACGCGCGAGTTTCTCAAGTCGATGGCATCGGTGATTCGGCTCTCGAAGAAGAGCGACAGAGAGCAGTTCATGCTCTATCTGAAGCTCGTCCTCATGGGAGTAGCCGTAGTCGGGACGCTCGGTTTCCTCATAAAGTTCGTCTCAGTGGCGCTGCCTTCGATTTTCGGCTAAACTGGGGTAATGTTGTTGTCAGAACAAAAGCAAAGTTCCATCTATCCTGTCAAGACGACAGGGGGCCAGGAGAGGACGGTGGCGACCTTCGTAGCCAACAAGGCGATGCAGAAGAAGAAGCCAATCTACTCTATCCTCGCCCTAGACACTTGGAAGGGCTACGTGCTCTTCGAGGCACCGAATTCACAGGTCGTCGACGAGAGCATACAAGGATTCAAGCACGTGAGGAGCAAGATCCCTGGGATGATGCAGTTCCAGGACATAGAGAAGTTTCTGGTCACAAAGTCGATGGTGGCCGAGCTCTCGGACGGTGACATAGTGGAGATCGTGGCCGGTCCCTTCAAGACCATGCGTGCGAAGATATCCAGGATAGAGTCGGCGAAGCAGGAGGTCACGGTCGTCCTTCTGGATACTCCTTATCAGCTCCCTGTAACGGTAGATGCCGCTTACTTGAAGATAGTCGAGAAGGTCAAGCCCGAGGCCAAGAAGTGATGGTAAATGGCAGAGACTAAGACAATCTCGGTTCTTGTCGTGGGCGGCGAAGCTACGGCGGGACAGCCGCTCGGTCCCGCCCTGGGGCCCCTGGGCGTGAACGTCCTCGCCATCGTGAACGAAATCAACCGCATCACAGGAGACTTCAAGGGAATGAGGGTTCCCGTCAAGGTAGAGGTCGACACCGACACAAAGAAATTCACGGTCTCCGTCGGCACACCTACGACCTCGGCGCTCCTGGTGAAGGAGGCGGGAATCGCCAAGGGTTCGGGCAAGCCCAACGTGGACTTTGTAGGGAGCATCACATTCGACAAGGTGCTCGGGATTGCAAAGATCAAGATCAACGACTCGTACGCCAAGTCAATCAAGTCCTCGACCAAAGAAGTCGTGGGGAGCTGCGTGAGCCTCGGTCTCAAGGTCGAGAACGAAGACCCCCGTCAGTTCATGAGGCAGATCGAGGAAGGGAAGTGGGACAAGGCGATTACGACCTTCGAGAAGAAGACTTGACTGGTCTGGCTTCTCCCTCTCGATGTTTAAATAATGGTCGCTAGGCGCGGTGTCTCTCCCCGGGGAAGAATTTGCTTTCAGGCACACAGCTCGCAGAGATTGTAAAGAAGGGCAAGGAGTCCAAGGAAAGGAAGTTCCCAGAATCCTTCGAGGCAGTCCTGACCTTCAAGGAGGTCGACCCGAAGAAGACTGACCTCAACATCAACGAGACCGTCTACCTTCCTCATCCCGGTTCTCTCAAGTCATCCATTTGCTTCATAGGTTCCGGAGACCTCCTGCTCAGGGCGAAGAACGCAGGCATCGACGGTACGCTGGAGCCGTCCCAGCTCGAGAATTTCGCCGGAAACAAGAAGGAAGCCAAGAAGCTCGCAAGGCAGTACGATTTCTTTCTCGCAGACACCGCCCTGATGCCCAGGGTCGGCAGAATCCTCGGTCAGGCCCTCGGCCCCAAGGGGAAGATCCCCACTCCTGTTCCCCCGAACGCGCCCATCGAGGCGATGATTAACAGGACGCGCACGGCTGTAAGGGTGCGCAGCAGGGCGGCCCTCGCCGTGGCGTCCAAGGTCGGTGACCGCAAGCTCAGCGACTCGGACCTGGCCGATAACATCCTCGCGATGGTTCAGGCTGTCCAGAAGAAGCTCCCGAATGGCGAGCGCAACATCAAGTCCGTAATAGTAAAGACCACGATGGGGAAGCCGGTAAGAGGCAAGGCGGGAGAGTCTTGAGCAAGCAGGTCCAGGTCCAGAGGGAGTACAGTCCGAAGAAGGTCTCCACGATAGACAGGATCGCCCATCTGACGAACGAATACCCCGTCATAGTCATCACCCAGCTCTCAAAGGTGCGGTCGGCTCAGCTGATGGCGGTAAGGAAGGTGCTCCGCGGGAACGCGGAGATCGTTGTGGTAAAGAACAAGCTCGCGAAGCTGGCTCTCAAGAAGGCTGGGATAAAGAACGCAGAGGAACTCATCGGACATCTGACTGGCCAGAATGCACTTCTGTTCTCAAAAATGGACCCGTTCAGACTTTATCTTCTGCTCGAGAAGAACCGGGTCAGTCTCGCAGCGAGGGCCGGTGACGTGGCGCCTAACGACATCATGGTTCCGGCCGGAAATACGGGTCAGCCGGCCGGTCCGGTCCTTAGCGAGTTCAGGGAAGCTGGAATCCAGACCAAGATTGAGTCTGGAAGTATCTGGATAGTCAAGGACTCCGTAGCCGCCAAGACAGGTACGGTGATTTCACCCAAGCTGGCGAGTCTCCTCTCGAAGCTGGGAATCAAGCCGATACGGGCCGGGCTCTCGATAGCACTCGCGTACGAGAACGGACTGATCTATGGTCCCGACGCAGTGGCGATAGATATCGAGAAGTACAGGAGCGACCTCGTCTCTGGGTTCGCGTCCTCACGCGCTCTCGCGGTCTACATAGGGTATCTGACCGCGGACACTGCCCCGCAGATAATAGCAAAGGCATACAGGGAGGCTCTCGCGCTGGCGGTCGAGGTTGGAGATATCACGAAGGATACCGCTCCGGCGATACTTGGCAAGGCGCAGGCCGAGGCGAACGCCCTGTTGGCCAAGGCCAAAGAGAAGGGTTACCAGTAGCCTCGGACCGAAGCTGCGTCCCGTTCGCAGGTCGGATTCTGAAATAAATACGCCTTCCGCAAGAACAGAACCATGACCCGCATCGGCCACATAGCTGTCGTGGTGCAGGACCTCGACAAAGCAGTGGAGCTGTTCTCTCGGGGGTTCGGTCTCACTCCAGCGAGCCGAAAGGACTACCCTGATTTGGGCATCAAGGTGGCAGTCGTGAAGGCCGAGAATCTGGACGTCGAGCTGATCGAACCTACCGGACCAGGAAACTACTGGCAGTTCCGCTCCCCCGGGCCAGCCAGCTTCAATCACCTCTCCTTCGAGGGCGATACGATTCCCTCCTTGGGGGAAAGGAGCGACAAGCTCGGGATAAGGGAGAAGAAGGACTCGACGAGGAAGACCGAAAGCGGTACGATAACAGACCTCGACCCCGAGACCACGCTGGGGCTCCGCCTTCAGGTCTACAAGAAGGGTTGAAGTTGGTTCTGCGCCAGTCGGAACCTCCGGTAGGCCTCAGGAGGTGCCAGGACAGAGACGACGCTTACTGTCTTTAGCCGAAGAGCGACGCTAGACCTGCTAGGGCTTCCTCTTCCTTCTTCTCGTCTTCCTTTGGCTTCTCTTCTGCCTTTGCAGTGCTCGCCGCTGGTGCTGCAGCCGCTGCAGCAGGGGCTGCCACCGCCATCGCAGAAGCGTTCTTCAGGGCCTCATCTATGTTGACCTCGCTTAACGCGGATGCCAACGCCTTCACCTTCACCTGGTCGACATCGACACCAGCCGCCTTGACAACACTGCTAAGATTGTCCTCGTTGACTGGCTTGCCTGCCCCGTGAAGCAAAAGAGCGGCATACATGTAGGAGTCGGTCATTTTGCAGGGCCGAGCCAACCCGTAGTGCATTTATAGTTTTCGAGGCCTCAGCGGAGTCCGCGCGTCCCGGTGGACTCACTGCGCGTGACCGAATCTTTTACTTTATCTAGTGACGTGGTCGATGCCGGAAAGAGACGATTCCTTGAACGACGTAAAGGCTCGACTCCAAGAGAAGTTCTCGAAGGACTACGAGCAGTACTATGTCGTCGACCTCTTCAAGAGGAAGGGGTTCGTCAGGAAGAAGTGCGACTGCTGCGGCAAACACTTCTGGACGCTCGACCCAGCCCGCACCCGGTGCGACGACCAGCCCTGCTCGCCGTATACCTTCATCGGGGACCCGCCCACCAAGACGAAGCTCGATTACATCAGCGCCTGGACGAAGGTAGCCGATTTCTTCCGCTCAAACGGCCACGCGATAATCCCGAGGTATCCCGTGGTGGCGCGATGGAGGCCTGACCTCTACTTCACGGTAGCATCGATCATAGACTTCCAGAGGATAGAGGGAGGCAAGGTTGTCTTCGAGCTCCCCACCAACCCTCTCGTGGTGCCACAGATGTGTCTGCGGTTCAACGACTTGGCAACGGTAGGGGTGAACGGCAAGCACAACTCGTCCTTCTGCATGGTCGGACAGACCGCAATCGCGAACGAGGAAGGGTACTGGAAGGACAGGTGCATCGACCTCGACTTCGAGCTGCTCACCAAGGTGCTCGGCATCCCCGAGAAGGAAATCACATTCATCGAGGGAGTGTGGGTCGGATACGGAGCCTTCGGCTATTGCATGGACTACTTCGCGCGCGGTCTCGAGCTCGGCAATGCCGTCTTCACGGCGTTCGAGGGCGACCTCACGCACTACACCGAGATGAGGGAGAAGGTAATCGACATGGGCGCGGGGCTCGAGAGGCTCGCTTGGATGACCCGAGGTACACCCACGTCCTACGACGTCACCTTCGAGCCGATTCTCAAGCGGATGAGAGAGGCCTCCCCGGTGGAATACGACCACGACCTGTTCCTGAAGTACTCGAAGGTCGCGGGCGCCCTGAACGTGGACGACTTCCCCGACCTATCCGAGGCAAGGAAGATGATTGCAAACACGATAGGTGTCTCGGCTTCGGATCTGACACAGAAGCTGGCGCCGGTGGAGGCGCTTTACGCCGTCGCTGACCACTCCCGAACCCTCCTTTTCGCGATAGCAGACGGGCTGCTCCCAAGCAATGTAGGAGGAGGCTACAACCTCAGGGTCGTCTTCAGGAGGGCGCAGTCGTTCATCCAGAGGTACGGATTCAAGTTCGACCTCGTGGACGCGATCAACTGGCACATCGACGCGCTGAAGGGCATGTATCCGGAACTCGAACAGCACAGGGGAGACGTCTCGGAGGTGCTGGATGTCGAGGCGAAGCGCTATGGCTCAGCGACGGAGCGGGTGTCCAAGACGATTGCCGGTCTATCGGGGTCAAAGAAGCAGCTCGGTACCGAGGACCTTGTTAGGCTCTATGATTCCGACGGTATCACCCCCGAACAGCTCGTGCAGGCGGGACTCAACGTCACGATTCCCGACGACTTCTATCAGCGCGTGGTCTCGAAGCATGTACTCCAGAAGGCAGAGGACAAGGGTCCCAAGTACGACATCTCCGACCTGCCAAACACGCGCGTGCTCTACTACGAGGATGTGAACCTGTTCGAGTTCGACGCTGAAGTCCTCAGGGCGTATGACGACGGGTTCGTCGTCCTCGACAAGACCGCCTTCTATCCCCGGGGTGGGGGACAGGAACCGGACCACGGTACGATAGATGGCAGGAAGGTCGGCGAGGTGATAAAGTACGGCGCGATAGTCCTCCACAAGCTACCCGGTGCTCCTCCTGCGATTGGCTCGACGGTCCACGGTATAGTGGACTCCGTGAGGCGGCAGAAGATCAAGCGCATACACACGGCGACGCACATACTCAACGGTGCCTCGAGGCAGGTGCTGGGACCGTGGGTCTGGCAGCACTCAGCGTTCAAGGAGGCGAATTATGGGAGACTGGACATCACTCATTTCGCCCATCTCACAGATGCCGAGATACATAAGATCGAGGATGTCGCTAACGACGTCGTCATGAGGAACCTCCCCGTGACCATCTCGAACCTACCAAGGAGGGTGGCCGAGGAGAAGTACGGCTTCAGGATCTTCCAGGGAGGGGTCGTGCCTTCGGGGACGCTTAGGATAGTGAACATTGCAGACTGGGACGTCCAAGCCTGCGGCGGCACCCACGTGAAAACCACGGGCGAGGTGGGCCTGATCAAGATAGTGAAGACCGAGCGTATTCAGGACGGGGTCGAGAGACTCGATTTCGTCGCCGGCTACTCGGCGGTGGCCTATGTACAGGACATGTACACCACGATAGGGAAGTCGTCCTCGATACTCGGGACCCAGCGGGAGAACGTCGTGAAGGTGACCGAGGAGCTGAAGCAGAAGTTCGACGAATCCTCCAGGAAGGAGCGTCTCCTCGGGGAGAGGCTCGTGGAATCTTCGGTCGGACAGCTCATTTCTTCAGCGAAGCCCGTGAAGGGAGTAAAGGTTTATCTCTCCAGCGACCCTGACATGACCGAAGAACTGATTGTTAGCCAGGGGCAGAAGTCGGTAGCGGCAGATTCGAAGCTCGTCTACATTAACGCATCGCCCCGTGGAACTGCGGCCAGAGTCACATGCTTTGTAGGAAAGTCTGCCGTGGAGATGGGAGTCAGCGCGGACGCTATAGTCAGGGCAGTAGCGAAGGTCTTGGGTGGGGCCGGCGGCGGCACCAAGGAGTTCGCACAGGGTGGTGGTCCCAAGGCTGACCGAATGAACCAGGCATCCGAAACTGTCTACGATAAGGTCTCGGAACTAGTCCGGAGTTAGCATCCCCGTGGCGCCCTACGAGAAATACTGGCTCAATGTATGGAATGAGAGGCGGCTCTTCGAATCCGGGCCGATCCAGGGGAAGAAGAAGGCCTTCGTGACCTTCCCGTTTCCGTACATGAACGGGCCACTTCACATAGGTCACTGCTTCACCGCCACCCGCGTCGACATCTACGCGCGGTTCAAGAGGATGCAGGGATACAACGTCCTGTTTCCCTGGGCGTGGCACTGGACCGGGGAGAGCATACCGGGCATGAGCTACAGGCTCTCACAGGGGGACGAGTCGGTCAAGAAGGCGTTCCTCGAGATAGATGGCGTTCCTCCCAGGGAGGTCGAGCGCTTCGTCGACCCGGAGTACTTGGCTTCGTACTACACTCGCGTAAGCAGAGAGGCTGTGAAGGATACGGGGTTCTCGATCGATTGGCGCAGGGAATTCAGGACCGTGGACCCCGCCTTCAAGAAGTTCATCGAGTGGCAGTACCTGCGGCTGCGTGAGATGGGCTACGTCGTACAGGGGACGCACCCGGTAGTCTGGTGCAAACGTGACGAGAGCCCTACCGGAGACCACGACAGGATGGAGGGCGAGGGTGTCTCCCCTGAAGAGTTCAACCTGATCAAGTTCAAGCTCGGCGATCGCTGGCTGGTCGCTGGAACCCTGAGGCCCGAGACGATATTCGGCGCTACGAACCTCTGGTTGCATCCTGACGGTTCCTACTGCGACGCCGAGGTGGACGGAGAGGACTGGATTATCAGCGTCTCAGCCGCGAACAGGCTCGCCGAGCAGCGCCACAAGGTCAAGGTCACCCGCGAGTTCAAGGGCAAGGAGCTGTTTGGCATGTCCGTCGTGACGCCGATCACTGGCAGCGCTCTGCCTGTGCTGCCAGGCACCTTCGTGGACACGGAGCTTGTGACCGGGGTGGTGTACAGCGTACCCGCGCACGCACCCTACGACTATATGGGCCTAGTGGACCTGCAGAAAGGGACTACCTCGGACTCTCCCGAGATCGTTGAGCTGGCAAGGAAGATCGTCCCGAGACCAATGATTTCAATACAAGGATACTCCGATGTCCCGGCCCGTGACGAGGTCGAAAAGCGGGGCATCCAGAACTCCGAGGACTCTCGGCTCGAGGATGCGACGGCGGAGCTCTACAAGGCCGAGTTCCACAGGGGCGTCATGAGAGAGAACTGCGACGGCTATCGCGGGATGAAGGTGAACGAGGCGAAGCCGAAGGTTATCGAGGACATGAAGTCGCGCGGATTGCTCGCGGTGATGCAGGAACTACCAAGGAGGGTGGTCTGCAAGTGCGGCACCAGATGCTACGTCAAGATACTCGAGAACCAGTGGTTCCTCAACTACTCGGACCCGGCGTGGAAGGAGAATACCAAGTCCCTCATCAGGCGCGCCAACGTCTATCCCGAGCAGTCGCTCGAATGGTACTTCTCGACTATAGACTGGCTCCGCAACTGGCCATGTGCCCGGAGGGCGGGTATGGGTACCAAGCTGCCGTGGGACAAGGAGTGGATAGTCGAGACCCTCTCGGACTCGACGATCTACATGGCGTTCTACACGATCAACCACCTGGTCAACGCCGAGAAGGTGAAGTTCGAGCAACTCATCCCGGAGGTCTTCGACTATGTGTTCCTGGGAAAAGGCTCCGAGGCGCACGTGGCCAAGCTCTCAGGGATCGACGCGAAGCTCCTAAACAACATGCGCAACGAATTCCTGTACTGGTACCCGGTCGACCTTAGGAACTCCGCGAAGGAGCTGATACCGAACCACCTGACATTCTTTGCCTTCCATCACGCGGCCATGTTCGAGGAGCCGCAGTGGCCCGTCGGGTTCAGCGTGAACGGAATGATCGAGATAGAGGGTCAGAAGATGAGCAAGTCCAGGAGCATCTTCGTGACGTGGAGACAGGCCCTCGACCGCTATGGGGCGGATGCACTGAGAGCGACGCTGGCTCTCGCGGCGGATGGGATGGACGACGCCGACTGGAAGGTCAAGAACGCGGAGGACAACCAGTTCAAGATAGATTCTCTGTTCAGTTTCATCGAGAAGGCGATGCGCGAGTCGGAGAAGAGGGAGCCGAACCACCTCGACAACTGGCTGCTGTCGATGACCCACCGACGTGTAGAGGCTGTAACGGCGTCGCTAGAGATAATGAGGACGAGAAGGGCGCTCAGCATCGCACTCCTTGAGATGTGGAACGACATCAGGTGGTATCTACGTCGCTCCGAGAAGCCGCGTCGAAAGACCCTCGAGCTGGTCTTCGCCGCGTGGATCAGGCTGCTTTCCCCCTTTACTCCCTTTGCTTCCGAGGAGCTCAACAAGAGGATGGGAGGGAAGGGTCTGCTGAGCACGGCGGACTGGCCGTCTCCAGTGGACTTCGCAATAAACGAGGAAGCAGAGATAGCTGAGCTGCTGGTGAACACGGTCATCGAGGACGGCAGGAATCTGCTCAAGATAATCAAAGAGAAGAAGACCACTCTGAACGTCTACACGTCCTCGGACGAGGCGTACCTCTACTTCGCGGAGCTGTACGAGGCCCAGCGGGCTGGAGGGAACCGCGGTGAGGTCATCAAAAAGTACGCCGCGACTGGGATAAAACCAGAGAGGATAATCAAGCGACAACACGAGCTCGGCGACGAGCTCACCGCAAAGCTGGTCTCGGTGAAGGGTTTCGACGAGTTCACTACGCTGGCAGGTGCATCAGCCTTCCTCTCCGGCGAACTCGGAATAGAAGTTAGGGTCTGCAAGGCGGGAGCAGCCGGGATTCACGATCCAGCCAAGAAGGCACCCGCGGCCCTCCCGTTCAAGCCCTCATTCTATCTGGAATAGAGCAATGTGCGTAAAGAATATTATTCGGCTGCACGCTTTTCTCTCCGATATGTCGGAACGTCTCTCCGGGTGCTCTTCCAAAGGCTTGATAGACTACGATAATCAGGGCGGGAGAGAATAAATGGCCAAGTATGTTCTGGTTTCTGATCCTACCCTCGCAAGGGAGTACAACAACTTCCCGCTGCTTGACTTCCTCCCCTGTGCTCCCAGCGGACCGGTGCCTGAGTTCATCTACAACTTTCTCAAGGGCAAGCGTACGCCGGATGACGGAGGAAGGGCGATTCTGGCCCCCTACGCCCTCAGGAAACTCGAGTCCGCCCTCCTGACCAGGAACAAGAAGGAGGATGTCGTTATAGCTCACGAGAATTTCATCGACGCCTTCATCAAAGATGATACCGAGATAATCGGGGTCTACACGATGGATGGCCTCGGTCTTGGGCCGCTCACCATGTCCTACTCGATGCTGTTCGCTGACCAGTCGAAGCCATGGGTGAGGGTCGAGTTCGAGAGGATGATGAAGAGGATCGACCGGGCCAGGAAAGGGAAGAAGGCGAAGGTAGTAGTCGGAGGGCCCGGCGTATGGGAACTGACCGTGATGCCCGAGATGATGGACGAACTCGGCATAGACTTTGCGTTCCAGGGAGAGGCCGACGACATCATCAATGAGGTCCTCGAAGACATAGCAACCAACGCCATCTATGACAGGGGCTACTTCCAGGGTTATCAGTCGTTCGACGAGGGCTTCCATAAGCAGTGGGTGAAACACGACCGCTTCATCACCCGCACAAAGACGGGGAAGCAGTTCCCGACCCTAAACGACATTCCGCTGATCCAGGGTCCGACCGTGAAGGGGCTGAGCGAGGTCATGCGGGGATGCGGGATCGGCTGCGACTTTTGCGAGGTCACCCTCCGGCCCATCCGCTACTATACGCCGGAGATGGTGGCAAAGGAGGTCAGCGTCAACGCCAAATCCGGCAAGACGAGCGCCTGGCTCCACAGCGACGAGATTTTCGCCTATCATCATGGCCCACACTTCGTCCCGAACGGCGACGCCATAATGGACCTCTTCCGCGCTACGATGGGGGTCAAGGGGATAGAATACACCAACCCGACCCATGGCAGGATATCGATTCCAGCGGGATACCCAGACCTAGTGAAGCAGGTCTCTTCGGTGGTGCATGCCGGACCGGACAAATGGATAGGCGTCCAGGTCGGACTCGAGACCGGCAGCGACAGGCTCGCCCTCGTCCATATGCCTAACAAGACACTGCCGCTCAAGATTGGCCCGGATGGATCCTGGCAGCAGATTGTAGCCGAGGGGGTCAGAGGAATGAACAGAGCGTACTGGAGACCGGCGTTCACCGTCCAGGTCGGACAGATGGATGAGACTCCGGACGATAACTGGGAGACCGTGGCCATGGTCAACCGGCTCAGCAACATGGACGTAGGAAGCCTTCCTTCGGAGTTCAGCGTGACACCCATGCAAAATGTGCCGCTGGGACGGATCAGGAGTAAGGACATCACAGTCGAGATGCTAGACGAATCGCAGCTGGCCGTATACTACGCTTGTTATCGCCATCTTGCGAAGATGGTCAGGCGGGACTCCGTCAGAGACAGCAAAGGGAACCTCGCCCGACGCACCGCCATGTCGATGACCCTCAACCTTGGTGGGTGGGGCCTTCTGCACTACATCGAGCGCATGTGCAAGAAGCGCGGCCTCGACCTCGAGAAGGTGAAGCGGTACGGGCTCAACTAGCGCTTGGGCTTTTATCCTTCAACCATCTTAACACGCGTGCAGACCCTGCTGACCAGAACACCAAAGGCTGACCTCGACGAGGAAATCGGCTCTCTGGAGAGCCAACCCAGCCCTGTCCATAATCGCATCATAGCGCACATAGACATGGACTCGTACTATGCATCAGCGGAGACAAAAAGAAACCCCGCGCTCAAGGATAAGCCGATAGTGATAGGACCTGAGCCGAAGGAGGGGAAGGCCCGCGGCGTGGTCATCTCCTGCAACTATGCAGCCAGGAAGTTCGGGTTGAGGTCTGCGATGCCGATATCGGAGGCTTGGAGGCTCTGCCCAACCGCCGTGTACCTTCCGCCCGACTTTCGGTACTATGAGTCGCTCTCCGACGAGGTGATGGGGATGATCAGAAGCAAGGTCAGAGTGTTCGAGCAGGTGAGCATCGACGAGGCGTTCGTGGACTTGGAGGACGTCGTCGGATCATTCGAGGAGGCGAGCGTATGGGTATCCCAGCTCAAAGAGGAGCTCAGGAGCAGGACCGGACTCACATGCTCCGTGGGTCTAGCGGAGACGAAGACGGCTGCTAAGATCGCGACGGACCTGCACAAGCCGAACGGGATAACGATAATCGGTCCGGGACTCATCAAGGAGGCACTCGCTCCTCTGCCCGTCTCGGTCATCCCCGGGGTGGGCACGAAGACCGAACTCTTCCTGAAGGAGATGGGAATCTCGAAGATCTCCGACCTTCAGGCCATCGGTGCCGACCTGATGAAGAGGAGGCTCGGGAGGACCGGAGTCTGGCTCTGGGACGTTGTGAATGGGGTCGAGAAGGAAGGCGTAAGGGAGCACGAGCTGAAGTCCTTCAGCACTGAGAGGACCTTTGAAGAGGACACGGAGAACTGGAAAGCTGTCGATGAACTGGTTACAGAGCTGTCAGTCGATCTGGCGGCCCGTCTGAAGGCTGCTCACGTCGTCTTCAGGAAGGTCGGTATCAAAATCCGTTTTCGGGGATTCGAGACCCACACCCGAGAGGTGCGACTCGCGACCTTCTCGAAGGAGCAGCACCTGATTGAGAGAGAAGCGCGAACGCTACTTCGCGAGTTCCATGAGAAGAAACTGCCTGTGAGATTGATCGGGCTCAGGGTCTCCGAGCTGAAGCTTGAGACGGCCGATCAAAGCAGCATGACCGCGTGGCTGGAGAAAAAAGGAGAGGGGTGAGTAGACGCAGACGCGGAGCGCCTAGCCCCCAATCCGGAAGAGTTTGGTACCGCAGACAGGGCAGACACCCTGTGCCGCCTTCTTCCCGTTCTTCATGGTAATGTTCTGCGGGTTCTTCATTTCCCTCTTTGCTTTGCACTTGACACAATAGGCCTGGGTCATTTTGGGTTCGCCTAATCACAAGCAGGCTCAAAAACAGCGTATAAACGTTGCAGAGTAGTTTTTCTTCTGTAATCGGACAACAATAACCCATTTTCCAACCACCCAGACCCTGAATAAAAACCGAGTCCGCTTCGAGGAAATATAATTCTAGCTTAATGTCAGCTAGGATTACGCATTTATTCTCACGGCATGGAAGCTACTTGCGCTGCAGATCGGACCTCATCTGTTCGTACTGCTCTTTGGATATCTCACCTCGAGCGTACCTCTGTCCGAGTATCTCCAGGGCATCAGGATCGTTGTAGCGCCAGGAGCCGCGGTAGTAGCCCCATCCGCCGCCCCATCCCCAGAGCGCGAGCCTGAACACGAAGAAGATGCCGATCACGAAGAGGAAGAACCCGAACGGGAAGAAGAACGGCCAGCCGTAGTAGTAACCAGGCCCGAAGTGGCCGAACGCGAAGAACAGCCCCGCCAGGAGACCGATGGCTAGAACCGCGAAGATACCCGCAAACAGCCATCTTAGAAGGCCTCGTCTTTTCTTTACCGCTCCGGCAGTGGTTGCAAACATTTTTTGTCTGATAAACGGTGAACCGCACCCGATTTAAGTATATCGGAAAAGCGATATCGTAATCCCGATAAAAGCCGAAGGTATATGAACTCGGTTTTCCGATAGGGGTCGCGCCCATGTGGCCCTTCCGCTGGATGATGCACAGGAAGCGCGGTCTCCGGATGGCTGTCGTCTCGATGCTCTCAGGCTCCCCGAAGAACGGCGCCGAGCTCATGGACGAGATCGAGAAGATGACGCAGGGCTGGTGGAGACCTTCCCCTGGCTCCGTCTATCCTCTCCTCGAACAGCTGACCAAGGAAGGGATGATCAGGAAGAGAGATGACGGGCGCTACGAGCTCACCGACAAGGCCGGAGAAGAACTCGAGTGGTCGTTCGGACCTTCGTTCAGACGACGTCCCTCGGTGGAGGATATGTTCGGCGAGATAAGTGGGTTCGTCTCTTACATGGAGGACCTCAAAAGAACGGACCCAGCGGCCGCAAAGGCGTACGCTGAGAAGCTCAAGGAACTATCGGCGCGTCTCTCGTCTCTTTCGGAAGAATAGGACCCGTTGCTCTCGCGACACACGATGCCTCACTGAAAGCTTAAGTGACGTTCTTCGCGACGTCATGCTGTTATGTCGCTCGATATCGCGGAATTGGAGGACGACGAGTTCGAAGCTGACTTTGAGACGGATGACTGGGACGAAGACTCCGAAGAAGAGGGCTTCTGACCGGCGACGTAACCGATAACTCTACGATACGATTTCTATCCAGATGCCGTTGGGATCCTCGATGTAGGCCCAGCGGCTCTTCTCGGTTTTTATCTCTGCGACGACCGGGTGTCCAGCATTCTTCGCCTGAGCCAAGAACGCGTCCATGTCCTCCACCTGGAACGCCAGGTGGTCGAGCTCCTCTCCGCTCGCGTACTTCGTGTTGAACCTGCTGCTCTCGTGGTAGTAGTTCAGCTCTAGCTGGAATCCACCCGCCTCGCTCTCCAGACTGACGACGACTCCTCCCGCAGCGGGAATCTCGCTCCTCTCGACCATCTTCATCGCGAGCAGCCTACTATAGAAATCGACGGACTTGTCCAGGTCCTTCACTCTTATCCCCGTGTAGATGAATTTGGTCTTCAATCTGAACTCGCAGGTCATGCAGCGCAGAGGCATATGAGACTTACCGTGTTCACGACTTTCACCCCTTTACAGACGACATAAAACCAAAAGCAGGGCATCCAGTATAAGTGGCTCGGTTCCGGGGCTCCGCCCTTCGAGCGGAATTTGGACCCAATTGTCTTCCTGTTTGGCCTCATGATTTCAGTCAGTTTTGGGGCCTCGGACGTGCTCTCCAAGGGAGTCACCTCCAGGATTGGTGCCTACAAGACCACCGTCTACATCCTTGCCCTGAGCGGGGTGGTCACATTGATCCCCGGCCTGTTCCTCAGCTCCAGCTTTGTTCTCTCGCTTGGGTCTGTGCTCCTGTTGGTGTTCATCGCAGTGACGACGTATCTCGCGTTCTTCGGGCTCTACCGCGCCTACAGCAAAGGCATGTTGTCGCTGACCTCGCCGATAGCGAACTCGTATCCGGCGTTCTCGACCGCCCTCTCGATCCTGCTCATCGGCGCGTCGTTCTCCCCGGACTCGATTGCCGCTCTGATTGTGGTGATGGTTGGTATCGTCCTCGTCTCGACAAGTATCTCTGACCTCAGGTTGAGACTCTTCGGTAAGGGCAAGGCGTTCGCGCCAGGGGTGGGTTCGGCCATGTTCGCGGCCATCTTCTTCGGTTCATCGTGGACCGCGTTCGGGTACGCGAGCCAGACCCTTGGCTTCCTGCTGCCCGCGATAGCCATCAGACTCGGCGCCGCCGCCGCCGGCTTCGGCTTGGCCCCAGTGCTCAAGGAGGATGTACGCCCTGTCTTCATGAACTCGTTCCGTCGGCTCTCAGTGATGGCGGCTCTCGAGGCTGCCGGCGCAATACTCTACAGCGCCGGCGCCATAATCTCGTCGTCATCCGATGCGATACCAATTCTCTCGACCTTCAGTGGAATCTCAGCCGCCTTCACGGTCTGCTTCGCTATATTGTTCCTCAAGGAGAGGATCGAAATCAACCACGTAATCGGCATACTGATGCTGATAGGTGGCGTAGCCCTCCTCCTCTATCTGACGGGATAGCGCGTCATTTCAGCGAGAAGTAGACCCTGCGGTTGCTCTTTCCCTTGTTCTCCGCCTTGCCTACGACTATCTCGCCTATCTCTCTCGTGTTCCCCACGTGGACGCCTCCGTCTGCCTGGGTGTCAACGTCCCCAATCTGGACTATCCTGAGCTCGGCTACCGATGGCGGCAGGGCGTTCGCGAGCTTGACGAGGCCGGGCGTAGCTAGCGCTTCTTCTCTCTTCATGAAGTAGGTCCTGACGTCAACCCCTCTCGTCACGACCGCGTTCGCCGCCGCAACGTAGTCCGAGAGCTTCTCCCGGTCGAACTGCTCGAGGTTGAAGTCTATGCGTGACTCGTCCGGGTTAATCTGGTTGCCAGTGATTAGCGCGCCAGTCTCCTTGTTCACTATCGAGCAGAGGATGTGCGCTGTGGTGTGCATCTTCATGAGCTTGTACCGCCTGTCCCAGTCTATCGTCCCGTGGACGGTCTCGCCGACCTTCAAAGCGCCGGGATTGTCGACTACGTGATAGATCTCCTCGTTTTCCTTCACGACCTCGGTGACGTTCGCGTCGCCCAGCTTTCCGATGTCGGAGACGAGCCCTCCGCCTCTGGGGTAGAACGTCGTCTGGTCAAGAACCACCCTGTTTCCATCGACGGAGACGACCTTCCCGTCGAATTCCTTGGCGTACATGTCCTCCCAGTAGATACGTCTCGTCATCTGACTGGCCGGACAGTCCTGCTCTAATGAAGTTTCAGTAGGCCGTTATCTTCGTCTGCGTGAACTCTCTTGAAATGAGCACGGACGTTTCATGCCACTTCTTGGCATCTATCTTCATCCGCCCCAGGGCCGCTTTCACCGCCGCGCCGAAGGTATCGTACTTCTCGGGGCGCTGCTTCATGAGCATCCTTATGCTCTCCCTGACGTTCCAGACCCCGAGGGGCATCAAGTAGCCCGGGTAGGTCTCTCGCAGCACTATAGCCGCCGCCTGTTTGCCCTCCTTCTCAAGCTCCTCCGTCACAGCGAGCCTGGTCGAATAATAGCAGCCTCCGACCCTTGCATAGGTCTTCCTGCCGAAATGCTCCTCGTAATCGCCGATCATATACGGCTCCCTCGTGTACTGGTTCCACGTGGTGTTCGGGAACCACGCTTCTATCCATTCGAACCTCCATGGTTCTGGCAGGAGGATGGCCACATACTGATTGTCGTAGACGCTGTAGCTGTAGACCCTGTACTCGTCGATCGTGGGGTTGCCCTTGACCTTATCGATGAGCCTGAGGCTGATGTTGCTGTCGACCGCGGTGATGCTCCATCGCGTGGGGACGAACCTCCGTCTCGCTCCTTCTCCGAGCATCCCTATGCTCAGCGCCCTCTGCAGTCTGGTGACCAGAATTCCGTCCCTGTATAGCGAGAACACAGCGTCTCCCGCCCGCAGATCGCGGTCATAGTACGCCTTTTCGATCTTCTTGTCAACGGAGACGTTCGATGTCACGAACCTCTCGAGCGGGGCCGACGGGCCGTAGGGCTGCGTGTCCTCGCTGAGGGCGAGCGTCCTTCTCGGCGCCTTCGACAGCCGGAGCTCGGTATCCACCGGGCGAGAGGCCATCGAGAGCTCCTGGAGCTTCTGCATCGTAGAGCTGGGACTGGCTGCGTCCTCAACCCTCGCCCTCATGTTGCCCCTCACGAGAGAATACCGATAGTCGACTATCGTGTCTATGGGCCTGCCCAGCCATTCCTCGGGCGTGTCGAGGATGGCAGTGTCCCCATACTGTGGAGGCACCATGGGACCTATCGACACCTTCGGGTACCCATACCTGCCCACGAAGACACCGGGAGGCGACGAACCGGCGATCTGGTCGCTGAAGGTCGCCTCACCCATACGCGCCATCGACTGGGCCTTCACGATGATCGGGCATCGAGGCTGCCCGCAGAGCAACTTTGCTCCCCTGCAGGCGAGGCACATCCAGGCCGGAGGGCTCTCAGTCACCTCGATGGCCTTGGCGACCTTCTCCTCCAGCCCTATGCTCTCCGCTGACATGACGTTGGAAAGCCAGGTTATCCTGCGGGGCAAGAAGCTTCCGAATGCGCTCGGTGGTTAAAGTCACTTTTGGTGTGATTCCGCGACGGAGACCATGGACTCGCCGTTGGCCTTCTCGACCCTGTAGACCCTGTCTGCCAGGTTCTCCAGCTCCTGTTCGTGGGAGACCAGTATGACTTGGGGGCACCTGAGCTCTCTGAGGATGTCACCGAATTTCCCGAGCTGCTCCTTGCTGAAGCCGTCGGTCGGTTCGTCCAGAATCATCAGGTTGGGCTCCTGCCCCAGGGCAGCCTCCTGGACCGTCGTGTTTAGGGCGAGACGATATGCCAGGGCGACACTGGTCCGCTCGCCCCCGCTCAGCTGTCTGTAGTCCTGTTCGTATCCTTCGCGCTCGATCACCGGTGCGAAGTCCTCCTTCACGCGGACCCTGAGGTCGGGGTCGTCGACGAGTATCTGGAACCATCGCTGGAACTGCTGATTGAAGTGCTGATTCCTGTTCGCGAATGTCTGCTTCTCGATGAGCTCGACCGTGGGAGCGAAATACTCGGAGAGCCATGTCCTGTCCTCCTCGAGGGAGCTCTGCAGCTTCTGGAGCCCCTCCTTCTCCTTGACCGCTGCCTCGAGTTTTGTTTCATCGCCCTTCAGTCCTCCGGTCTCCTTCTCGATCCCGCCGAGCTGCTTGATGATTGACGAATGTTCTCTCTCGAGACGCTGGATTTCGTCACCGATTCTCTGAATGTCCTTCTCCATCCTCAGAATCGGTTCGCTTTCTTTGTTGGCCTGCCTGAGCTGCTCGTTCAGTTCGGTCAGATCCTTCTCCATCCTTTGCAGCAGCTTGGTGCTGGACTCCTCTCGCTCCCTGGATTCTCTGAGACCATCGCGCAGGATTTTGAGCTTTTCATGCGCAACGCGGAAGTCTTTTGCCAGGTCGATGATTCTGTTCACCGACCTTTTTTCATCCTCCAAGGCTTCGAGTTTCCCTCGAATCTGGCCCAGCTCATTATCTATGTGCGCTTTTTTCTCTCCTATCTGGTCGGCCTCGTACTCTTGTCCACAGGTTGGGCAGACACCGGTCTCCATCAGATTCCTGAAATTATCCAGCCGCTCAGAGAGTCTGGACGACTCGTCCCTGAGGCTGGTAATCTCCTTTTCCAGTCTCTCTGACTCTCTGTCGAGCTCTTCCGCGCTCTTCGTCGGGCTCTCCACAGCAGCGAGTCGCTCGATATCCTTGGAGAGGGTAGCGACCCTCTTCCGGGCGCCCTCCCCTTCCTTCGCCGCCGAGGAGCGGCTGTCCTCGGCCTCGTGCAGCTGTCTCACAAGCAGAGGGATTCTCTCTTGCGCCTTCCCCATCTCCTCCTTTCTCTTCTCCATCTCCTGTCGTGCAATCCTCCTCGAGTCAAGTTCCCCCGCGACCGCCTCCTCCTTCTTCTTCGACTCCGCCAAACTGGACTTGAGGCTCTCGAGCCTCTCGCGCACCCTGAAGAGCTCCTGACGCTCCCTGTCGAGGTCAGCGGTCCTGCCCCTCAGGTCACCTATCTTGACCCTGAATTCGGTGGAGATGGTCTTCGTGTTCTGCGCCGCCGTCCTGTACTGCTCTATCCCGTAGGCCTTCCTGAGCGTCTCGAGCCGCGTTCCCGAGTCCCTCTCGATGATATCCCTCATAGCCTCCTGCGGTGTGAAGATCGCGTAACGATAGATCACGCTCTGCGCCTTGGGATTCGATGGTTCGTTGAACCTCAGCAGCTGCAGGACCTTCTCCTTGAGCTCCTTCGCCGAGTACTTCTTCCTCTCCTCGCCCTCCTGCAGGAACGAGTCAGCCGACCTGACGCTCTCGCCCTTCCTTGTAAGTCCTCTGTGAACCAGATACTCGGTGCCTTCCACCTCGAACTTTAGCGTGACATAGCCGTTCTCCATTCCGTTCCTGAGGAGGAAGGAGCCGTTCAGGTCCCCCAGACCGAAGAGCGCGAACTCGACCGCCGACAGAATCGTGGATTTGCCGGCGGCGACGTCTCCCTCGAACAAGGTGGTGCCCAGCTCAAAGTCGATCGTGACAGGCTCGCGGTAGCTTCTGATGTTCCGGAGCGTGATTGACTTGAGAATCATTTGAACTCGTCGTCCAGCTCCAGGGCGTTGACAACCCCCTTGAGCAACCTTGACTCATAATCGTCCTTCACCTCGTCTTCTTTTTTCTCATCCTTGAGCACATGGAGTATCTCCTTGGAGGTAGTCACCCCGGTTTCTCCAGCGAGCTTCTTCTGGCGGAACTTCGCCTCCGACAGCCTTTCTCTGAAGAGCCTCTCCTCTATTTGGTACGGATTGTCCGTCACAACGTTCTGGACCGCATACTCCTTGGAGCTGAGTGCGTTGTAGTTCAGCAGGATTTCAAGCGCCCCTCTGTCCCTCATCATTCTCCTTATCTCCACAAAGTCGACGTCCGAGGTCCTTCCGCTGACCATCTCGCCGGACACCTTGAGCAGCACCACTCTGTCGGCGACCTCGGTATTCCTGGCGATCTCAAGCAGCTGACTCTTCACGTCAATCGAGCTCTTCCCGTTCGCGCTGTACTCGATTAGACGCCAGTCGCATGCTTTCACTGGGACGAACTCTATCTCGCTCACCTTCTGGTCGAATGTGACGACGAAGAACCCCCTCTGCGTCCCGCGGGCACTCTTCTCCATGTCCTGGTAGTCCCCTCCCGCGAAGAGCGCCCCGGGGTACGCGATGGTCATACCAGAAATCTTCTCTAGCATCCTGTCGTGAAGGTGGCCTCCTGCATAGTAGTCGAACCCACGAGGAAAGTCCGAGACTGGCACGGAGGTGCTCCTCATCACATCAGGGGCGAGATCCGCGACGGCGCCGTGGAACGCGAAGACCTTGAAGCCATTTGTCGATTCAAGCGCCTCCCTGTCCAGGGACTTGAAGACATCCGACTCCATTCCCAGCCTCCTGCCATAGACTCCGCAGAGTTTGGCCCCGGTCCGGGGGTCCCTGTAGACCTCGAGCTCGAACTTGCCGTCCACCGTCACACCCTTCGATACATTCCTGAACAGTCCAGCGCTCTCCAGCATGTCGACCACAGACGTCTGGGTCGGGCTGAAGTCGTGGCTCCCATAAACAAGATAGATCGGGATTCCCCTGTCCCTTACCTCCTTCATCTTTCTGACCGCGATATTCGCGAGCGCCATGTTGGGGATGTTCGAGTCGAAGAGGTCTCCGCTGAGGATGATGAAATCTACCGACCTCTCGATGCATATGTCCATGGCCGTGATGAAGGCATCCAGGACGAGCTTCTGGAGCGCGGGCTGCCTGAACGCCCCTATGTGGGTATCCGACAGGTGCGCGAAACGATAGGGCATCTCGGTCGGTTTTCCGTCGAAAATCGGGACATAAGAATTTCGATGAAAAAAGTGACACGTCCCGGCAGTAGTCCTCCTTCTGTTCTAGGCGGGATTCAGCTTAGCAGCCTACCTTGGCCTGGTGCAGGCCCGTCGACGGCCACGTTCGGCCTTGCTCTGCATGGGTCGGCCGTTTCATCCCCGCATCCATCGAACTCCGGATTTCTCCTTCACCGCATACGACGAAGGGGGTCTCGTTTCTGTTCCGTCGCCAACCGTCTCCGGTTACGCTTCTCAGCGTCATGCATCCTGCAGCGAGGGAGGAACTTCCCCAGGGTAACCCCGTGGCCCGCCCACCGGGTCGTGTCACTCGGCAAGAGACGGGTAGGAGCTCCTTTATTCTTTTCTGCCCTCAAGGAACTGACCGAAATACTCCCTTTCGATGACCCTGACTGCGTCTTCCGATTCCGCCTTACTATATTCGACCAGGGGGTCCCTGTTAAGCGTGAGGAAGGTCGGACCCCACTTGTAAAGCGATAGGCACTTCTCCGCGTCGCTTTCCTCGCCTACGACGAAGAGAGTCGCAGCCACTGCCTCCACAGAGCTGAGCATCCCGAGCCGAGAATAGTTCGTCGGGTTTGCTGCAAGCAAAAGCGGGAGCCTCCTGTGTTTGCCTCCCAGTTTCTTGAAGAAGACCTCCCTGGCCTGGTTCCATGAGCAATCAATTGCGAGGACGGCCTTGGCGGATGAGTCCGGAGGGGATAGGACGATCTCAGCGAACGGGTTTAGGACCAGCATGGCGCTTGAGGCGTGGAACTTCCGGGACACCTCGGTCGCAAGTCCCATTCTGATCATCTTCCTCGAGGTACACTTGACAGGGTCGTCTTGAGCGTAGTCGATGACCAGTACGTTCATGGATGGAGAGCCGCCAAGAGACGGTTCTTTATTATGGGTTCGGCCGGACCCCTCAGACTTTCCTTTTATCCACGACAGACCCGGCGCGAGGGCAATGCGCAGCATGTACAAGGAACTCGGTGTGAGGCGTGTCATCAATGGACAGTTCCCAGTAACGCGCTTGGGCGGGTCGGTGCTTCCTCAAGAGGTCCTGGACGCGATGGTCGAAGCGAATCTGAACTGGTGCAGCATGTGGGAGCTCGAGGAGAAGGCGGGAGATGCCATCGCCAAGATTTGCGGGGCGGAGGCCGCACATCTCACATCCGGCGCGTACGCCGCGCTCGTCCTGAGCGCCGCCGCCTGCATGGCCGGCAAGGACCCCGAGAAGATGAGACGGCTGCCCGATTCGGCCGGGATGAGGAACGAGATTCTCATTCAGCGGAACCTCCGGGGTGCAGAGCCGGGGATGTACGACCGAAGCATGGAGGTGGCTGGAGGAAAGCTAGTCGAGGTCGGAGACGAGAAGAGAGGAGCCAGAGAGGCGGAGCTAGAGGCTGCGATAGGTGAGAAGACCGCGGCCATTCACTTCATGGTACCAGATTTCCCTGACTCGAGGACCGACATAATCCCACTCCAGCGTGTGATAGAGATAGGGCACAAGCGCGGCATACCGATAATCGTCGACGCCGCCGGGCAGACCTATCCGACAGAACTGCTCACTAGGTTCACGCAGATGGGCGCCGACCTTGTGTGCTACGCGGCAAAATACGTGCACGGGGACAACTCGGCCGGGTGGGTGTGCGGCAAGAAGGACCTGGTTGAGGCGGTCGCCCTCCACAGCTTCATCGGGCAAGAGGCTGGGGGCTATCAGCCCAGGGCGGGTCGCTACAAGAGCGTCGGGCGAGGCTACAAACTCGATCGACTGCAGGTCGTCGGAACTGTCGTCGCGCTGCAGAGATGGATGACGATGGACCACCACAGACTGCGCATAGAGCCGGCCCTCAAGAGAGCCGAGAACCTCAGGAACCTTCTCAACGACCTTTCTGGTATCGAGCTGTCCGCGTTCCCAGACAGGCTCGTCGAAGGCATCGGCTATCACAGGCTTGGGCTGCGGTTGATATTTCCCAACAGGACTGCGGCCGACGTGACCGGACTCCAAGACAAGCTGAGGGAAATGGACCCTTCGGTATGGGTCTACGCGCTGGGAAACAGCCTCGCGGTGAACTGCCTGCTGCTCGCGGACGGAGACGAGAGGCTGGTGGCCGAAAGTATCCGGAAACTTCTCTAGGGTGCGAAGCATAAGGACGAAGCGGGACTTCTGGAATGGCTGTTAAGTTCGGAGAGTCATAGGGGAGAGTATACTTGCTCCCCCAGCTCTGCCTCCACGGCCTCAAAAGAGACCGCTCGGGAGTACAGGTGCCGGGAGGCAGATATAAGGATTATCGAAGAATTCTCGGTTCCGTTGCGTTCACAGGTGCTGCCGTCGAAGTAGCTCTGCATCGCCAAAGTGATTACGGCGGGACTAGACCGCATCCGCTCAAAGCCGAGGTTGTTCGTGAACCTCTTGCCGCACGCTAGCATTCGAACCTCTGGGTGTGGCCGCTCTTGTTGTGAAGACCGTCGCGCTTGATTTTCTCGGAGCCGCAGCTAATGCACGACTGATAGTCGAGAGGCATGACGCGCTTCGCGTTCTCTATTCGTCGCCTAATCTGTAACGAGAGTTCGATCGCGAAGACGTGCTTGCACTTCACGCCTCTGTAACCAACGTCGAGGCAGGAACAAGACCACCGGCCTCGGACTGAAGAACGACATACTCGCCCGAACCGAACAAGAAGAGACCCGGGAGACCAAAGGCTGCTCGACAGGGAGACGTATCACGGAGTCAGGTACAACGTCGAGAGATTCTTGGGCTGGCTGGATAACTACAGGAAGCTGACAATCAGGTACGAGAGGATGCCTCAGAGACATTCCTAGCCCTAATCTAGCCCTAATTCACTTGGCTTGCATACGAATCCTATGGAAGATATTGAAATAGGTTCTTCGTTTACAACGGATTTATAGAACTTGTCATCCTGTTTCTCATACCTTGCAGAACGGGATTCTGACGGTGGCGCACAGGAAGGAGTTTTTCATCCTGCCGGGCCTCTTTGTGGCATTCATGATCCTGTTTGAGTTTCCCGCGAGTGCTCTTTCATTTTCCAGAGCAGGGGCCGGATATGTCCCGTTAGTTTCATTTTTACTCTCGGGAATCAGAGAGGAGGCCCTTCCTTCAGGGTTTCGTATAGCCAATACTTATGCTAATGAGAACTTGGAGATATACCTGTTCTCGTCAGGCATCATGGCTCTGATGCTCATATCGCCCCTCATATCATACTCAATCTTTGGGAGGCTAATCGTACCTGGTGATACGGGACACAGGAAGACGAAGACATTCCTACTAACGATGATAGCATCTGCGATCTTCGCAGTTGGAGCCATCTTCACATACTTCTCCTCACCAGTTTACGCCGTCCAACTAATTCTATACGGCAATGATATGTGGAGAAATCCCGTGATAATCGACTCGTTCTACTTCTATTCGAGCACCCTGGGGGTTATGGCCATCGTGGGAGCAGTGTGTGAGGCGCCCGTCCTTATCGTGTCAAGGATTGTCCTTCACCGGCATCGCAAGGAATGAAAACGATAACAAGGCGAGCGTACTTCGCAAGTCGTCACAGATGATGAACTTCTCTCCGAGTTTCCGACGTACGATGTCGGTCCAGCGGTATGAGCAAACCGGCGAGAGAGGTACTGATCCGGCCATGTGGATTAATCGCATCCCCTCTTCTCTTGCCCAGCCGAAACGAGTAGCTTGGTACGGCAGAAAACTTCGACAGTCGATAGAAGGAGCAATGGTTATTACCTTATTCTGAGATAGTAAGGACAGGTGAGATTTGGGCAATGCCCATGGCCTTCGTCCTCATTAATGCTGATTTAGGAGCAGAGGAAGAGCTCGTAAAACAGTTAAAGGCAGTTGAGCACGTGAGTGAAGTATACGTAGTTTATGGAGTCTACGATATAGTCGCGAAGGTGTCTGCGGAGACTATGGATAAAGTCAAAGAGACCATCACATGGAAGGTAAGGCGTCTCGACCGCGTCAGAAGCACCCTGACGATGATTGTGGTCGAAGGCTAGTTCCGCGTTCTCTGCGCGGGCTTCCGGACCAGTCTCTATTTGATTGGCACTGTTAGCCGGCTCAATCAGAAATTCATACGATGTCTGAGCGAGCGCCTCTGTCTTGGCTTTCTTCCGTTTGCTGGCCCTCATAGTAGAACTCTGCTCGTCCAGCGGTTTCGTCTTGGAAGTCAGTTCTTCTCTAGCTGTTCTATGAACGGCTCGGGGTGAGCGAGGACGACCTGAGAGACCTCTGGTCGCATAAACTGCGGCGGAGGGCTCTTGCCACTCTTGAATATTTCACGGATTTTCGTGCCACTGAAGCGAAGCTGATCCGCGCCTTCGTGAGGGCAAATCCGGTCGCTTGCCAGACCAGCGCATTTCGTGCAGTAGAAGAGCTCATCGAAGGGAAGAGGGGCTATGCCCAAGTCGGGGAACTCGGCGAATATCTCGCGCGCCTCGTACGGACCATAATAGCTCCCCACTCCTGCGTGGTCCCGTCCAATGATTATGTAGGAACACCCGAAGTTCTTCCTGACTATCGCATGGAATACCGCTTCCATCGGGCCTGCATAGCGCATCTCCGTCTCGAGTATTCCGAATATCACCCTTTCCTTGCGGTAGTACTTGTCAAGAAGCACTCTGTATGTCTCAAGAATGACCTCGTCCTTGAAGTCGCCGACCTTCTTCTTGCCGATGACAGGGTTCACAAAAAGCCCGTCCTGCAGCGTCAGCGCGAGCTTCTGCAGATACTCATGACCTATATGGGGTACGTTCCTGGTCTGGAACCCGACGACTGACTTCAGGTTCTTCTGCTCTATGGTCGCCCTGATCTGCGCCGGCGAGAATCTGTATCCGGAGAACCTGTCCTCGATCCAGGCGAGTAACTCGACCTTTCCTCCGAGGATCTTCTCTCTCATAGCGAGCGTCTTGACGACGCCAGGATGGTTTGCATCAAGGGTCCCGAAGGTCCGTTCAGCTAGCCGCTTCTTGTCAAAAGAATACACATCATCAACGTTCATCGTTGCCACCACTTTGCCATTGTACGTCAGCGCCACGTCGCCCGTAACCGATTGCACCGCATCCACATCGAGCACTATAGGGATGGTCCAGGGCACCCCCGAGTCCAGCCTTCTCTCCCGTACGATTGATGAGAGGTCCTCCTCATTCATGAATCCCTCCAGCGGGCTGAAGACGCCGGTCGCTATGTTCTCGATGTCCTTGACTTTCTCGTCGCTTATCGCGATCTTCGGGAGACTATCCGCGTCTTCGACCGCCTTCGAAAGGCGCGGCTCCTTAATCGTTCGGTCTACAAGCTTTCCACCATGCGGAGCCGGTGTCCCCACAATCCTTCACGATTCTATTGGCGCGCTGCTCTGCCCCAGGTCCCCTTCTTTTCGTCGTAGTGGAGGCCGCGTTCTTTCACTCCCTCGGTTTCCCACCACCATCTTCCGGCGCGCGGGTCCTCGTTCTGCTTGATGGTCCTCCTGCAGGAGGCACAGCCAATACTCGGAAATCCTTGATCGTGAAGCGGATTGTAGGGTACCTTGCTCTCCCTGATGTATTGCCATACCTGCTTCGAGCTCCAATCGGCCAGTGGATTCACCTTGATTATGTTGTCGTCCTGTACATCAAGCTCGATCTTCCTAGTCGCAGCCCTCGTCTACACCTGGTCTCTCCTCAGTCCCGTTATCCAGGCATCGAGCCCCGAAAGGACACCTGTTCAGAGGCTCTATCTTCCTCACCCCCGCAGCAGAGCTTCCTGTTTTCCACGCTTTCGTAGAAGAGGTTGAGGCCATGCTCATCGACCATCTTCTCCACGGCTGCCCTGTCGGGGAACTGCACTTCTACTTACCCCGTAGCGCGACCTGATGGCGTCCATCAGCTCATAGGTCTCTTGGTGCAGTCTTCCCGTGTCCAGCGTGAAAATTCTCGTGTTCGGATTGATTTTGCTTAGAAGGTCTATGATTACAACATCTTCAGCACCGAAGCTGGAGGACAGGGCCACTCCGGACTGGAACGTTTCGATAGCCCATCGCAGCACATCGGACGGCGATTTGCTCTCAAATTTGTCAGCCAGACGCGCGGTCTCAGCTGGACTGATTCTAAGCGAAGTTGACTCCGAGGCCAGTCAAGAACAACCTGCCATGGATTGTTGGCAGAAAATCGGATATAATAAAATGGTTGAGGGACTTATTCGTTATTGAATATCGCATGCAGAGAGACTACTTCAGCAGGTCGAGGGACACCGAGGACGAGCATGCCCCTGTCGTGTGACTGTCGCGCGTCTCTCAAGGCCACGTCGCGTACATCGCCTCCGAGATTCATGCGGCA